>DATMNB010000315.1:0-22219 GCA_035569435.1 Gemmatimonadaceae bacterium
GGCTCGCCGCCGAGCCGCCGCCCAGTCACCGTCTTCTCGGAGGGCACCAGGCACATCACCCAAGCCATGGCCGCGCACGGCGTCCGCCGGATCATCTGTATTACCGGCATCGGCTGTGGGAACAGTCGGGGACACGGGGGATTCCTGTACGACCGGATCTTTCTCCCCTTCGTCCTCCGCACCGTCTATGAGGACAAAGATCGTCAGGAAGCGATCCTCAGGGGGAGCGGCCTCGACTGGATCGTCGTGCGACCGGGGTTTCTCACCGATGGGCCCGCGTCAAGTAACTTCCTGGCACTCAACGACTTGGATGGCGTGCGGGCGGGCCGGATCTCACGGGCGGATGTGGCCATGTTTGTCGTCCGGCAACTTGTCGACGGCCGGTTTCTTCACCAGACGCCGCTCCTGACAGGCCCCAGTGGGGGTCCACCGGCGGACGGCGTGGTGATTCGGGCCACTGCACCGAGCTCTGCCGCAGCGGCAATTTTCCTGATGGCATGGCACGGTCATGCCGGCTTGTAGCTTGCGTGAACGACCCGAAATCGGCTTTTTGAGGGGCGCCGAATTAGGCGCTCCTTATGGAGACATAGACATGACGCATGCGGACCCGGCCAACGACACCGTCTTGACCCTCGATGCCCCCACCACCATCGCCCCGCGCCGAAGTCGAGCGCAGGAAGCAGTCGTTCGCGCAATGGAAGCAGAAGAAACCACGGCCGTCTCGCGCGTCGAGCGCAGCGCCCGCCTCGCCGCCTGCCGCGAGGCCGTCGTTGCCTACGCCACGTCCCTCCGCGATGAGGGCATCCCCGTGGCGACGGTCGTCGCCCAGGTCAAAGCACTAGTCCGCGGCGCGCCGGCCCGCTCCGTGCGCAGGCTCCGCGATGCGCTCGCCCAGTGGACCATCTCGGCCTACTATCAGGCCGACTAGACGACCCCGCCGTCCACCGCCGCGACCGCGGCGGCCCCCAACAGCCCGACATCATCGGTCACGATCACATAGACCGGTACAGCCGCGAGCAGATGGCTGAACCGGCCCTTGTCAGCGAAGTGCCGGAGGAACGCGCCGCGCTCGAGGAGCGGTAGCACGCGGCGCGACACACCGCCGGCGAGATACACGCCGCCCGTCGCCAGTGCCGTCAGCGCAAAATTGCCGGCCTGCGACCCAAAGAGCGCCACGAAGAGCTCGGCGGCCACCGTGCACGCCGCGTCCGTCCCCTCGATCGCATGCCGCGTGATGACGGCGGCCGGAATGTCCGTCGCCAGCTCGGCGGCCACGGCAGCACTGGTCCGCGCCAGCCCGCGGTCCACCACATACTGATAGATGTTGACGAGCCCCGGCCCCGAGATCGCCCGCTCATACGAGATGTGCGCGCCATAGCGCTCGGAGAGATAGCGCACGAGCCCCCATTCGGTCTCGGTGCGCGCGGCCAGCGTCGCGTGGCCACCCTCGGACGGCACGACGCGATACCCGCCAGCGCCACGCACCAGGATCGCCTGTCCGAGCCCCGTCCCTGGGCCGATGAGCGCGATCGTCCCGTCAGCGACCGGAACGCCGGGCTGCAGCGCGACGACATCGTTGGGCCCGAGACGCGTGACGCCGTGGCCGACGGCGTCAAAGTCGTTGATCAGACGCGTGTGCGGGACGCCGATCTCGGCGGCCAGCTCCTTGTCATGGATCGTCCACGGGAGGTTGGACGTGTGCACCTCGCCGTCGACCACCGGCCCGGCGATGGCGAAGCACGCGCCAACGACGCCGGGATCGACGCCAAAGTCGAGCACCGTGCGGCCAAACGTCGCGTACTTGCGGCTGCTGAGCGTCTGCTGGCGGAGGACGACCATGCCCGCGGCGGTCGCCTCCACCGTGGCGAGCCGCGCATTCGTACCGCCGATGTCGCCGACCAGGAGACGCACGGCCGAAAATATAGGTCGCGTTTCCTAGTGTGGCGGCGCGTTGGCTGACGGCGGGGCTGGTACCGGCGCGCCCGGGAATCCCTCGTTCACCTCAGGTGGCGGCTTGTACGTGCTCCCGGCCGGTATTTTGGTCGCGGACCGCGCGGGAGCCGGAATCGCAGCCGGTGCGGGAGTCGCCGGTGCGGGAGTCGCCGGCGCTGACGCCGGCGCTGGAGCACGCCCCGCCGCGGACGGCGCCGGCGGCGGCACCGCCGTCCCGGCGGGGTTGTCGCCCGGCGCACCCGCCTCGGGCTCGAGCCGGGCGTGCACCCGCTGCCCGTTGCGCAACCCATCCGATGGCTGCGACACCACGTAGTCGTTGTCGGTCAGACCCGAATCGACTTCGATGACCGTTCCGTAGTCACGACCAATGAGCAGGTTCCGAAAATGCAGCGCCGAGTCCGGCCCGACGGCCGCCGCTTGCGCGCCGTGCAGCCGATAAATCATTGCCGTCCCGGGGATGAGCAGCGGCGGCGACGTCCGATCAAACCGAAAGTGCACTTGCCCATACATCCCGGGGAGGAGCGCGCCGGAGGGATTGGCGATATCGACCTCGGTCAACAACGTCCGCGACGAGAAGTCGACCGCGTTCGCCGTCCGCGCCACGCGCCCGGCAAACGTGCGCCCCCGCAGCTCCGCCACCTCGAGCAACGCCGGCCCCCCGGGCTGCACTGATGGTGCGTACGACTGCGGGACGCCGACGTACACGCGAATCGTGTCGATCGCCGAGACCGTGAACAGCTGCCCGGTGATCTGCGTGCCGGACAGCGTATTGCCACCCTGCCCAGCCGGCTGCGGCGCGCTCGACGTCCCGGTCCCGGTGACAAAGGTCCCGTTCTCGACGTTCCGCGACGTGATAACGCCAGTGAAGGGCGCGGTCACCCGCTCGTACCCGACGAGCGACTCGAGCCGTTGCACATCGGCGACCGCCGCCGCGACGCTGGCCACCGACGCATCGTAGGTCGCCTGAAACTGATCGAGCTCCTGGTGCGTCACCGCGCTGTCCTGGTAGAGGACCTTCCAACGCGCCAGCGTGACGGCATTGAGCGCCAGCGTGGCGCGCTGATTGTTGAGGAACTGCCGTGACTGGGCGAGCTGCTGGTCGAGATCGGGGGCGTAAATGTCCGCGAGCATCTGCCCGGTGTGCACGTGCTGGCCGATGTCGGCGTACCAGCGGCGCACGTAGCCCGAGGAACGGGCGTACACTGGGGACGTTCGGCTCGACTGCAGCGTGCCCGGCAGACTGAGCTCGGAGGCCGCATCCGCTCGATCCACGCGGGTCACGTTGACAATCCGAATACTGTCGGCCAACACCGCGGCCTGGGCGCGGGCCGCCAGATCCTTGTCGCGCGCGCGGCGCGGCACATAGCCGATCAGAATGAACGCCAACAGCAGGACGACGGCGATGATCGCCCCCGTCATGATGGCGCGACGCGACGGGTGCGGGTGGTGGGCGGTCGGCGCGGCAGTTGGCTCAGGCATGCTGGGCTCCTCCCGTATCGGGCGCTTTGAACTGGTCCTCGATCGGAGTCGCCTCGGGCAACGTGATCTCGTGCAATGGCTCGTTCTTGCGAATCGTGGCGTACAGCGTGGGCACGATGATCAACGTGAACAGACTGGCGATGATGAGGCCGCCGATGACGGCGCGGCCGAGCGGCGCGTTCTCGGCACCGCCGTCGGACAGCGCCAACGCCATCGGGATCATCCCGATGATCATCGCCAGCGCCGTCATCATGACCGGGCGGAGCCGTGTCGACCCGGCCTCGATGGCCGCGTCATGCGCCGAGTACCCGCCGCGGCGGCCGTCATCGGCAAAGGTGATCAACAACACACTGTTCGATGTCGCCACGCCAAGTGACATGATCGTGCCCATGAGCGCCGGGACGCTGAACGGTGTGCGCGTGACAAAGAGCGCCCACAGCACCCCTGCGAGCGCGCCAGGGAGGGCCCCGATGATGACGATCGGGTCGAGCCAGGTCTGGAAGTTGACCACCAGCAGGATGAAGACCAAGAGGAGCGCGGCCAGGATGCCCCCGATCAGCCCATTGAACGATTGTCGCATGTTCTGGACCTGCCCTCGAATCGTGATGATCGATCCGCGCGGCAGCTTGGTGTGATTGACAATTGTCTGAATATCCTGCGCCAGTCCCCCGAGGTCGCGGCCGCCGATCGGGCCAGCGTACACATCGAACGCCGGCCTGATGTTGTAATGGTTGACGCTGGCTGGCACGGAGACCCGTGTGGTCGTCGCCAGATTGGCGAACAGCTGGGGCACGATGTTGGCGCTCGCCGACGTCGTGATCGGGGTCTGCGCCAGGTCGGGGATCGAGGTGATGCGATACTGCGGCGTCTGCACGAAGATCGTGTAGTTCACGCCGTTCGTTGGATCGAGAAAGAAGTTGGGGGACGTCTGGAAGCTGCCGGAGAGCGAGACGAGCATCGCCTGCGCGACGTTGGATTCCGTGAGGCCGACCTGCTGCGCCCGATCGCGATCGACGTTGAACAACAACTCCGGTTCGGCGTTGACCTGGCCGACGCGGACGTCGCCCGCGCCCGGCAGGTGACGGATCTGAGTCGCCAGCTGCTCGGCGATCAGATAGTTGCTGTCGCGCGCCTGCCCGACGATCTGCACGTCGATTGGCGCGGCCAGCCCTTGGTTCAGGACCTCGGTCACGATGTCGGCTGGCTCGTACCAGAACTGCTCCTCCGGAAACTCGACCGCCAGGGTGTCGCGCAGCGCCTGCTGATAGTACGCGGTCGGCTTGCTGCGGGTGTCGCCGAGCGACACCAGAATCAGCCCATCGGCCGGACCGACCACCGAGAGGTCGCCGGTCGCCAGCGCCACGCCACCGCCGGCCAAACCGATGTTGGTGCGCATCAGCTCAATTTCCTTTGGCGGGACGATCCGTTTGATCGTCCGCTCGACGGCGCCAAAGATCAACTCCGACTCCTCGAGACGCGTGCCGCCCGGCGCGCGCACGTGCAGCTGGAACTGGCCGGCATCGACGCTGGGGAAAAAGTCCTCCCCGATCATGGGAATCAGCACCATACTGCCCGCCACGAACACGCCGGCCAGTCCGAGTGTGATCCGACTGTGCGCCAACGCCAGATCGAGCACCGACACGTAGCGTTGGCGAAAGTGCTCGAGCCGCTCCTCGACCCAGGCGTTGATGCGCCACAGGAACCCAGCCTGGCGTCGCTTCTCCAGCGACTCTTCCTCGGTGCCCTGATAGAGCGCGATCTCGCCGCCCAACATGTGGTGCACCATCGTCGGGACGAGGGTGCGCGACAGGAGGTACGACGCCAGGACCGCGAAGATCACCGCGAGGGCCAGGGGCTTGAACAAGGCCGCTGATGCACCGGCGAGAAAAAAGATCGGCACAAAGACAATGCAGATCGACAGCGAGGCGACAATGGCGGGGACGGCGACCTGCGACGCGGCGTCGATGATCGCCTGCAAGAGATTTTTCCCCTGCGCCATGTTGCGGTGCACGTTCTCGATCTCGACGGTCGCGTCGTCGACCAGGATACCGACCGCCAGCGCGAGCCCGCCCAGCGACTGCAGATTGATCGTCTCACCGAGCGCCCACAGCACGACCACCGACGTCAGGATCGACAAGGGAATCGAGCAGGCCACGATGACCGTGCTGCGCCAGCTCCCGAGAAAGAGCAGGATCATGAGGCCGGTCAGACACCCGGCGATCACCATCTCCTCGACCACGCCGGTGATCGCCAAGCGCACGTAGGTCGACTGGTCCTCGATGACCTTGAGCGTGATCTCCGGGGGGATCGCCTGCTGCGTGAGCGGGAGCAGGCCCCGAATCTTGTTGACGACGGTGATGGTCGACGCCGCCCCGAACTTGAGGACCTCGATGTACGCGCTCCGCCGGCCGTTGATGCGCACGATGTTGGTCTGCACGCCGGCGCCCAGCCGCACGTTGGCGACATCCCGGATGTAGACCATCTGCCCGTTGACCATCTTGATCGGGGCGTTGTTCATCTGGTCGGCAATCGGCAGTTGAGCGTTGAGCGCGACCTGGTACTCCCGCGTCCCCATCTTGGCGGTGCCGGCCGGCAACACGAGACTCTGCGCGTTGATCGCCGAGCTAATGTCGGTCGCCGAGAGGCCTTTCGCCTGCAGCTTGACCGGATCGATGTCGACCTGCACCTGCTTGGGCGGGCCGCCGAACACGGGGGGCAAGTTCGCGCCCTGGGCGGTGACCAGTTGTGGCCGCACAAAGCTGTTGCCGACGTCGTTCAGCTCCTGCTCGCCGGCCGTCTCGCTCGAGAGTCCGACCTCCATGATCGGCACATCAGTCGCGTCATACCGAATGATGTAAGGGGGCGTCGTGCCGGGCGGGCACTGCCGCAGGATCGCCTGGGATGTGGCGGTGACTTCGGCGACGGCCTGCGAGACATCGCCGGTCGGCTGGATGTACACGCGAATGACAGCGATCTGATCGAGCGACGTCGACTCGATGTGCTCGATGTCGGCGACACCGGTCGTGTACGCTCGCTCGGAGATCGTGATGATCCGACCTTCCATGTCCTTGGCAGGAAGGCCGTTGTACGACCACACGACCGACACGATGGGGATGTTCGTCGACGGGAAGATGTCCGTCGGCATCGAGAACGCGGCAAAGGCGCCCATCAGCACCATCAAGATCGCCATGCACGCCACGGTGTACGGGCGCCGGAGCGCGAGTCGTACGATCCACATGGGTCAGCCCTTCATCTCGTGGCGCTCTACAAAGAGCGACCGATGAGCGTCTCCAGGTTGGCGCGCGCCAACTGGTAGTTGTACCGTGCGTTCACGTCCTGTTGTTCCGCCGTCGCCAGATTCTGTTCGGCGATGGACAGATCGATCACCGTCGACGCGCCGACGTTGTAGCGGCTGAGGATGACCCGATAGTCCTCGCGCGAGACGATCAGGTTGCCTTTGGCGATCTTGACCTGCTCGACGGCCAGCCCGATCGCGCCCAACAGCGCCTGGGCTTGGGCGCGGGTGAAGCGCACGGCGTCGCGCTCGGTCACGTCGGCGACATAGGATGAGGCGTGTGCGCGCTCGACGGCGTCCTCGCGCACAAAGCCATTGAAGATCGGGTAGGTCGTGCCGACGTCGAGTCCCCACCCGGGCCGCGTGCTCCCCAGCGTGGTCGGCACCGCGTACCACGAATAGCTGCCGGCCACGGAGAGCGTCGGGCCGTACTGGGTCCGCGCCGAGTAGAGCGCGGCCTTGGCCGCCCGGGCCGAGTCCTGCGCGGCCACCAGGATCGGCGCCTCGCGGAGCGCGAGGGAGACGATGGCCGTGTCGGGGAGCGGGAGCGGCGTCGGCTCGTAGTTGCTCTCGCGCGTGCCGTCGATGGCGACGTCGAGTCCGGCGAGTCGGCCGAGCGCGTACGCATCGGCCCGATGGTTGATCTGCGCCTGGATCAGCGCTTCGCGCGCCGCGGCCAGGTTGAAGAGGAATTGGAGGACGTCGGCCGGTGTGGCCGTGCCGACTTCACGGCGGTGAATGGCCGCCCGGGCATCGTTTTCCGCACGGATGACCTGGGCCCGGCCGACGACTTCCAGGTCCTCGTCGCGGAGCAGATTGTAGAATGTTGTCTTGACCTGGACGGCGACCTGGAACTCCTGGTCGCGGCGGGTCGAGAGCGCGGACCGCACGATCTCATGCGCAAATTTCGCGTCGGCCGGCCGGCGGCCCCAAGTGAAGATGTCCCATTGGGCCACGGCTTCGGCCAGCGTGTTGAAGTACGGGCTGGTCTGTCCGGCGGTCGTCGTCCCTGTGGCCCCGGTGCCGGCCTGCTGCGCGCTCCCGACCGGGCCGCGGAAATCCGTCATGCCCGCGCTGGCCGCGGTCGCGGTCGTCGTGGGGATCGCCCCGCCCCCGATCGTGGGAAACGCGCTCCCGCCGCCGGGTGAGGTCGTGTTGAGAATCCCTATGCTGGTGGGGGGCGAGGCGGACACCGGCGACGCGGTCGGGATCGCCGACGAGCTCGGGAGGCCGTTATGGTAGAGGAATGCCTCACTGTTCACGGTTGGCAGCCATTCGCCATAGGCCACCCGACGCAGCGAGCGCGAGACATCGACGTTGGCCTGGGCCGACGCCGTCACGGGGCTCGTGCGAATGGCTCGCAGGATGATGTCGGCCAGCTTGAGCGTGGTGTCGGTATGGATCTCGAGCGTATCCGACGCCGCGAGAATGGTGTCGATTGCCGCCGGACTCGGCGGCGCCGGCGGGATGGTGTCCCGGCCCTGGGCCGAGAGCGTACGGGTTCCAAGCGCCATGCCGAGTGCGAGCAGAAGCGCCGCACCGCAAATCCGTACGAGTACCCATCGCAAATTCGAGGCGTTCACGTCCCTCCGTACGCGCCGCGGCGCGGGAGCGTTGACGAAACCGAGACGAAACGGAATCGGGCCGTTCCTGATGCAACGGCCCGAGTATTTAGCAATGGATGATCGAGCGCAAGGTTTACGCCAACGGGCGCGAGTCCGGCCGCCTGGCGTACACGCGCTCGTTGGGGTCGGGCACCTCCGTATGGGTGCCCTCCCTTAGCTGGCCGCGACTACCCGCGGCCACCCGCAACTACTGCCCGCGCCTGACGTCGCCGACGACCGTCCGATGCGCGTCGGAGATCGGATCCAACGTGACATCATCCATCGCGCCGTGCGCGGATGGCGCCACCGCGTGCCGCCGCTGCGGCAGAAAACCAATGCACCGCACCGTCATCGCATAGTCATGATCAATCGCGAGCCCGCTTAGCACATAGTTGCCGTTGGCGTCGGTCATCGCCGACACCTCGACTCCCGTCGTGTTGTCGAGCAGATCGACATGCGCGGCGACGAGCGGCTTGCCCCGTCGATCCATGATCTCGCCACCGATGGTCCCGCCCTTGCCCTGCGCAAGCGCCTGTCCGTGCGCCACGCCGGCGCTCACCAGGATCAGTGCCGCCACCGTCGCGGCCCACTGCGTCGTCCGTCGCATATATGCCTCCTCAGCATCTTTCGTATTTCCGTCGTGATGTGCCACGAGGAATAAGACGCTGGTGTGCGCGACGAAGTTTGGTCCGTATTGTCAGTATCGTGTCACAACCTCGCTGACCGAGTCACCTGCGAATCACCTCTCAGCGCCGCCAGTCACCTGCCACCGCAAAACGACTCGGCCGAGGACGGTGCCAGGACGAGTGGTCAATGCCAACGGCTGATAGGCAGGATTGATCGACGTGAGTAGCGTCGTGTCGTCGGTCGCCGACGCGGCGCGTTCGACGCGCTTCACCACGTAGCCGTCATCGGCATTTCGCGCGACGATCACCGCGCCCGATGTGGCGGGGACGCCAAGCTCGACCAGTACGACATCGCCGTGCGCAAGCAGCGGCTCCATGCTGTCGCCCGCGACACGGAGCGCCACATACCGACCGGGACCGACGTCGCTCGGGAGATCCACCCACAGCTCCGGGATCTCATCGAGCGCTCGGCCCGCTCCCGCGGCGACACCCGTCTCGATGAGTGGTGCCGCCCGTTCCGCCCAGGCAGCGTTCATGGTCAGCGCCACCGGGCCTTCCGCATGAGGACGTCGATACGTCGGCGGCGCATCGATGCGACGCACCGGCGCGTCGAGCTCGGCGAGCCGTGCGGCGACGCGAGAGAGAAACGGCGCGACGCCCGCGTCCGTCCGCGCGCGCGCCGCATCCGACTCGTGCATCCGGCACACACCCGTGAACCAATCCAGGAACTGCCGGTGCCCTCGTGCGAGCACAGGATCGCCGATGTCATCCGGCACGGCGGGAAATCGCCTCGCACCGGCCAACCGTACCATCTCATCGCTGACCCACGGCTCGTCGTCGTCGCGTCCCGTCACCGTCTACCCTCGCTCCAAAGTCTCCAATGCCACGTGCCCAGCTCGGCGCAGAAACCCGGCAAGCACGCGTCGGTCACCGGCCTCTGCGCCAGCGGCGTGACGCGCGGCCACCGCGCGCAGCCGCGCCCTGAGCCGCGACACCCGCTTCGACGCGGCGGCATCGCTCAGCCCCAACCATTCGGCGATCTGCCGCTGCGTCACCCCTTTGGCCAACCACGTCGCCACCACTCGATCATCCGCCGTCATCGCTGCATCCAACACCGCGGCCAACCGCGCCACCGCCGGTGCCAGCCCCGCCGCCTCGGGCCCGTCAGGCCCCGCACTGATCCGCCGCCCATACTCCGACCCACACGCCTCGACCGCCGCCTCGTCGTTCCCATCCTCTGTTGCTGCCTCGACCCGTCGCGCCAACCGCCCCCGGGCCCGCATATCGTTGAGCACCCGATTCCGCAGCCCGCGCACCAGGTACCCGGCCACGGACACCGGCGCCGCCCCCCGCCCGGCAATCAGATAGACCGCGGCGTCGGTCAGCGTATCCTCCACGAGCGTCTCCCGATCGACCACCGCCGAGAGCCGCCCAGCGGCCACCATGAGGACCGGGCGGAACCGCCGATAGAACTCAGCGAGCGCCGGACTGTCCCCGGACCGCATCGCCATCACCAGCGCGCGGTCGTCCTGTCGTGCCACATCCATGTGTTCCCACCTGCCGAATAGACACCGCCCCCGGACATACGGAGCGGGAAAGGGGGATCACGTTAGCCCGAAGAAAGACCGAAGTCAAGCCTATGGCGTCCGTCGCACTGGCGCCTCACGCCGTCCGCCTCGCGCCCCGCCAATAGAAGAAACCGCCGAGCAGAAAGAACACCCCGGCGCCACCCACAACCTTGACCGCCCATACAAGCTCGGTCTCTCCCTCGGGATGCACCGTCGCCACCCCCATGGCAAACAGCGTGACGAACATACCCGCCCCGCCGACGAGTAATCGCCCCGCCGCACCGCCGGGAATCATGGCGCTCTTCTCTCCCACGCGATCCGACCGATCCCCGGCCCGATCGAACAGAATACACGCGAACAGATAGACAAACGGCACAAAGTAGATCAGCACCTGCGCGTCGAGCAGTGCGAGGTAGAACGTCTCGACGGTCGTGCCCTTGCCGAGGATAGGCAGGAGGAGGATGACCGACGCGACGACCGCCTGCACGAGGATCGCCACGTATGGCGTTTTCCACCGCGGGTGCACCCGCCCAAACGCCGGCGGCAGATAGCGGTCGAGCCCAATGACAAACGCCACGCGCGCCGGACCGCTGAGCCACGCGCCGACCCCGCCGATCGTCCCGATCGTGTAGGCCGCCGCGGCCAATGGCGCCAACCACCAGAGCGCCGGCCCTATCTGCCGCGCTCCGACGTCGACCGCCTGCAGAAATCCCGACACGATGTTCATGTCGTGCGTCGGCACGAGCCACAACACGGCCGCGGTGCCGAGCAAGTAACATCCGACAATGAGCGGCGCCGAGAGATACACGGCCCGCGGTAACGTGCGCCGCGGATTCTCGATCTCGTCGCCCATCGACGCCGCCAGCTCCAACCCCGCGAACGCAAAGGCGATCGACGCCCACAGGTTCACTTCATCGAACGCGCGAAAGTTGGGAATCAGGCTGTGCGCCGTGATCGGGTTGGCACTCGGATGATGCGTGGCAAACGCATACGCACCAACGCCGATCACGATGATCCCGGTGATATACGCGCCGATCCCACCAACGTTCTGCAGCCACTTCCCGGTGCTCAACCCCACGATATTGAGGCCCACGGCGAGCCAGAGCGACGCCAGAGTCACGGTCAGCACATACGGGAGGCTGTCGGCCAGGTGTGTCTGACCCTGACCGATGGCGAACGTGGCGATCACCGCCGTCGAGATCAGAAGCTGCGGGTAGTACAGCACGTTCACGATCCAGTAGCACCAGCCGCAGAAGAATCCATGTCCTTCGCCAAACCGCCGCCGCGTCCAGGCGTAGATCCCCCCCTCGCTCGGATAGAGCGTCGAGAGCTCGCTCACCGCGAGTCCCAGGGGAATGAAGAAGAACGCCGCCGCCAGCACCCACAGCGTGAGCGACGACGGACCAGACTTGGCCGACGTGGCCAGCCACCGGAGTCCGATGACCGCGACCAGGTTGAACAACACCAGGTCGCGTGTGCCCATCGTGCGCTTGAGCCCCGTCACGGGGGGCGATGTCACCGGTTCGCCGGGCACGGTCGCGACGGCCATCAGTCCTTGAGGTAGAGTTTGCGCGGATCGAGCGTGTGGCGGAGCAGATCGAGCTCGCGCGCCGTCGGCGGCTCGGCGCGCGCGAGGGGCGTGCGGATGGCGAGCGGCCAGCCGACTCCATGCTGAACGGTGTCGACGGTCACACCAGGATAGAGCGTGGTGAGCACGAGCTCTCCGCTCTCGGCGTCTGGTTCGAGAATCGCCCGATCGGTGATCACCTTGACCGGCCCAGCGCCCGGCATGCGGAGCGTGCGGCGCGACTGACCACGGTAGCGATGGCCGGGGCTCGTCACAAAGTCGACCGCCGCCGGAAACGCCCGGGGCCCGAGCGTGGCCACGACGATCGTGCGCCGCGCATGAATGGCGATCTCCGCGGCGCCGCCGCTGCCCGGGAGGCGCACGCGCGGGCGGTCATAATCCCCGATCACGGTGGTGTTGAGATTCGCGTAGCGGTCCACCTGCGCCGCCCCGAGAAAGCCCACCTCGATCCGCCCGTTCTGCAGGAGACACTGAAACACATCCGCCATGCTCGAGACCATGAGGGAGCCGGTCACGAGCGCCGGATCGCCGATCGAGACAGGGAGGCGCTCGGGAACGGCGCCGATGGCCCCCGACTCGTACACGAGCACGAGATTGGGCGCGTGTGTCGCGCGGGCCAGATTGCACGCCAGGTTGGGGAGCCCGATCCCGACAAACACGACCTCGCCATCGCGCAGCTCGCGCGCCGCGGCGACCGCCATCATCTCACGCGGCGAATAGGCAGGTGAGTTCTCAGTATCCATAGTTGACGCCCGCCGCCCATCGCTCGCCCGCGCGCAGGCGGTCGACCAGACCCGGATGCGCGCCGAGATAGCCCGCGCGGTCGGGAACGCCATAGACAAACTCGTCGAGGTAGCGCGCCAACGCCGCCGGCTCGCGGGAGATCGGTTCCCAGGCGACGTAGAAGTCGTTGTCGCGATCGTAGTACCCCTGCGCGTACGACGGATGCGCTCCCCACGGCTCGACCACCACGGCGTCGACGATGAGACCCGGCACGATCGTCCGATTGGGGTCCGCGCGAATCACCGCCGCGTCGACCAGTTCCTCGACGACGACGATCACGTGGCGGGCAGCGAACGCGGCCTCCTTCTGCACGCCGAGCAGTCCCCAGATCTGCGCGTTCCCCTCGGCGTCGGCGCGCTGGGCGTGGACGATCGTCACGTCGGGATGGAGCGCGGGGACCGTCGCCAGGATCTCGCCGGTGTAGGGGCACGTCACCGTCCGAATCGCCGGGTTAGCCGCGGGGAGGTCCGTCCCCATGTAGTCCCGCAGCGTCCCAAACGGCAGCCGCGCCGCCGCGGCGGCCAGACGCGCGACCATCCCAAAGTGCGAGTACTCCTCGATCTCGATCGCGCCCTGCTCGACCGCCCGGCGAAAGGCGTGCAACGACCCGGCGCCGGGGTTTCCGGCCCACGAGAACACCAGCTTGCGCGCGCAACCGGCCGCAATCATC
Source organism: Gemmatimonadaceae bacterium (assembly GCA_035569435.1). Classification (GTDB taxonomy): domain Bacteria; phylum Gemmatimonadota; class Gemmatimonadetes; order Gemmatimonadales; family Gemmatimonadaceae; genus DASRDS01. The sequence goes on from DATMNB010000315.1 coordinate 13,567, forward strand.
TGATCGTAGATGAGATCGGGCGTGAGCCGGGCCAGCGTCAGATCGCGCCGCCGTTGCCGGATGATCTCGTGCCCGGCAGCGAAGCAGATGAGATGCGTGAACCCTTCGATCACCACCGTGTCCCCGTCGTGCACGAACGCGGCAATCGCGTCGTGCATCGATACAACCTTCGACATCACTTGTGCAGACACGCGTCGATGAGCGCGAGTCCGGTGTCGACGTCGTCGGCGTCAATCACCAGGGGCGGCGCAAGTCGCAGGGTGCTCTTGCCACAGCCAAGCAAGAGGAGCCCTCGGCCAAACGCATCGAGGACGAGATCATGCACGATCCCCGGCGCCGGCGTCCGACTCACACGGTCCGCGACGAACTCCACCCCGATCATGAGTCCGAGCCCACGGATATCGCCGATCGTCTCGTGCCGCGCCGCCAGCTCGCGCACGCCGGCCATGAGACGGTCACCCATCCGCGCGGCATTGGCCATGAGCCCCTGCTCGACGAGGTCGAGCGTCGCGAGCGCGGCCGCGCACGACACCGGGTTCCCACCAAACGTCGATCCGTGCGCGCCCGCCCCCCAGCGCATGATCGACTCGCTCGCGATGATGGCGCCGAGCGGCATCCCCGATGCCAGACCCTTGGCGGTGAGCAGGATGTCCGGCTCGACCCCGGCCCATTCGCACGCGAACATCTTGCCCGTCCGCCCGATCCCCGACTGGATCTCATCGAACACGAGTAGGATGCCGTACTTGTCGCACAGGTCGCGCAGCGCCTGCAGATAGCCCGGGGGCGGCACAATGTACCCGCCCTCGCCCTGAATCGGCTCGACAAAGATGGCCGCCACATCGTGCGGGTCGACCTGCCGCGCGAAGAGATCGGTCTCGATCGACGACACGCAGTAGAGCCCACACGAGGGAAACTGCTTGCCAAAGTCACACCGGTAGCAGTACCCAAACGGCACGTGATATACCTCGGGCAGGAGCGGCCCGAATCCGGCGTGCTGTTTGACCTTGCTCGACGTCAGCGACATCGCGCCATAGGTGCGCCCATGGAACGCGCCCTTGAACGCAATGAGCCCCGCTCGCCGCGTCGAGTGGCGCGCCAGCTTGATCGCGCCCTCGACAGCCTCGGTGCCCGAATTACTTAAAAAAACGCGCTTCCGACTCGGCCCCGGCGCCAGCGTCGCCAGCCGCTCGCAGAGCGCGGCCATGCCCTCGTAGTAGAAATCGGTGCCGCAGATGTGGAGGAACCGGTCAGCGGCGTCCTTGATCGCCGCGACGACCGCCGGGTGACTGTGCCCCGTCGACGCGACCGCGATCCCAGCCATGAAGTCCAGATACCGGTTCCCGTCCACATCCTCGACCATCGCCCCGCGCCCGCGGGCCACGGCCAGCGGATACTCCTTGATGTACGACGTCGACGTCCACGCGGCGTCCCGGTCGATGATCGCCCGCGCCTTGGGACCCGGCGGCGGCACGACGATGCAGGGATAGTCTTTCACTCGATCACCGTCATTCGATCACCGTACGGCTCTGCTCCCGGAGAAATTGCGCGACATAGTAGGGACCACACCCGCCTTTGCCCGTCGAGCCCGACCCCTTCCACCCACAGAATGGCTGCGCCCCAGGCCACGCGCCCGTCGTTGCACCCGTGCGCTTGTTGGCGTAGCACACGCCGGCCTCGACTTCGTCGAAGAACCGTTCGATCTCCGCCGGCTTCCCCGTGAAAATGCCGGCCGTCAACCCATACTCGGCGGCGTTGGTCTGCGCGATCGCGTCGTCGAACCCGGAGACCTCGCCAACCCCCAACACCGGCACAAACAGCTCGGCCCGAAAGAGCGGCGAATCGAGCGGCAACGTCGCCACCGTGGGCGCGACGAAATACCCGTGCTCGCACACACCCTCCCGCAACCGCTCGCCGCCCGTCACCACAGCGCCGTCCTGCCGCGCCCGCGCGACCGCGCCCTCAAATCGCTCGACAGCGGCGGCGTTGATCACTGGGCCAAAATACACGTCGCGCTCCGTGGGATCGCCGATCACGAGTGCCTCGGTCCGCGCCACGATCCGCGCCCGGAGCTCGGCCGACACCCGCCGGTCGACATACACCCGCGACGTCGCACTGCACTTCTGGTTCTGCAGACTGAACGCCGATCGCACGATCCCCTCGGCGGCGGCATCGAGGTCCGCCGTGTCGGTCACGATCGCCGCGTTCTTGCCGCCCAGTTCCAGGAGACACGGCTTGATCCACCGCCCGGCCGCGAGCCCGGCATGGATGCGGAGACCAACCGCCTTGGAGCCGGTGAACACCACGCCGTCGATCCCGGGATGCTGCCACAGCGCGTCGCCGATGGCATCGCGGTGGCCCGTGATAAAATTGAACACGCCATCGGGGATCCCCGCATCGCGATAGACGCAGTACAGGTTGACGCCCGTGAGCGGCGCATCCTCGGCGGGCTTGTACACGACGGCGTTCCCCGCCACCAGCGCCGCCGCCGACATCCCCGTCGACAGCGCAAGCGGGAAGTTGAACGGCGCGATGCACGCAAACACCCCGTACGGCCTGAGCACATCGACGTTCCGCTCCGCCGGCGTGAGCTTGGCCATCGGCCGCACAAATCCATCGGCTGCCTCCACCTGACCGCTGTAGTAATCGATCAGGTCCGCGGCCTCCTCGGCGTCGCCCATCGACTCCATGCGACTCTTCCCGACCTCGATGCTCATCGTGGCGGCCAGGTCGTACTTGCGCTCGCGAATGAGCCCCGCGGCGCGCCGGAGTGTCGCCACCCGCTCCTGCCACGGCCATCGCGCCCACGCCGACTGCGCCTGTCGCGCCGCGCCGACCGCGGCGTGCACGTGGACCGGCGTGGCCGACGCAAAGTGCCCCAGCGTCACGCGCGTATCGATCGGCGACCGATCGGCGAACGTCGGCCGGCCGGGGTCCACGGCGCGGCCGCCGATGTAGAGCGGGTGCGTCTCGCCAAGCGCGCCCCGCACGCGCGCCAACGCCACATCGAAGTCGCGGTGAAACGCGTCGAGATCGACGTTGGCCGTCGTGTAGGTGATCTTCATGCGACCTCGTGGACTTTCTGGACGGTCACGGCCAGGGCCCGCCGGAACCGGTCGATGATCTCTCCGATGTCGCCTTTGGAGATCACGAACGGCGGCGCCAGCAACACCATATCACCGTCCCCTCCTTCGGTGTGTCCTACCTGCGGCCAGACGATCAGCCCAGCCGTGAACGCGGCATCGAGGAACACCTCGGCGAACCGCGCCGCGCGCGGAAACGGCCGCCGCGTCTCCGTGTCCTCGACAAACTCCACGCCAGCCAGGAGCCCCTTCCCACGCACGTCGCCAATGTGCGGTAGCCCACGCAGCTCGCCAAGCGCCTCGTGCAACACGACGCCCATGCGCGCGCTCTGCGCGACCAGATCGTGGGCATCGAGATACTCGAGTGTCGCCACCCCGGCCGCACAGGAGACCGGGTGGTGCGAGAACGTTTGGGCGTGCATCAGGGCGCCCGTGCCACGCGCCAACACATCGACGATTCGTTCCGGTGCCACGAGCGCCGAGAGCGGCGCGGCACCGCCCGCGACCCCTTTGCCGAGTACCATGAGATCGGGGACCACGCCATACGACTCGATCGCCGACCACGTGCCCGTGCGTCCCACGCCCGTCAGAATCTCGTCCGCGATGAGCAGCACGTCGTACCGGTCGCAGATGCGCCGAATCGTCCGCCAGTACTCGGGTCCCGGCACGCTCGCGCCGGTCGACGACCCACCGATCGGCTCGGCGATGAACGCGGCCACGCTGTCGGGCCCTTCCGCGATAAGCGCCGCCTCGAGCGCCGTGCCGTCGCAGGCCGGGCAGGGGGCGCCCATCCCCCGGCACTCGCACCGATAGCTGTACGGCGCGGGCACACGCGGCACGGGGACGAGCCAGTCCCGGAAGATCGACTGGTAGTGCCCCCGCTTGGAGACCGAGAGCGCCAGGAGCGTGTTCCCATGGTAGCTCGGGCTCAGCGCCAGGATGGTGCGCTTGGCCGGCCGGCCCGACTCGACCCAATACTGCCGGGCGAGCTTGAGCGCCGCCTCGACGGCCTCCGACCCGCTCATCAGAAAGTAGACCCGATCGAGATCCCCGGGCGACCGCGCCGCGATCAGGTCGGCGAGCGCCTCGACGGGCTCACTCGTGAAGGCGGTCCCATTCACATAGGCCAGCTGCGCCGCCTGGGCCGCCATGGCGTCAGCGATCTCGCGGACCCCGTGGCCGACGTTGACCACGTACGCGCCGCCCGCGGCGTCGAGGTAGCGTCGGCCTTGGGCGTCCTCGATCCAGCAGCCGGACCCGCGCACCGCGACCGGCAGTCGGCGGTGGAGGGTCCGGTAGAATACATGAGATTGGGCCATCGCCCCCAAGGTGGCTACGGCGACGCGTTTTGGCCAGCCAGCCGGTTGTACTTGGTAAGGGCGGCCCGCAGGCGGTCGTGGGGCAGCGCGGTCACCCGGAGCGAGTCCGCACCGACCGTCGTCCGGGCGGCGACCAGCGCGTTAATGATCGCCTCGTGCGTCGCCTCGATCGTCCCCTCGAACAGGCGATCCAGCTGTTCATTGGGGAGCATGGTCAGGTGGGCGAGGCCCGACGTGTCGGCGGCGTGCGGGTTGGCCGTGGAGAACGCCACGAAGATGTCCCCGGAGCCATCGCCGCCGAACCCGCCCGTCCGGCCCACGCCGAGCGCGACGCGCTTGACGATGCGGTGGAGCTGGTGGGGAAGGAGCGGGGCGTCGGTGGCCACGACCACGATGATCGAGCCGGCGTCGGCGTCGCGCGCCACGCCTGGCTTGTCACACCCGCGGCGCGCCTCGGCGGGTGGGTTCACCCCGTGGCCGGCGAAGCAGGGGAGGAGATCGGGGATCTCCTTCCCAACCGGGACACCGGAGACAGTCAGCAACTGCCGAATCCCGTAGTTGCACTGCACCAGCACGCCAATGGTGTAGGTGCTGCCGGACTTGAGCCTGATGCGACGGGACGACGTCCCGATCCCGCCCTTGAACTCATGGCACACCATCCCCGTCCCGCCACCGACCGCTCCTTCGGCCACCGGCCCGCCCCGGGCGGCCTCGATCGCCGCGAACGCGTCCTGCTTGGTCACGTGAAACCCATAGAGGTCGTTCAGCGCCTCATCGTCCGTCTCGGCGACGACCGGCAGCCCCCAGTCGGCCGCCGGCAGATGCGTCGCCTGCCACTCGATGACCGCGTCGCGCACGACGCCGACGCTGTTCGTGTTCGTGATGAGGACGGGCCCTTTGAGATACCCCGACTCCTCGAGCCACGTCGTCCCCGTCATCTCGCCGTTGCCGTTCAGCGTGAACCAGCTCGCGAATACGGGATCTGGCTCATGGTTCCCCCGCGGAAAGACGGCCGTCACGCCGGTGCGCACCGGCCCGACCCCCACCACCCGCCGCCCCTCGCCACGAACGAGCGTCACCTGTCCGACGGTCACACCCGCGACATCCGTGATCGCATTGAGCGGTCCCGGCGTGCCATCAAACGGCACCCCAAGGTCCCGCGCCCGCTGCGGTGCCTGGGCGTGCACGACACCCACCCCCACAACCAAGAGCAGGGAAATGCTGGAAATGCTCTTGAAACAAAACCACTTCATTATGGCACCGTCCCCGACGACAGCCCCAGTTGGTCCAGGATGAACGCGTAGCGAATCGCCTGCTCGTGGAGCGCGTCGTACCGCCCCGACGCCCCCCCATGCCCCGCGCCCATGTTGGTGCGCAGCAGCAGGAGATGGTCATCGGTCTTGGACGCCCGGAGCCGCGCCACCCATTTGGCGGGCTCCCAGTACCCGACCCGGGGATCATTGAGCCCCGCCGTGACGAGCATCGCCGGATACTTCTTCCGTGCCACATTGTCATACGGCGAATACGACTTCATGTACCCGTAGTAGGGCTCCCGCCGCGGATCCCCCCACTGCAACCACTCCTCGGTGGTCAGCGGAATCGTCGAATCCGACATCGTATTGATCACGTCCACAAACGGCACGTCCGCCACAACGCACTTGAACAGATCGGGCCGCAGATTCACGACCGCGCCCATCAACAGGCCTCCAGCACTCCCCCCTCGCATCGCCAGCCGGTCGCTCGACGTGTACTTGGCCGCGATCAGATGCTCGGCGGCCGCGATGAAATCCGTGAACGTGTTCCGCTTGGTGAGCAACCGCCCCTGCTCGTACCACCCGCGCCCCATCTCCTGCCCCCCACGCACGTGGGCGATGGCATAGATCACGCCGCGGTCGAGCAGACTGATCGCCGCGGAGTTGAACACGGGATCCGTGCTGATGCCGTACGACCCATACCCGTAGAGCAGCATCGGCCGCGTCCCATCTTTCATGAGGGGACCACGATAGACCAGCGACACCGGCACCCGCGCCCCATCGCTCGCCGTGGCCCATGTCCGCTCGGTCACGTAGCGCGTCGGATCGTACCCCCCGAGCACCTCGGTGACCTTCTTCACCGTCGCCGCGCGCGTCGTGAGGTCAAAGTCGTACACGGTCGCCGGCGTGAGAAACGACGTGTACGTGTACCGCAGCACGGTCCCGTCGTACGTCGGATTGTCCCCCCGAAAGAACGTCGAGATCGAATCCGCGAACGGCACGTCGAACTCCCCGTGCCGCACCGGATCCAGCACATGGATCCAGTGCCGCGCGTGCCCGCGCTCGTAGAGCACGATGTAGTCGCGAAAGACCTCGAATCCCTCGAGAAGCACCGAGTCGTGCTGCGCCACCACCTCCTGCCACGCCCCATGCGCGGGATCGGCGTCACCGACCGCCATCAGCCGGTAGTTGAACGCCCTCTCGTTGGTCAGCACGAGGAATTCTTTGCCCCGATGCTCGACCTCCCGCACCAGCACACTGTCGCGCCGCGGCACGAGCGTCCGAAACGGCTGCCCCGGGGTGGCCGCCGCCAGATACCGCACGTCGGCCGCATCGAAGCTCTCGTCCCTGACGAGCAGATACGCCCGATCCTTGGTCTTCGAGAGCTCGAGATTGAACAGCGGATCCGGCTCGTGCACCACGACCGAATCCTTGGACTGCGGCGACCCCAACACGTGTCGCGCGATCTCGAACGGCCGGTTCGCCGAATCGCTGTTCCCGTAGAACACCGTCCGATTGTCGTTGCCCCACTCGAGCGAGTAGTTCACGTGGACAACCGAGTCCCCCAACATCCGCCCCGTCGTCAGATCCTTGACGACCAGCAAATACCGCTCGGCCCCTGTCGTGTCGATCGTATACGCCAGCAGCCGATCGTCCGCGCTCACCCGCCACGTGCCGATGTGAAAGTACCCCCGCCCTCGCCCGAGCGCGTTCTCGTCGAGCATCACTTCCTCGGGCGCCGTGAGCGCCTCCTTCTTCCGGCACAGAATCGGATACTGCTGCCCCGCCTCCGTCCGCGAGTAATAGAAGTACCGCCCATCCCGCTGCGGCACCGACAGATCGGTCTCCTTGATCCGCCCCTTCATCTCGTCGAATAACCGCGCCTGCAACCCCTCCGTATGCCGCAGCATCGCTTCGGTATACCGATTTTCCGCCGCCAGATACGCCAGCACCTCCGGATTCTTGCGCTGATCGTCCCGCAGCCAGAAATAGCTGTCGACGCGCTCATCCCCGAGCGTCGTATCGACCCGCGGAATCATCTTCGCCGTCGGCGGAATGGCCGCGGAATCGGCACTCTGCGCCCGCGCGAGCGCCGGCGCCATGACAACGAAGGCACACCAAAACAAACGATACGACCTCACGGGCGCTCCGGACTGGGGTCGCATCTTAATACTGCCAATTGTTGGAAACTGCTAGGAGTGGAGCCTACGACGGCACCAGCGGCATCACCTGCTCCGCAAACCGCTCCATCTCCTCCAACTGCGGACTGCATTGCAACAGCAGCAGATCCACCCCCGCCGCCGCGAACGCGCGGATCTTCTCGGCAACCGCATCCGGCGTGCCCACCAACCCGGCCCGGAGCCCGCGGTTGGAGACGGAGTAGTCCTCGGGACTCACCGACTGCTCGAGCTTTGTGTGCGCGAGCCAGTCCTGGTACGTCGCGTGGCCGGGTGAGCCCGGCGAGACGTTGGTGATACGGGCCACCTCGTGGCGGGCTTGGGCGTCGGTGTCCCGGACGATGACGTAGGCGGCCATGCCGTACTGCATCGGCGGACCACCCGCCGCGACGCGGCGGGCGCGCATGTCGGCGACCTTGGGCGCGACGCGCTCCGGTGGGTCGCCGTGCATGACGTAGGCATCGCACGCACGCGCGATGAGTGACTTGGCCGCCTCGGACTCGCCGCCGGCGTAGATCGTCGGCGGATGCACGGGCTTGGGCTCCAGGATGGTCTCGTCGACCGCGTAGTACTTCCCGTGATGCGTGTACCGCCGCTCACACCAGGCCCCGCGCACGACCGCCAGCCACTCGTCCGTCCGCGCGTACCGGTCGTCGTGCTCCTCGAAGTGCACCCCGTACCGCCGCGCCTCATCGGCCCACCAGCTCGACACGACGTTGAGCGCCAACCGGCCGCCGGCGATCCGATCGATGTTCGCCGCCTGCTTGGCCAGGATCGCGGGCTGATGAAACGTCGGCCGCACCGCGACCATCAGTTCCAGCTTC
>DATMNB010000316.1:0-3985 GCA_035569435.1 Gemmatimonadaceae bacterium
GATGCGGCGGTGGTACGGGGTCGACCTACGCCTGGGTGATGGCAGGCTGGCCGGGTTGAGGGTGACGGCGACCCTGCCAGCGAACCCGAGGGCGGCCGTCGCCTCCCTGGGCGTCCGCGCGGTCTGGACCGGGAACAGCGCAACGCTCTACTGACGCTTGACACTTGGGAACCTTTTGGTTACCTATATCCGTAACCAACGGGTTTCCAAGTTCCAGGAGTGGGGATGGGTGCTGCTGCTGCCGCTGATGTGGTGTTCAAAGCGCTCGCGGATCCGACGCGGCGCGAGATCCTGACGCTGTTGCGCGAGCGACGACGATCGGTCGGGGAGATCGCCAGCAACTTCCGCGTCAGCCGGCCGGCGATCTCCAAGCATCTCCGACTGCTCCGGGGCGCGGGGCTCGTGGTCGATCACCCGCACGGCACGTCCCGACTGTGCGAATTGAACGCCGAGCCGTTGCGGCAGGTCGAGTCCTGGCTCGACAGCTACAAAACGTTCTGGACGGTCAGTCTCGAGCGGCTCAAGGCCCACATGGAGGAGGATCAGGAATGACCCCGGAGACGATGACAGACACCGCATGCACCACGATCGTGCGCGAGATCGAGATCCGCGCCAGAGCCGCCAAGATCTTTGCCGCGATCACCGAGCCGGATCAGCTCACGCAGTGGTGGGGGACCGATGACACCTATCGGTGCACCGGGATGGAGGTGGATTTTCGGGTTGGCGGGAAGTGGCGCACTGTCGGTCGCGGTACTGACGGAAAGGCATTTGCCGTCGAAGGCGAGTATCGGGTCATCGACCCGCCACGGGTCCTCGAGTACACGTGGCGCCACGACTGGGGTGACCGGCCCAACGACCTGGATACGATCGTGCGCTATGAGCTCGACGAGCGCGATGGGGTGACGCATCTCCGCGTTGTACACTCGGGGTTCGTCGACATGAAGAGCCGGGACGACCACGACGGCGGTTGGGTCCGCGTGCTCGGGTGGCTGCGGGACTTCGTCGAGTGAAACTCCAAACCCTTGACCGAGCGCTCGGCGGGTTGCTGATCGTCGGATCGCTGCTGCATGCGCTTGGCTCGATCAAGGCCTACGCGTCCGAGCCGACGACGCTCGTCTGGGCCTTGTCGGCGACGATGGCCGGACTCCTGCTCGGCACGATCAATCTCGTGCGCGCCTCGCGGCGACACGACCAGGCGCTGGCCTGGATCTCCATCGTCGGGTGCGTCGCGTGGGTCGTGCAGGCGTTGGCGTTTGGGGTCTCGATCGGGAGTCCGCTCGACCCGCGGGTGCTCATTCACGCGGTGAACGCGGTGGCGCTGGCGGTGCTGGCGGCTCGCAGTCTTCGCGTGCCACAACAGGTCGCGTAGACCGATGGTGTAGTTGGGGTGTCCTTCTTTCATGGAGGACGAGATCGCGTGCGTGGGTCGCTACGCTGGGTTGGTGGCGGCGCTCGATGATCCGCTGGTGACCGAGGTGTCGCTCAACCCACAGGACGGCGCATTGTGGGTCGAGCGGCGCGGGGTCGGGCGGGCGCGGGTCGACGCGGGGCTCTCGGCGGGCCAAGTCGAGATGTTTCTCAACTGCGTCGCGGCGAGCATCGACGTCACGCTCGGCGCGGCGACGCCCTGTCTCCAGGCGACGTTGGCCGGCGGGGCGCGGCTGCAGGGATTCATGCCGCCGGTGACCACCGGGCCGGCGTTCACGATTCGCCTCCGGTCCGCGGTCGTGTACACGCTCGATCACTGGGCGCTCGGCGCATCGCAGCTGGCGGCCGTGCGGGCGTGCGTGGCCGATCGGCGGAGCATCCTCGTGGCGGGCGGGACCAACTCGGGGAAGACGACGTTCGCCAACTCGCTGCTGCACGAGATGCACCGGGCGACGCCCGACGATCGCGTCGTCGTGCTCGAGGACACGGCGGAGCTCCGGCCGCCGTCGGATAACCATCTCCTGTTGCGCACCCCGCCTGGGGGCACGTTGCGAGAGCTGGTGCGGGCCACACTGCGCACCAGTCCCGATCGGATCGTCGTCGGCGAAGTGCGCGACGCGGCGGCGTTGGAGCTCCTCGATGCCTGGACGACGGGGCACCCGGGCGGGTGTGCGACCGTGCACGCGGAGACCGCGCTCGGCGCGCTCCGGCGGGTCGATCGGCTCGCGCAACGGGCGGGCGTGCCGCCGCAGCCAGAGCTCGTGGCCGAGGCGGTCGCGTTGGTCGTGATCACGAGCGGTGGCGCGCAGGGTCGTCGTGTCAGTGCCGTCACCCGCGTCACCGGACTCGACCGGCGGCGCGATTTTGTGCTTGAACCCATCGACTAGAGGAGCGCTTGCATGGCCATGATCCTGATCTTCCTGGGCACGGGCGGCACGGACATGCCGTGGAACACGCCGTTCCAGATGTTGCTGGGCAACCTCTCCGGTCCGACCGCGCGCGTGCTGGCCGGGATCATGCTCGTGATCGGCGGCGCCGTGTGGGGGTTCACGCGGCACGAGGAAGGCGCCAAGCGGATCGGCCAGGCGATCTTTGGGATCGCCATCATGTTTGGCGCGGTGCAGATCGTGGCCGCGCTGGCGTTTGCCGGGGCGATTGTCTGATGGAGCCCGAGCTCCAGGCGATCCATCCGTCGCTCTACCGGCCGGTGTTGTTTGCCGGCGTGGAGCCGGCGGTCGCCATCGCCGAGGCGTCGATCGTGCTGGCGCTGGTGGTCGTGGTCGGCGTGCATCTGGCGACGATCGCGCTGGCCGTGGTGTATGCCACGGCGGTGCATGCTGTCACCGTGGCGGTGACGCGGGATGATCCGCTCATCTCGGTCGTGTATCTCCGGAGCATCGCGGCGCGCGACTACTACCCGCCGCACGCGCGGCTCACCTCGCCGGCGCCGCGCGTGCGGCCGGCGATCCCTTGACCTATGGGCGCTCATGAGGCTGGCGGCCGGCGTGCGCGTCGAGACCACCTGGCCGCAGGAGCGGCTAGATTTGAGGCGGACCGATGACATGGGGTGACGAGATGGCTGCATCAACCGAACGCGCAATTCTCGCCGGCGGCTGCTTCTGGGGCGTCCAGGACTTGCTCCGCCGGTATCCCGGCATCATCTCCACGCGCGTCGGCTATTCGGGCGGCGATGTGCCCAATGCCACGTACCGCCACCACGGCACCCACGCCGAGGCCATCGAGATCATTTTCGATCCTGAAAAGATCAGCTACCGGCAGATGCTGGAGTTCTTTTTCCAGATCCATGACCCGACCACGCTCAACCGCCAGGGCAACGATCGGGGCCTGAGCTATCGGTCGGCCATCTTCTACACGACGGATGAGCAACGGCGCATCGCCGAGGACACGATCGCCGACGTCGATGCCTCAGGGCTGTGGCCGGGCAAGGTGGTGACCGAGGTTGCCCCGGCCGGTGCCTTTTGGGAAGCCGAGCCCGAGCACCAGGACTACCTGGAGCGGTACCCCAACGGCTACACCTGCCATTACATCCGACCGGGCTGGGTCCTTCCCGTGCGGGCTACCGGTGTGGCGCGGTGATCAGGGTGAACGAGAGCCTGAACAGCTGATAGTGCCCGGCATCTAGGCGCAGGTCCACCAGTGTCGTGTTCCGGTCGTGGACGCTGACGACGTCCACGACCCGCTCGGCCGCCAGGCCGGCCCAGGCCACAACGCCTAAGAGGATCCCGAGCAGCAGGATCATTGGTCCGTATCGCATGGGCGAACGATGACCCCTGTTGTGTGCATCCCCAACGACCAAGGGGCGACGTGGACGCGCGGAGGGGCGAGACCACGTGACGGCGCCCGCGAGTTTGGTATCTTCTTTCCATATGGACACGCGGCGGCGCTGGCTCTGGATCTGGGGCGGATCGTTCGTGGTGGGCGTGTTCCTGACCGTGTGGACGGCCGTCAACGAAGCGCTCTGGAGCCGTGCGCACGGCGAGGTCTTCCACTGGGGATCGCTCTTCGTCTATCGCGCGGTCGAGGAGCTCACCTGCGC
>DATMNB010000317.1:0-25470 GCA_035569435.1 Gemmatimonadaceae bacterium
CGCGGCGTGACACGCGAACCAGGACGGCCAGATGTGCCGGCGCTGTTCCTGTTGGACGAGTTCGCGCAGCTGGGGCGGATGGCGCCGGTCGAGACGGCGGTGCGACTCGCGGCCGGGTACGGGGTGCGGCTCTGGTTGTTCGTCCAGGACCTGGCCAGCCTGCGAGAGCTGTACCCGGACTCATGGGAGACCTTCGTCGCGAACGCTGGGGTGTTTCAGGCGTTTGGAGTGAACGACAAGCAGACGGCGGAGTACCTGTCGGCGCTCACGGGCGAGGGGACGATTCGGGTGGTGAGTGATAGTCGGTCGAGTGGGGTGACACGCGGACGGAGTGGGGGCAGTCAGCACGGATCCGGAGAGACGTACTCGGAGCGGGGACGGCGCCTCCTGACGCCGGACGAGGTGCGGCGCCTGGCCAGAGGGGAGCAACTCCTCTTCCTCCGTTATCGGCCGCCGTATCGCGCGCGGTTGCTGGATTACCGAGTCGAGCCGGAGTTGGCCGGGCGCGCCGGGGTCAATCCCATGTATGCCAATGCGGGGGCGTAGCGCGGCGCGCGCCCTGGTTGGTCTCGCGTTCGTTGGTGTGGCTGGGGCCGTGGCGGCCAGTGCGTGTGGCGCTCGGGTCAATGTGTCGCCGTCGTTGCCTCTCGGCGTGTACAGGGTCGTGCATAGGCCGGTGGTGCGCGGGGCGACGGTGTTGCTGTGTCTCCCAGCATCGGTGGCGAGGGTCGCGCGTCAGCGCGGGTACCTGTGGCGAGGACCGTGTACGGGCGGGGTGGCGCCGCTCGGAAAGATTGTGGCCGCGGTTGGGGGTGACACGGTCGAGGCGACCGCGAGCGGGGTGCGAATCAATGGAGTGCTGCTGGCGGGGAGTCGGCCGTTGGCGGTTGATACGCGTGGCCGACGTCTCGTTGCGGTCGCTGGTCGGTGGGTGCTCACGTCGGGTCAGATCTGGATTTATGGGGGCGGCGATCGGCGGAGCTTCGATAGTCGATACTTTGGTCCTGTGGGCGCCGCCGACGTAGTGACCGTCATGGAACCGGTTCTCGTGTGGCCAGGGAGAACGGGCGCGGAGTGGTAGAACTCGATCGTGGAGCGGGGCGTTGGGAGAGCTGGCTGCGCCGGGTCGCGCGCTGGGTGTGGCAACCGTGATCGTGGGGCTATCCCACGTGTCGTTCTCTGCCCATCGCGAGATCGGCGATGGAGCGCAGGCTGTCGGCGAGCGCGATCTGGCGGCTCGTAAGGGCGATCGCGACCCGCCCCAGTTCCTCGGGAAGCACAGCGCGGAGGGCCTGCGCCGCGGTGCGCCGCAACGTGGCGTCGTCGGGGAGCGCGGCGCGTTGGAGATCGAGTTGCTGCAGGTTGTGTGTGTCGATCTCGCGGGCGACTCCGAGACTAATGAGGATCCGCGTGTAGCCGTCGGGCAGCGTGCGTAACAGTTTCATGCCCTCCGGCCCGACGGCTTGGTGGAGCTCTTCACCGGCGACGGCGGCGCGTATGCCCAAGCGCGCGGCGTGGGTCGCGTACGTCCGGGCGGTGGAATCGTCGTCGCGGTGCAGGAGACCAAACAATATTGGGCGCTGTTCGGTGCGTAGGGTGCCGAAGATGCCGGGGTCCTCGGCCATGGTTCTCCGCAGCTTCGCCCGGGCGGCGGCGTCATGGTCGTTTCCCAGCGCATCCTCAAACGCCGTGCGCGCGGACTGGGGATCGACATAGACCCTGGCCAGCGCGCGATCGAAGGCCTGCGATGTGCCCACGGCGCGCGCGTACGAGTCCTTGACTGCCGAGAGCTCCGCGCTCGTCGCGAAGACCTTTTGCTGGGCGGCGTCCCGTTGCTCACGGAGCTGGGTCGCGAGATCCAAGTCGCGGATGCGGGCGACCGCGTCATCGACGGCGGAGCGGTGACTTGCCGGCAGTGGTACGAGTGAGTGCGCGATGGGTTCCACAGTAGCGTAGGGTTATGGATTGAGGCGCTGGTGCGGTGACATGCCGCATCGCGCCGTACGAACAACACGCGAGTGGCGGGCGTGGTGGAACAGGGGGCGATTTATCCGACATGTCGTTCTCGGCCCATGGCGAGGTCGCTGGCCATCGAGCGGAGGTTGTTGATGAGCGATTGCTGGGGCGCGGTCAGCCAGCGGGTGACGCGGTGGAGTTCGTCGGGAAGGACGTACCGCAAGGCGTGAGCGGCGGCTCGCTGTAACGTGCGTTCGTCGGGGAGCACGTGCCGCGCGTGGTCCAGCCTCTGGAGTTCGCGCTTCGCGGCATCGAGGCGGCCTTGCAGGTCGGCGACCACGCGGGTGTACGTGTCGACGTGATCGCGCGAGAGTGTCACGCCGGTGCGTTCCAGGGATTGGTGGAGCTGTTCGCTGGCGACAGCGGCACGCACGCCCAGCTGGCCGGCGTGCTTGGCCTGGGTTCGAGCGGGGGTATCGTCGCGGCGGTGGAACAGGCCGACGAGGATCGGGCGTTTCGTCGCACGCAGGTCGCCGAAGACGCGGGGGTCCTTGGTCATCATACGCCGGACTTCGGCGTACACGGCGGGATTCGCGCCGACGAAGGCGTCGAAGATTTTTCGGGCGTGGTGGGGATTCACGTAGGCCTTCGCGAGGGCCGCGTCGAAGGCGCGCGACGAGTCGAGGGCGCGCGTGTGGGAGTCGCGGAGGGCGCTGAGGCGCGTCGTCAGGGCGTCGATCCGCTGCTCCGCGTGGTAGCGAAGATCGCGGAGGCGATGCGCGAGATCGAGATCGCGAACGCGTGCCACGGCGTCCGCAACCACGGGCTGGCGCTCCGGTGACAGGTCTCGGTCATGCGATGGGCGTCTGGGGGGCATGCTGGACTGCCGGAGTCCGGATTCGCCTGGACTACGGACGTGGTGGAGGCGGCCTTCGACTGGACGTAAGCCGAGTTCGCGCTCGAGCGTCCGGAGGGTGCGTTGTGTGTCGACGAAGTCCTGCCAGGGGTTCCATGCGCGGCCGCTGTCTGGGTGGACGCGGTTCACCACAACGTGGAGGTGGGCGTGGGCGCGGTCTTTGTGGGCGACGACCAACGCCTGATGCTCGGCGAGTCGCAGGTCGGCCAGGAGACGGTCGGCGACCTGGCGCATGATCGCGGGCGTGGGGTGATCCTGCGGATCGAAGCTGACGACGAGGTGATACACGGGGTGCTCAACGCGATGGTTTTGGGCCGCCGTGGCTTGCATGAGACGGGCGGCGCGTTCGGGATCATGCAGGACGAGGTTGTGGGTCTTCGTCCAGGCGACGCGGTCGTGCTCCCGGCCGGTGCGGCCGTGCAGGAGATAGCGGGCGAGGCCGGCGAAGGTGCGGCCTGTCGTGGAGACAGCGATCACGGCTCGGGGGCGGTCAGGTGATCCAGCATAGCCATCAGGCGAGCGACGAGTGCTTGACGGGTGGGCGCGTTGTCCGCTGCCCCCGCGGCGCCCTCCGCTACGAGCAACCGGACAATCTGAGAGAGCGTGTGGATCAGGTCGTCGGTGGGCTGGCGACGGAGGGCGCGGGGGATAGCGCCCAGGGCGCATTCGCGGACGAAACGGGCGACCGGGCGGCCGCAGGCGGCGGCGCGCCCGCGGATTTTGGAGAGCTCGGAATCCGAGAGGCGAATTGGTAAGCGATGCGAACGACGTGGCATTGCGTGGTGCGGGTTTCCCCGCCCGGAAAAGGCGCCTCTCCACTAGGTCCAACAACGATCGCCAATGGGGCGGCCGCAGTGAGGGAGAGTGGGGAAACAACACCGCAGTCGGGTGGGTGGTGGAACGGCGGCGACTGGTTTTGATGGAGGCGTTGGCAACGGCTGGTTGCCGGCTGGGTGGGGCGACCTATGTCGCGTCGCGCGTCGTATTCAATGACCGCTCTCGGAACCGACGGCTCGCCGACCATCTTCGGAGGCTACCGCCTGTCGGGGTAGGCTTTCCTTCAGCTCACCGTTCCATACTTGAGCGCGGCACTCGGGTCATTCGGCGCGATCACGTGTTCGCGGTCCACGGATCGATGAGGGCAATGCTACAGTCCACAAAATCCGGGACATTGCGGGTCGCGAGGGCGGCGCCGCGGGAGGCGGCGATCGCGGCGATCTGCGCGTCGGCCTGGGAGATGGGACGGCCGGCGCGGCGGCGCGCTGCGGCGATGCGGGCGAAGGCGGAGGCCGCGGGGCTGTCGAACGGCAGAATGCGGTCGGCAAAGTCCTCGGCGAGCATCGCGTCAGCCTGCCGAAGCAGCTGCGTTTGGCGGCGGCTGTCGGGCAAGAGTGCCAACCCGTAGCGCAGTTCGGCTTCGGTGATCGCCGAGAGGAACAGGCTCGCACTCGGCTGGCTGGCGATCCAGCGCTCTACGGCGGATGCGGGAGCGGGCCGCATCAGCTCCGAGACGACGTTGGTGTCGAGCAGGATCACTCGTCGAGGTCCAGCGGCGCACGGATGGGCTCACGCGGCACGTCTGGAAGCTCGACGCCGCCAAGGGGGGCGAAGCGTGCCCGGATGGCCGCTGCAAGGTTCACCGGTGGCACGGGCTCGTTGTTGAGCGCGGTCCGGAGGATGTCCCTGGCTTCGTCCTCCATGGACCGCCCATGCACCGCAGCCTGTACGCGCAGGCGGGTCTTCAGCGGCTCATCGAGATTGCGAATCGTAATACTGGCCATGCTAGCTCCTTGCAATCATTGATTGCAAATTAAGCAATGATGTCATCGAATGCAAGCGCGGTCGCGCGACGCCATTCTGGCTGGACGAACGGTCGTCCATGAGCGGACTGTCTGCCCGGGCGTGTCCGCCCGGGGGCGCCGCCTTGCGTCCACGGGCTGTCGCGGTGGCCGGTTCCTCTCTCCACGGCGGCAGAAGGGCCCGTCGCTGCGCCCCAGATCGACACTCGTCCAGCGCGGCGGGTCCCGCACGCGCTAGAGGAGGCCTTCCTGGGCGAAACTGTAATACCGGCCGTGGCCAATGATGACGTGGTCACCGACGGGGACGCCGAGTATGTATCCGGCCGCGACGAGCAACGCCGTGACCGCGCGGTCCTCGGCGGACGGGCTGGGGTCGCCGCTGGGGTGGTTGTGGACGAAGGCCACACTCGTGGCGCGCTCGGCGAGGACTTCCCGAAATGCGGCGCGGGGGTCGATAGGGGCGGAGTCGAGCACGCCGCGTGTAATCGTGATGTCCCGCTCCAGAAAATGATGCGCGTTCAGCGCCAGCGCGTGGAATTCTTCCACGTGGCGATCCATGAGGCGCGGGGCCATGAGGTGTGCGATGGCCTCGGGGCCCGTGAGGCGTGGTCTGGCCGGATGCTCCTCCTCGGCGCGACGGCGGCCAAGCTCGAACGCGGCCTGCACGGCCGCGGCGTGGCGACGCGCGGAGTGGCGCGAGGGCACCGCGGTGTGCAGGGCGGTGAGCGTCGTGGCATAGTCGCTGGCCAAGCGGCGCAGCGAGCCGTCGGCGGCGGCGAGGACGTGTGCGGCGCGGGACGGAGCGAGCGAGGGGGGGAGGATGATCGAGAGGAGATCGGCGGACGTGAGGGCGGCAGGGCCGAGGTCGATCAGGCGGCTGACTGGGTCGTCGGCCGGCACGCGGGTGAGGATCATGCGACCGCTCCCGTGTGAGCTGTCCGGCGACGGGGAGCCACCGTCACCGTGCGCGGGGTGTAACGCGCAGCGCGGGCGTCGGTCCTGGCGCAGATGGGACATAGTTCCGGGGTGCGTTTGTACCCATGGATCTTTCGTTCGAAGGCGCGCGAGGCTTTGGGCCACGTCCAGGCGAGCTCGAACCCGATGCCGGCCGCGGCGGCGGCCGCCAGCAGACGTGCGCCCGACCCCGCACTATGCTCGGCGAGGCGAGCGGGGAGGTTGTCGGTGTACCCCACGTAGTGGCGGGCGTGCTGGTAGGGTGTGGCGAAGTGGAGGAGGTACACGGTGCCCGATCCGCGGTACGGGCGGCCGCGAGCACCTGCAGCGCGGATGGCTACGGGCATGGGGTGGACTCCGGCGTGAGACCGAGTGGGGCAGTGGTGGTGCCTTGGTCGAGGTCATTCGGTACGAACTCGTGGAACTCCGCACCACACGAGGCGTGGAGGATCGCGCTATCAATGAGGCTGGCGACCGACCCGGCGAAGATGCGCCGGGCACACCAGGCACATCGGGTGGGGCGCCCGGTGATGATGCGCGTCTGCTCGTGCCGATGGGCGGGGTCAGCGGTGGCAAGGGCGGCGACAGCGCGCATGCGGCGTGCGGTGCGCTGCAAGCACTGGGCGGCTTCGTGCCGGAGCCGATCGCCATCAGGGGTTCTCGCTGTGAGCGGGTTGCTGTGCCGCTCGCACTCCGAGAAGAGGATATCAACGATGTCGGCGATCGTCGGGGCAGGATGGCATGGCATGGTGGAGTCCGGGTGTGGGCGGGCGTTGGTGCTCGGATGCGGAGCGATGTGGGAGCGATCTCTGGCCGCGGTGCGGCCGATAGGCGGCGGCCGCGGCGAACGTGGGCGCGGGGGGCACAGCATCTGGGTGCTCGTGCGCGGCGCGTGCGAACAGCATAGTCCGAAGCTTCGGAAGACCCGTCATCGTTTTCTGACGCAGGTGATCATTTTCACACACGAGGGCCGTGCGTGGTACGACTCAGGTTTCCGGAGCTACTCCGAGAGTGTCAGATCACGCCGCGTGAGTTGGCGGCACGGTCCCTGGGACGCATCGCGCCATCGACCGTGTATCGCTGGGTGCAGCTGGCGGGGAGATTGAAATCGGTCGACACCCAGGCGCTCGACGACTTGTGCGACATCCTCGGCGTGGAGGTTGCGCACGTGATCGAGCGGGAGCCGCGGCCGCGGGGGCGGCGTCAGGATCGGTAGATGTGGGGGGCGTTGCGGGCGCGGTTCCAACTGTTGCAGGGGATGTTCGCGGCGGTGCTATGGGAGCGTGCGGCGACGGCGGCGACGGCCGCGCGGTTTGGGGTACATCGGTGAGCGCGGGGGTTCCGTCCAGCCGACGGCGGCGAACTCCATCGCACAAGGATTTGCGTGCAGGACGAAGGGGCCGATCTGGATCGCGCGTGTCGCGCTCGAGGTAGTCAGCGCACCACGGGCAGCGGGTGTAGGAGAGGTTGGCTTCGACCGGATGTGGGGGTCGCCACGATGGCTTGGGTGAGGCGGCGGCGTCGCGTACAGGGTGGGCGTTACTCACGAGTGCGGTGGCCAACGCGTGGCGGGCGCGGGCGGCGGCGACATCCGTACCAAAGTCGATGCCGTCGACCGTGTGGGGGCCGAAGGTCGTCAGGATGTGGGTGGCGAGGGTCTGCGTGTCAGGGACGGGCTGCGTGAGCATCGTGAGGCTCCTGTGCTGTGCGTGGAGCTGTGGCGGTCCTGGGATGCTGGTGCGTGGTCTTCACCAGGGAGAGTGGAGGTGTGCGTAAATCACAGTCGTCGGCGTCCTGGGAGTCGGCCGTCGTGCCGGCGCGTTCGGCGGCGGTGAGCGGCATCGTGGCAGTGATGATCCAGAGGGTGATCGCCATCCCGCCGGCCCGGATCGTCCGTTCGCTGGTTTGGACGACGGCGCCCAGTTCCAGCTGGGTGGGATAGACGCGGGCGTAGGTGGAGGCCTGAAGGTCGGTGGTGCATACGATCGCGCTGGCGGCGTGGCCGGTGCTGGCGAGGCGGGCCGCGCGGTGCCGGGCCTGATCGCGGGTGGGCTGCTGCGAGACCATCAGTGGGGCGATTGGCGTCGTCTTGTGATCTGGGGGTGAGGGGAAACGGCGGGTCATCGTGAAGATTCCTCGATGTGTGCCCATAGAGGGTGGTTCGAGACTAGCCGGGGTGTGCGCCCAGTCGGATGCGACGCGAGGGGGTGTAGCGCGCTGCGCGCGCGGGAGCGGGTGAGGAGTCTATTTCGGGACTGACATTGTGCGTCATCGGGTTTTGACGCGACCCATCACTTTCACACAGCGCCATAGTGGTTCCTCGGGGTTGGGCAGCGTAGCGCCGGGGACGGCAACGCGTCCCCGGCTTCGTGTCGTTGCGATGGCGATCAGGCGGCGGGCAGCAGGGAGCCGGCGTCGCGCTCCAGTTCGACGCGGTGGTCCTGGTGGTCAACCGAGCGCGCGTATGCCGTGACCGCGGTGACGACATCCCACCGCGTCGTGATCGGCCGGTGCTCTTCGGCGACATGAATGTCCTGCAGCGTGGCGGCGAGGCGCTTGCCGTAGCGGCGAGCGAGAAAGTCCGTCACGTCGTCGAGCGTGTGCGACTGGGCATCGGCGATGGCCACGGCGAGCGACGTCGTGCTCGACGCGGCGTAGCGCTCCAGGGCCGGGGCGATCTCATTGATGAATCGGGCCGGCGCCGAGGCGGTGTGGCGGAGGATCACTTCGGCGTAGTCGCGGGCGCCCCACACGATCCGGTTGCAGCAGACGTAGTCGAACAAGAACGTAGCGACGCCCAGGGCGGATTTGCCGACTTCGCTGTTCCAGACGTAGAAGCCGCGGGCAAGGGAGCCGGTCTGGCCATCGCGACGGTTGGGGATCTCGATGCGGCGCTCCTCGTCGGCCAGGAAGACGAACATGTCGCGGTCACTGGCGTACAGGGTGGTGTTGGCGGTGGTGACGGTCACGGCGCGGCCGAACTCGCCGGGGACGCGGAACTGACCGGAGCGGCCGTCGCCGAACCGCTCGATCAGGGCGTTGACGACCCTGGTGTTCCAGATGCGGCCGTACCTGGGACCTGTCGCGGCGCGGAGCTCGTGCTGGCCATCGGTCGTCGACGAGAGCAACCCGACCGTCTCCACGTCGCGATCGAACCGCAACCCGTAGTTCAGGCAGTCGGCGGCGATCGGGGCGGGGAGGGCGCGGACGTAGGCGGACGGGGCGCCGGCCAGGTGGGCGAGTTGGCCGAACGACCAATGGGTGGGGGTCATCTCGTCGGCGCCGCCACGGATCGCGACGGAGAGTCCGCGATTGTCATCGGTCGGCATCACGGTGAGATGACGAGAGGGGACGACGGACGCGGCCGATGCGGCGCGCTGTGCGGCGCAGTGGCGGGCCATGTCGATGAGTGAGGTGAACCGCTGGTCGGCAGGACGAGTGGTCCACTGGTGGTTGGCCTGCATGAGTGTTGACATGCGCGAGTCCTCCAAGGAGCTGGGCTGGATAGAGAGGCGCTGGCGGGTGCCAGGCGCCGAACGCGGGGGACAATCTATGCCAACCATGGCATAGGCCCGACATCGCGGCGTGACAGGCCACATCATGTTCACGCAGGGGTCGTATCCCGCATCTGACACGGGTGTGAAAGCGTTGGGGATGTTCGGGGCGCCGGGGGTTATGCTGACGCGACACATCGTGTTTTACATGGCGCGGGAGACGGCATGCGGCTGCGATTTCCAGAGTTGTTTCGAGAGTGTGGGGTGACGCCGTATGAGCTGGCGCGACGATCCGGCGGGCGGATCAGCGTGCGCACGGCATACCGGTGGCAGCAGTTGGGCGGGCGCGAAAAAGCGTTTGACGGGGCGTTGCTCGAGGATCTCTGCGACATCCTAGGCGTGGGGATCGCGCAAGTGATCGAGCGCGAGCGTGGGGCGGGGAGTGCGCGAGCAGCGCGGCGCGGCACACATCTGTTCACCCAACGGGTGAGGAGCCGCGGTTGACGATCTTCCCGTGCGCGGGAGGCCTGCGGTGCGTGCCAGTGGTGGAGGCGACCTACTGTCGGAGACTGCGTGGGCCGGCACGGTGGGCTCCCGGATGGGCGCGGCCGCACCGGAGGAGAGGGGTTTGCTCACCGAGTGGGTGCGGTTCGATGGAGCGTGGTCGTTCTTCGCAGCCCCTCCAACAAAAAGCGCGGCGTTCCTCAGCCGCGCGTACCGAATCTGGAGCCGCGGGGTCGCGGAGCCCCCAGTGCGCGGAGCGGCCCCGCGGCGCATCTGTCCGAGGGCGGGTGCTTGCGTGGTGCACGGCCCGGGCACAGGACGGTGTCCGCCCGAGGCGGCGAGTGTTGGACGGAGACGTGCGGCCGGTTTCCCCCTCGTCAATGGTCGAGGTTTTCACCAGCGCGGGGTTGGGTGCAACGTGCGGGTCGAACAGGGACGGCCGCGCGTGGTTTGTGCCTAGCTCGAGCACGTTCGCGCGCGCGATGGCTGCGGCATCCCGGCCGCCGCCGAGGACTACGCGCCCTGCAGTGGGGTACAGTGTTTGTTGTAAATTCGAACCAATCCAGCGCGTTTGATCCTGAAGGTGACGTAGTCCCGACTCACCCCGTAGCGCGCCGCGATCACCGCGGCCGATTCGTGCGTGTCGTTCACGGCGCGGAACAGCGCGGGATAGGGCAGCAGGCAGGCCGCTCCTACGGTGTAGGCCTCGTCTTCGATCGCCGCTTCATACCGGCGCTCCGCTCCGCCTTGGACGCCGTTCAGCATCAGTCGTGATGGAGGATGGTCGAGTACAATGTGCACCACCTCCTCCATGAGGGTCGCCTTCTGGCGCGTTGCGGCATGCGTCGGATTGAGGAGAATGAGCGCCTCACCGGTGATCTCCGATCGGCCGAAGCACACCGCGCTCCATTCGTCCGCGTGAACCGACAAGAGGGCGCAGGCGACCAATCCGTCTTGTTCTCGGAGCGCGGCGGCGTCGACCAGCCGTGCAGGGAGCCGATGTAACACGGCATACGGGTCGACGGCAGCGGTCGCGCCGACTCCCAATCGCGACTTCACTGCAATCGCCTGCAGTTCGGTCGCCTTGCCGTTCGGCGTGAATGGGAGAAAGGGGCCGCTCACACGTCAACCGGGCGTCCGCTTCTGCTTCTTGTCGCGCTCGATTTCCATGCGCATCACGATATCGAAGCTGTCCGCAATCGCCCGTACCACGTGATCCGACAACTTCTTGTTCGCCCGGAGATGGACCGCGATCGTCCGCTTCAGGTCCTCGTCGGTCTTGATTTCCGTGTGGTCCGATCCCGCCGCTCGCACGATCACGTTCAACCATCGCGCCAGCCGCTCAACCACGGCGAGGTCAGGATTCCCCGATCCGCGTTCCAGTCGCGATAACGTTGCTGCGCTGATCTTGGTGTCATTTTCAACAGCCCGAAGTGACACGCCGAGTTCTTCACGCCGGCGCTTTAGTTCGGCGCCAAGCTGATCAACCGTCACAGACACGGCCATCAGGGCATCCTCCTCACCAGTGTGTCATCTATGATACAAACGTGCCAGGGTTGACACGCGACCTCGGCCGCCATTAGAATATAGTCCATGTTTCATCGGTGCAACATGCGTACCGCACCGGAGACGCCGTCGACCGCATGACTATGCGGCCGCGGTGGGGGCGCGGCGCCCCAGCCACGGGCGCATGGAGCATGCGAAGTGTCGGAGTCTCACGAAATTACGCTGGTCGCCCCGAACGGCGCCAAGTTCGAACAGCCGTACCGCGCGCAGGAAACCGTTGAGCGGGTTCTCGACCATGCGGTCAAAGAGTTCGGACGGCGTCACGACCTTGACCCCAACAAGCCATATGTGCTGGCATACGATGGGGCCGCGCTGGAAAACAGCCTGACGTTGGCTGCGGCAGGTGTCCCCGCTGGCGCGCAGCTGAACGTGCGGTCGAAGGCCATTCCTGGTGACGGTGCGTGCATCCGGAGTTGAGTAAGCAGCTCACCCTTGCCCAGCTCGAAGAGGCGCTCCGGTCGGGGCGCCTCTTCGACGCGAGTGTGGAACTGGAGGAGGTCAGTTATCCCACATTCTTCGTCCGATTCCGCACGATCCGAGGCTATTGGCGACTTTTCCGATTCGAGTGCACCGACTACGACTATCAGCCGCTCGACGTCGAGCCGGTCGATCCGGACACGAGATCTCTCCTCCCCGCGTCGGCCTGGCCGCTCCGCGACAACGGCGCGTTTCCGGCGCACGCGGTCCACAATGGCGCTCCGTTCCTGTGTATTTCCGGCACACGAAAATACTACACGCATGAAGGCCACCGGCCGCAAGTCACCGGCAACCGATGGGAACAACATCGTCCAGACACGCGCATTCCGGATCTTATTGGCGTCATCCGAGAACGATTCGCCACAGGGCGGTGGATCTAGCCATGGGCAACGGCCAGGTTGTGTACCTTGTGCCCCAGCGCGTGCTGGACGACGCACGACACTTTTTCCGAGAGCGTGGCGGTCACGGATTTGAAGGCACCGGGCTGTTGGCTGGCAGGTCAGTCGAGGGCGTGGTACAAATCACGCGACTCGTTGTGCCCGAACAGGTCGCTTTTGCCGGCGAATATGGTTGCGCCGTCGATCTGACGCCGCACGCACACTACACGCTTCCCGATCTGCTGACCGACGGGGAGCAATTCTACGCGCGTATCCACTCCCATCCGGCCCGCGCGTATCATTCGGATCGCGACAATGCCAACGAGGTGTTGAGTCACGAGGGGGCGATCAGCATCGTGGTGCCGCATTTCGCCCGCGACCCGATCTCACTCGATGGGTGCGCGATCTACGAGCTCTCGCACGAGCGTGGCTGGGTGCGCCTTCGCTCACGTATCATTAATACGCGGTTCCGAGTCACCCAATGAGCGACGCGCGGTTTTCGTTTCTGACCAGCGTCTCAGGTGACGATGATGCTGTTGTGCGCGATCGACTCCGCAATACCGTCATTCGCATCGTGGCCAGTCGCGACGCCACGCGTAGCCTCGCGGGTCAGGTGCTGCTCTACCAGATCGCGACGCTCACAGTTCGCCTCTTTGATCAGGTCGAACTCGAGGGAGATGCTGACGCCCAGACTGCTCCTGGGTTACCAATGCTACGGGGCGTCTACCTCACGGCCTTAGGCGAATCGCTCCGTGGTATTCGTCCCGGCGTCTCCCCGACGGTTAACACTGCGAGCCGCTCATCTAGTGCGTTCCGCGTGTTGGTCGGCGCTGAGACTGACGTGACACATTCCGATCTCTACGTTGGGGCCACCGACTGGGCGGCCCAGCTCTCGGTGGTCGACCCGCAGCCCATCGTGGCGCCGGGCGATTTGGCCGTTGGTGCGCTTGCCGCGGGTGCGCTTGGCGCGGCAGAGATATTCAAACGGGTATTCGGCAACACCCTGACAGGTGCGGTCCAGCTCACCCCTGGTACCATGTCGTCGGGGTATTCACTCTCGTTGTTGACGTACAGCGCCGACCAGGTCGATGTTGCGCCGCCGCTCCCCGACGCCGTGGCGATCGACCTCGCGCTCGTCGGGTGCGGATCAATCGGCTGTGCCGTTGTGCTCGGGTTGGCCGTGTCGCCTCGGCTTGTCGGACTTGTTACGACGATCGACAACGGCCGCTTCGACGAGCGGAATCCGTTCAAGTATGCCCTCCTGGATTGGGCCACGGCACACGCGAAGCGCGCGAAGGCGGTCTGGGCGCGAGAGACACTTGCGGGTTTGGCGGTCAACCGACTCCGAGTGCGCGCGTTTGTGGGAACAGGCGCAGCCTTTGTCGCCAGCCAGCCCGTGGATGAGTCCTTGCCCCTGGTTATTAGCGCCGTGGACACCGGAGACGCGCGTTTCGAAATCCAGGACATGCTTCCGAAGCGCATCGTGAACGGAGGCATCGATGGCACAGTCGCGGAGGTGTCCGTGCATGGCTTTGGCGATGGTCCTTGCCTGGCCTGTCTCGCGATGGAGCGTGACCGTGAATCCTGGAATGCGCAGCCGATCGCGCAAAAAATCGGATTGTCCGCCGGTCGGGTGCTCGCACTCATCCAAGGCAATGAACCCATGCATGCGGCCGATATCGCCCAAATCAAGGCGGCGGGCTGCGCGCCGGCCGGCCTCCTTGCCGACGTCGACACGTTCCTCGGTCAGCCCGTGTTGTCGTTTTACAACCGCGTCGCGTACAGCGAGACGACGATCACGACCGTGGGCGGTGCTCAGGCGCGGGTCACCGCCGCCTTTGTATCCGCGTATGCCGGTGCGTTGATTTTGGCGGAGCTGATCAAGGAAGCAGTTCCGGATCTGCATCCGTGGCGGGTCACAAATGCATATCGGCAGGACTTATTGGGCGTGCCGGCCGGTGGATTGATTCGCTATCAACGGGACGCGACCGGATGGTGTACCTGCCATTCGTCGTTCCGTGGATCGATTTACCGGGAGCGTTACGGCGCGTAGTCGCCCCAAAAGCCGTTCGTCGCGAGGGATGGGCCCGTCGGGAGTGGCCTGTTTCTCAGTCGGGCGACACGGAGCCGGGCTTCTCCCAAGTCCAGTTATTCTCGGCGCTACAGGAGGCCATGCTTCGCGCGCCGCCGCCGCGCTGTCACGAAACTCACTGCATTGCAAGGGGACTTAGGCCTCTTGGGTGTCTTACTAATGTGGCGAACGATCGACGCGCCGCCCGAGGCGACGACCAGTACAGTTTGTATATGCGGCGTGAGCGCGTCGGCCGGGGAAGCCAAGGACTGATGGCCAGAGACACATAGCCTCTTGAGTGTGCGATTGATGGAGAGCTTTTCAGATCGGCGTTGGAGTCCTGCACGGATCCGGAACGAGATGCGCTCGTGACGGCGTCGCTCGTACTCAACAGACGGGCCTCACCAGACGCGGGCCTGTGTCTGCGGTGTGGGACCACGCAGGTGTGGCCGGCGCAGCATGTGGCGTTGGTCGGCAACCAACGCGTTGCGCTGACGAAGGGCGAGAGCGCAATGCTCCTCACAATGGTCGCTGCGGGTGGCGCGCCCGTGCCTCGGCCGATGTTGGCCGCGGTGTGGGGCCGACCGACGCGCCGGGCGGTCGGTCGGTCGGTCGACACGCGGGTCTCCGCCCTACGCAAAAAACTCGGCGACGACGCGCGGGCCCCGCGGTTGATCGTGACGGTGTCCGGCGTCGGGTACGCCATACGTGTCGACCTGACGGCTGAAGGTCTCGGTATAGATCGCCCGTCGACGGGAATGCGGGAGGGGACGACGCGGGAGGGGCAATCTCGGTACGCTCGGGTAAGTCGAAGGTCCCGCACGGGAGCAGCGTAAGTTCGGATGCCACGTGGACGGTTCTGCTGGTCGACGATGAGCCGTTGATCCTTCGAGGCCTCTCCTTCCTGCTACGTGGGCGGGGGTACGTCGTTCTGACAGCACAGACCGGGGACGCCGCGGTCCGGATCGTGGCCGACCAGCATGTCGACGTTGCGGTGATCGACTATCGCATTCCGGACTGGCGAGGCGACATCGTGTTGGCGGCGGTGGCGGCCCATCAACCGCACCTCACGCATCGGACGGTGTTCATCACCGGAGACATTGGGGATGGGGTGCGAGACGTTAGCGCGCGGACCGGATG
The DNA here is from genome assembly GCA_035569435.1 of Gemmatimonadaceae bacterium. Taxonomy (GTDB): domain Bacteria; phylum Gemmatimonadota; class Gemmatimonadetes; order Gemmatimonadales; family Gemmatimonadaceae; genus DASRDS01. The sequence goes on from DATMNB010000317.1 coordinate 15,255, forward strand.
CCCGCTGTTGATCAAGCCATTCGATGTCGAGGAGTTGGAGTGGCATCTCCGGCGGCTTCTGCACGATGTGAACCGGCCACCGAAGGGCCTCGACGCGGGTGGCGTCTGAGGTCGCCCCTCGCGTCAGGTGCGTCTATGACCGCCAGAGGAACCCGACATCGAGGGGCGCGGCGACGCGGTGGCCGCTGGCGGCGGTGAGCGTGAGGCCGCGGGGGGTGCGGCGCATCGTTTGGACGACGTCGAACCCGCGGGGGAGTGGGGCGACGGCGGTGATCTGGCGGACGACGAAGGGCCGATCGGGGGAGAGGCACACGGTCGTGGGGATTCTGCGACGCGCGAGGACGTTGGGGCGGGCGGATTCGGCGAGGCCGTAGTCAAAGTAGGCGGTGACGTCGGCGAGGCCCAAGACGTTGGCGTCGCGGCTCGACCCTGAGGCGTCGGGGCGGCCGGCGTTGGAGAAGGACATGACGGTGGACCGGAGGACGTGGGGGTCGCGGAGAGCGAACCAAACGTACTGCTGGCCTGCCACGGTCACGGCGGTCCAGGCGAACCGGACCGCGGCGAGGGAGGCGACCATGAGGCGATCCTCGGCGCCGGGGCGCGCGGGATAGCGCGAGACGTCGACCAGGCCACCTGTCGACGTGGGGACCGCGAGGAGCGAGCGAAAGCGCCCGCCGGGTGTGAGGGCGGAGTGGCCGCCCGTGGTCCAGCATTCGATGGGCGTGGGACGGACCTGGCCCCAGGTGCATCGGCTCGTGGAGATACGGCCGGCGTGACGTTCATCGGGCAGCTCCAGGCGCGTGTGGTGGCCGAGGCACATCGGGCCGGTCATTCCGGTGATGATGTGCTCGGTGTAGAGGGCGGTGTGGCCATCTCTCACTGCGATGCGCTTGTCGACGCGGCCGGTGGGCCCGCGCGTGTGGAGCGAGAGGTGCAGCGTCGTGGGCGAGGCGCACTCCTTGGACCATCGGGCGTTGGCGGTGTCGCCGTGCGGGGTGTCGCCGTTTGTGCCATAGGGCAGGCAGAAGACGTCTCCGCGCATCACGTGTACGTGGCCCGTGGGGAGTGTGAAGGTCACCGGGCCGATGTGGCCGCCGTCCTCGGTGATGAAGGTGTCGACACTGTCGCATTCGAGTGTCCAGCCGCGCTCGGGAGTCATGGGGCGAGAAGCTACGTCGTCCGAACACGGATGTGCGGAGGCCGGGCTGTAACGTTTGGCAGCCGTACATTCGGTGAGGTCGAATGCCGTTACACCGCGGCGTCCCAGACATCGACGCGTAACATTGGTACCGAACGATACGTCGCACTTGCGTCGTCAGTCGGCGCGCGGCATCCTGCGCGCCGGATGCGCATTTCGCCGGCCTCCCTCCGATGACGTTGATGACCCGGGACCGCCTGCGTGCGATCGCGGGACACTTCCGAGGGCTGTCGGTGGCGGTGGTCGGCGACTTCAGACTCGACCGCTTTCTCGAGATCGACCCGGCGCGCGAGGAGCGATCGATCGAGACCGGGCTCGCGGTGCACAATGTGGTCGGTGCGCGTGCGGTATTGGGTGCGGCGGGCGCGATTGTCGCCAACCTCTCCGCGATGGGCGTTGGACGGATCATCCCCATCGGCTTCGCGGGCGACGACACCGAGGGGCACCGGATGCGGCTGCTGCTGCGCCGGTGCGATGGGGTCCGGCTGCGACATTTTCTGCACACGCCGGTGCGGCGCACGTGCGCCTCCGTGCGATTGGTGGTCACCGACGCCACCGGCCGGCTGCGTGAGCTCGAGCGGATCGACTTCAAGAACTGGACGGCCACGCCGCTGAGGCTCGTGGCGCGGCTTGCGCAGGCGGTGCAGATCGTCGCCGCCGACGTGGACGCGATCGTCGTGATGGATGCGGTTGGTCGCCACGGGGAGGGCGTGGTGTCGGCGACGGTGTTGCTGGCCGTTGCCGAGGTGGCGCGTGCGCGGCCCGATCTCGTGGTGATCGCCGATGGTCAGCGTGGGCTCACGCGGTATCCTCCCCCGATTGGCCTCAGGGTGAACGCGGCGGAGTTCGCCGCGCTCACCGGCCAACCGCCGCGCCATGTGGCCGTGGCGGCGTTTGCGCGGGAGCGGGACGCGTCGGTCTACGTGACGCTGGGCGTGGGGGGGATCATTGGCGCAGACCGAGATGGCACGATCGTCGACGCGCCTGCGCTGCCCGCCCGCGGGACGACTGATCCGGTCGGCGGCGGCGACGCGGTGACCGCGGCGCTTGCCGCAGCCCTCAGTGCGGGGGGCAGTGCAGGGGCCGAGGCCTGCGCCTTCGCGATGCTGGCCGCGTCAGTCGTCGTCCACCAGGTGGGCGCTGGGAGGGCGGCGTCCTGGGACCGTATGGAACGCCTCTGCGCGGACTAGCGGGTGTCACGTCGTTGGTGTGGGTCGTGTGCGACTTCCGCACGGCGACGATTGTTTACCACCGATGTCAGGAGGGCAGGTAGGGGCAGCGCGCCCCCTAGGTGTCTTCCGTGTAGTGCCACATAGTGCCACGCGATTCTCGGCGTGTCGCCGTCGGCGTCGTGTCGGACGCACTGCTATGGGGCAGTGTCCTCTTTTTGGATCATCCGTGCGCGGTTGTCGGGAACAAGCGGCTTGTCGGATCGCTGAGAAGGTTGCTCGGCACGTCGTCTGGCGGTGCGGCGCGCGCGAGCCATTTGCGTCACGCGGAGCGACATCGGGGCAGTGACTTCTCGCTCTGCGTTGCGAACGGATCCGTTCGGTCCGCTGACCTCACTCGTTCTTCGCGATCTGTTCGCGGAATCCGAGGGCCGCAGTGATCCGCCTGCCGTGGCGCTCGAGGCGATCGCCACGCGCACGGCGTTGCATCTCTCCACCGTATGCCGGATCGCGAGTCGCCTCTCTACCCTGGGATATGTGGAGCGCCAACAACGTGCGCTCAGACTGGTCGATCGGCTCGGGGCGCTCGACGACTGGATCCGGTCCTGGGACGCGACGGCGCAGGTCACGCAATCGTTTCACGTCGGGCTGGCCTGGCCGGCGCTCGTGTCCATGCTTGGCAGCGTGTGGCATGGGATCGACTGGACGTGGACGGGCGGTGCCGGCGCGGTGCTCGCGGGGATCGCGCCGGGGACGCCGCTGCATCGCGTGTGTTACGTCACCTTGCGTGAGTTCGATCTGGCGTGCGCGCGTCTCGACCGGCGGTTGGACATGAGGCGCGCCGACGAGGGCGGCACGTTCCACATCATCGTGCCGAGCGAGGCTCGGGCGCAGTTGTTCCGGACGCGGGGGGCGCGATGGGGGACGGGACGCGTTGCGTCGACGATCCAGCTCGCGCTGGACGTTGCCAGTGGACCCGACGCGCTGGCGCCACGCACGGCCGCGCCAGCGCTTGCCGCACTGTGTCGCGTACTCGCGGGACTTCCGGAACCGGCTGGGGGCTCGCCAACGTGTCGGACCGGCGGCGCCATGCATACGCGCGCATCGGCGTGCGTCTGTTAATGGGAGTGCCTGCCTATGCGCGGCGGGTTCGCGGCATGCGTGGCAGGCGGCTGCTTCCGGAGTACCGGTTTCCCCCGGTCCTCACCGATGGCTCTTCGGGTTAGATCATGCTCATTGTCAAGTTCGGCGGTACATCAGAGCAAGATGGGCCAGCGCTCCAGGGTGCGGCGGCGATCGTACGCGATCGATTAGCGGAGCGACCGATCGTCGTGGTATCCGCTTTAGCGGGCGTGACGACGCAGCTCTTGGAGCTGGCACGCCACGCGGCGCGAGGGCGGTCGATGCAAGCCATGCTCGCGGTTGGTCTGCTGCGTGACCGGCACATCGCCGTCGCCCGCGCGCTGGCGGGCGGTGCGGCGATGACGGAGCGAGTCCTCCGGGACATCGACTCGACGTGCGATCACATTGCGTCGCTCGCGGAGGCGCTGGCGGTGCTGAAGCACGTCACCGCGCAGGGGTACGACACGGTCGGCGCATATGGCGAGCTCATGGCAATGCGCCTCATGGTGTTGGCGCTTGTCGACGCAGGGGTCGCGGCAGTGTCCGTTGACCCGCGCCATGTCGTGATTACCGACGCGATGTTCGGTCGCGCGGCGCCGGACACGGCGGCGATTCGGACGGCGGCGCGCGCGATGCTTACGCCGCTCGTCGCGCAGGGTGTGGTGCCCGTGATTGGGGGCTACGTCGGGGCGACGCCAGAAGGGATGACGACGACGCTGGGACGCGGCGGGTCGGACTACTCTGCCATATTGCTCGGCGCAGCGCTGGACGCCGACCTAATCGAAATCTGGACGGATGTCGATGGGATGATGACAGCCGATCCTCGTCTCGTGCCCACAGCGCGGCGGATCGATGCGGTCGGGTTCGACGAGGCGGCGGAACTGGCAGCGTTTGGCGCGAAGGTGCTGCATCCAAGCACCATTGCGCCAGCGGCTGAACGCGGGATCCCCGTGGGCATCTTCAATTCGCGATCCCCCGAGGGGCCGGGGACGCGGATTACCGAGAGAGGGCCGGCGTGGTCGGCGACGGCGGTGGCTGGGCGGTGTGGGGTGGTCGTCGTGAAGGTGACGGCCGCGGGGATGTTGCACGCGACTGGGTTTCTGGAGCGGTTGTTCGCGGTGTTTGCGCGGCATGGCGTCGCCGTGGACGTCGTGACGACGTCCGAGGTATCGGTGTCGGCGACCGTGGACGCCGAGGCGTTCGCGGGTGCGGCGGTGGCGCTGCGTGAGCTGGCCTCGTTTGGCGATGTGCACGTTATCGAGTCGTGCGCGATCGTCGCGGTCGTCGGGTCTATGCTGCGTCGACACGTCGGCGTGATCGGCCGGGCAGTGGCGGCGCTGGACGGTCTGGCCGTGCACATGCTGAGCTTGAGCGCGACCGGGACGAATGTCACCGTGGTGGTCGATGAGGCGGATATGGTGACTGTGATTCGGCGGTTGCATGCGGCGGTCTTTGACGGGGATGCGACGGCCGGTCCTGGCGATGACGATTGTGGGTTGGCAAGCGCACCTCCGTGGTGACCTGAGCCTGCGTAGCAACTAGGGTCGCTCCGCGTCGCCGGCTTAGCCGGTGTACTGCATGCAGCCTAGGGTAATCACCAGTCTTGTGTGTCTGAGACCATATGCCCGCCGGCGCCGTGAGCGCCGTCGCGTACGCGTCGCGGGCCGAGCGGCCGCCGCCCACGGGTACTGATGCAGCACGACTGGTGCATCCAGTCGTTGCGCTCGGCCCACCCAATGGCGCGGGAGCCGGGCTCCGCTCCGGGACTGTCTCCCCGAGATCCGGGGCGCTCGCGCTGGGTGTTCGCGACATTGCTCTTCGCACTCTTGACCGAGTGTCCGTCGCGTCGAGTGTGTGAGGCGCGGTCACGACCGAACTCGATATTGACAGCCGGTTGGAACTCTGCAATCATGTCGCGCGCTAGTTGATCCGCGGAGTTGTAGCCGTCCCTTTACACGTGCGTGGCAGATGAGATCAACGTCGCGATGACGCAGCCGTCTGGCGGAACGCTTGGTCAGTGGACCGATCAAGAGGCGGTTTGGGCTGGCGAGGCCGCGTTGGTGGCGCGGATCCAACAGGGCGAAGTGGCGGCCTTCGAGGCGCTGTTCGCGATGTACTACGTTCGTGTGCGGACGGCCATCATCCGGTACGTCAGGTCTCCCGAGGTCGCGGAGGACCTGACGCAGGATGTATTCGCGTGGGTCTGGGCGGAACGTAGCACTTGGACCGTGCGCCTCAGGGTCGATCGCTATCTTTTTGGAGCGGCCCGAAATCGTGCGTTGAACTACCTCAAGCGCCAAGGCATCGCGACGCGCTACGAGGAGCGCGCGATTCAGCAGGCGGAGACCGAGGATGAGCTTCACGCGCCTGCTACCCCCGCCGACGACCAGCGGGAACGCGAGCTGGACGACATGGTGCGTTACGCCTTGGAACGCTTGCCGCCACGACGCCGGCAAGCCGTGACGCTGCGCGTCGTCTACGGGCTTTCGAATTCCGAAGTCGCGCAGGCGATGGGTGTTTCCGTCAAGGCGGTGGAGTTTCACTTCGCGCATGGGCTCAAGGCCGTGCGCGCCGTGTTGCGCGCCGAATTCGGCTTTCCTGGCGACTGATTTATGAGGTTGAGTCTGGCCTAGGGTGTTTGGCGGAGTCCGTGTCCTAAGGGAGTAAGCCCCTCTCGGAAGGCACGTGGACGCTCGCCCAGATCTGATACTCCAAGTGAAATATCTCGCCGGCGAGTGCACGCTCGCCGAGCGGGAGTTGATCGAACAGTGGCTTGGCCAAGATGCGAGTCGGCGGGCCGAGCTCGAGGCGCTGCGGCAGACATGGGCTGCGCTGGAGGATCTGCGCCCGCGTCCAGACTGGCGTCCGGCCTTTGCACGGCTGAGTGACAGGCTCGGTCTGCACGGCTCGCCGTCTTCAACATCCGGCGCCACCCCGGCCGAATCCAGGGAGTTGCGTCTCTTTCCTTCACCGACAGCGCCGCCTGACGCGGCCGCGATCCCGACGCCCGGCGACCGGCCGCAGGCGATGCCGACGACCAGCAGCGCCCGTGCTAGTAGGCGACCATTGTTCGGCGATTTCACCGGCCCGCGGCCGTTGTACACGGCGTGGTGGTTCCGGAGCGCCGCAGCCTGCCTCGTCGTCGCCGGGTTGGGTATGGCGGTCGCGTGGCCGCATCTCGGCCGCACAGCGCGGCCAGCGGCCCGTCTGTTCGTCGCCCGCGATGGCGAGCGACGCAGTGCCATATTGGCCGACGGCACGCGGCTCACGCTCGCGCCGGGCAGCGAGCTCCGGGTGCCCGCGGGGTACGGACATGGCCGACGTGACGTGTACCTCGAGGGCCAGGCGTCCTTTGTCGTGCGCTTTGATCCAGCGCGCGCGTTCGCGGTCCATACCACGCACGGTGTGACCCGCGATCTGGGCACGATGTTCGTGGCCCGGGACTACCCTGAAGACACGGCGCTCACCGTCATTGTCGCCGAGGGCGGCGTAGCGCTGCAGGGTATCAGGGCGACGGATACCGTAGCGCCGCTCGCGGTGCTCGGGCCTGGTCAACGCGGTGACCTCGCGGCGGGCGCAGCTCCGCGTGTGACCGCCGTCGATCCCTCGCCGTACTTCGACTGGACGACTGGACGACTGACATTCAAGAACGCACCGCTTGGGCAGGTCGTGCGTGACATGTCGCGCTGGTACGGACGCGATGTTCGACTCGGCACTCCCGCGCTCGGCGGCGTTCCGGTGACTGGCTCCTACACGACTGAACCCGCAGACGAGGTGATTCACGCCGTCGCAGGCGCGGTCGGTGCGCGAGTCGTGCAACGGGGCAGTGCACTGGTCATCGTGCGCGGGCCGAGCCGGTTGTGACACTGATGCGCGCCGTACGGGCCATGTGCCTCGTTCTCGTCACGATCGTGGTTGCGGACCGCGCTAGTGGACAAGGATCGCCGTCCGGCGATCGTGGCCCTCGCTTCGTGTCGCCGCCTGATGCTCATGGCACGCGCGCCGATCGGAGTCAGGCGTCTGTATTCCGACGTCGCATCGCACTCGACCTAAAAGGCGTGTCGATCGCGGACGCGATCGACGCAATCGGTGAAAAGTCAGGACTGCACTTCACCTATAGTCCGGCCGCTGTCGCGTCTGAGCGGCGTGTGACGATCAAGGATAGCCGTGTGACGGTCGCGGACGCGTTATCGGCGGTGCTTGCCGGCGCTGGGCTGGATGTGGAGCTCACGGGCGATGGTCAGGCGACGCTCCTCCCGCGGCCGGTGAGCTCACTGGTGCCGGCGAGCGTGCCGGGCGGAGGGATATTCGGGCTTGTCACCTGGTTCGATTCGGCAGGGAAGAAAATGACGCCGGTCGGCCGTGCCACAGTGTCACTCGAGGAGTCGAAGAAAACGGCGCGCACGCTGGACAACGGAGCGTACTTTTTCGCCCACCTGCCACCTGGCTCGTACCGCCTAACAGTCCGAGCGCTGGGCTACGTCTCGGTCACGACGGCCGCAGTCGCCACGGCTGATTCGGAGACACGGCTCGATATCGCGCTCCGTCGCGCTACCACGACGTTGGACGAGGTCGTCACGACGGCGGCGGGAGATCAAAGGAAGTATCAGGTCGGGAGCGATATCACGACGATCGACGTGGATTCGGTGATGCAAGTCGCCCCCGTCTCGACCGTCACCGATCTCCTGGAGTCGCGCGTGCCCGGCCTCGAGGTCATGCATACGTCGGGTGCACCAGGTGATCCCTCGCGGCTGCGGTTGCGGGGCGTGGGCAGCATCCTGGGCAACAACGATCCGATCATCATCATCGATGGCGTCCGCGTCTACAGCAATCAGTCCGACTCCACGTCGGCCAATCTCGCCCCGTCGATCAAGCCCAACATCAACATTCCCAATGGCGGGAGTGGCTCCCCGGGCAACTACGCAGGCTCATCGAACCTGGCGACTGGCAGCGTCAATCGGTACGCCGCCCCATCTCCGTTAGACGAGATCGACCCGAACAGCATCGAGACGATCGAGGTCATGAAAGGGGCGTCGGCGTCTGCTCTCTACGGCTCGGACGCGGCCAGTGGTGTGATCGTGATCACGACCAAGCGGGGCAAGAACGGGCCCGCGCATTGGAGCGTCGCCGCTGACAAGGGGATTCAGGAGCTGCCCGGCACGTTCCCAGAGGCGTACTTCGTGTTCGGCCACGCGCTCACTGGCCAGCCCAGTGGGCTCAATGGCTGCCGGGGCGGAGGCCAGGCGTGTGTCGTCGACAGCATCGTCGCCTTCCAAGCGCTCAACAACCCACGGTACACCCCGTTTGGCACGAGCACTAGCACCCACGCGAGTGGGTCCGTCTCCGGTGGTAGTGGGAAGTTGCAATACTCCCTCACGGCGAGCGGTGGAACGGAAGTCGGCGATGCGAGACTGCCGGGCATTGAGGTGCAGCGATACGAGAAGTTCTATGGAACGACCCCGCCGGGTTGGATGATACGGCCCGACAATTTGAGCACATGGGGTGGGACGGCCAGCCTCACCGCGCAGCTCAGTAAGGCCATGAGCGTGTCCGTCATGAGTTCCCTATTCAGCAATAGCCAGCAGAAATCGTCGTTGGGAGAGAATGCGATCCCGCAGCTGCTCGGGATGTACGTCAGTCCGGCGCAGCTGGACAGCAATCCTTTGCTCACGGGCTATTACGAGCGCGCCACCGACGATGCGCTCAACTCGACAAGCGCCGCAACGCTGAACTGGAGGGTGTTCTCGTGGCTGCCCGTGACGGTCCAGGGCGGCATCAACGTGCTGACACGGGACGACCAGACGATGGTGCCCCACGGCTTGCCGGAGCAGCCGGGCGACACGACGGGCAACTTTGGCGCGGGCCACAGTACCGCACTCACGAAGACGCTCAACGTGGTCACCGCAGGTATTCCTCTCATCGGACAATCGCTGAGCCTGAGCCTTGGCATGAATATCACGGCCCAGTCGCTGAGCCAGATGTCGCTCGAAGTCCCATACCTCGCGCCCGGCCAAAGTCAGCCGAACCAGCTGACCGTCCCCACCGGGGTATTGGGCTCGACAACCGGGAGCCAGACGGAGCTCAGCCAAACCACCTACGGGTGGTTTGTCGAGCCGGTCATCATGCTCGGCGGCTCGAGCCTCTTCATCACGCCGGGTTTCCGTCTCGATGGCGGTACAAACTCGGGGTCGCACGCGCAGTTCAGCGGATTCCCGAAGACGGGCGTGTCATGGATCGCGTCGAAGAACCGCTTCTTCCCATTCAAGAAAGTCATCTCGGTGTTCCGACTCCGTGGTGCGTACGGGTCGGCAGGCGTGCAGCCGAGCCCTGGCGAGAAGCTGCGCCTGTTCAACTACCATCCCGAAAGCCTGGATGGTACGACCGTCGGCAATGGCGTCGCGCTCACCAATCTTGGTAATACGACACTCCGGCCCGAGCGGTCGAATGAGCTCGAGGGCGGCTTCGACGCGGAGCTCTGGCACGGCCGCGTCGCCGTCACGTTCTCGCAATACAGCAACACGCGCACGAATGCAATCCTCAACGTGCCGGTCGCTCCGTCGGTGAGCACCGGCGGGAGCACCAACTTCATCTTCAAGAACGTCGGTGTCATCCGGAACAGCGGCACGGAATTGACGCTCAACGTGCTCGCCCTCGACCGGCAGGCCATCTCGTGGCACGTCGGCGGTCAACTCAGTCACAACCAGAATGTTGTCGTACGGCTCAATCC
>DATMNB010000318.1:0-22168 GCA_035569435.1 Gemmatimonadaceae bacterium
ACCAACGCGTTCAACCTCATCGATGGGCTCGACGGGTTGGCGTCTGGCGCGGCGCTGTTTGCGCTGACGACCATGTTCGTGGTGGCCAGTGCCAACGCCCGACCTGGGGCGGCGCTCGTGATCCTCATCCTCGCGGGGGCCACGGCGGGCTTTCTGTTCTACAATTTCCACCCCGCGACGATCTTCCTAGGCGATTCCGGCAGCCTGTTTCTTGGCTTCATGCTGGCCGGCGTCGGTCTGCTCAGCGCCCAGAAATCGTCGACAGTGGTGGCGGTGGCGATCCCGGTCGTCTCGCTCGGCCTGCCCGTGCTCGACACCGTACTGGCGGTCTTTCGCCGGTTCTTACGCGGTCAACCGATCTTCGCCGCCGATCGGGGGCACATCCACCATCGGTTGCTCGGACACGGCTACTCGCCGCGGACGGTCGTCCTCGCGCTCTATGCGGCGTGCGCGGTCCTGGCGATGTGCGCCATGCTCCTGGTCAACGAGGGCGGGCACGTCGTGGTCGTGCTGACCCTGGTCGGCTTTGGCGTGCTCATCGCCGTCCAACGGCTGCGCATCTTCGAGTTCGAGGAGGCGGCGCGGCTCGTGCGGCTCGGCTACCGGCAGCGCGACACGATCGCGCGCAACGTGCGCGTGCACGAGACGTGCGCCCGCCTCGCGGGGCTGCAGGACATGTCCCAAGTGTTCGACGCGCTCGCGCAGACGTTTGCCGAAGATGGATGCCCGCGCGTCGAGATCCGACTGCGGACGGCCTTTCTCGGCGAGGAACGGCCAGGAGAGCCTGGCCGCCGGGCGGACGACGATGTTGTCGTGTGGACGTGCGGTCGCGACACCGAGCCCCGCGCCGCCTGGTGGCACGTCTCCCTCCCCCTCGTCGATACGCACGGGGACCGCCTCGGCTGCATGGTCATCTGGCAGGAAGGCGCGGCGCAAGGCGCGGTGCTGCCGCACTTCCATACGATCGCGGGTGAGCTCCGGGCGCAGATCGAGCATAAACTGCTCACGCTCTGGCATCTGTCGCCGCCGAGGATCGAACGCGAGCCGCTACGCGACCCGGTACGTGACCCGGTACGTGAACGGGTGCACAGCGGGCGCGGCCCGCGGGTCGCGTGACGACGGGTCGCGTGACGAGTCTCGCAGTTCCGACGAACGCCGCTACGGATCCTGCTCCTCGAATTGACGCCACCGAGTACGTGATCGAGCCGACGGGCGGCGCCATGCGCTTCGGCGTCCGCGAGCTGTGGGCGTACCGGGAGCTACTCTATTTTCTCATCTGGCGCGACCTCAAAGTCCGCTACGCCCAGACCGTGCTCGGTGTGGCGTGGGCGGTGGTGCAGCCGCTCCTGACGACGGTGATTTTCACGGTGGTGTTTGGCCGGTTGGCGCGGGTGCCATCGGATGGTATCCCGTACCCGGTCTTCGCCCTCGCGGCGCTCGTGCCCTGGACGTACGTGTCGACGGCCTATTCGGCTGCCGGGACCAGCGTGTTGAACAACGCCAATCTCATCACGAAGGTCTATTTTCCTCGATTGGTGGTTCCGCTTGCGCCAGTCGGCGCGGCGGCCGTCGATTTAGCCGTGGGGTTGGTCCTCCTCGCCGTTGCGTTGGTCGCGTACGGACTCACCCCACGTCCCTGGGCGCTCGCCGTCGTGCCGCTCGCGCTCGTGGCATTTGCCCTGACCGCGGCCGGCGTCGGCTGCTGGGTGTCGGCGCTCAGCGTGCAGTACCGGGACGTCAAGGTGTTGGTGCCGTTCGTCACGACCACCTGGATGTATGTCTCGCCGGTCGTCTATCCGTTGTCTCGCGTTCCCGAGCGGTGGAGGGTCGTGTATGCGCTCAACCCGCTCGCGGGCACGCTGGATGGATTTCGCGCGGCGCTCGTCGGGCGCCCCATTGCATGGGAGCCGCTGGCTGTGTCGGTCGCGGCCGCCGTGGCGATCTTTGTGAGCGGGGCCGTCTACTTTCGGCGGACCGAGCGTGTGTTCGCGGATATCGTGTGATGAACGTCATTGAAGCGCGCGGGCTCGGCAAGCGGTACCGCATCGGCGCGCCGACGGTTCGACACGACTCGTTGCGGGATCTATTGGCGAACGCCGTGACCGCTCCGGCGCGCAACCTGCGCGCGCTCAGGCGGCTCACGCGGTTTGGCACCGACAGTGCCGAGCCGGACGATCTCGTGTGGGCATTGCGTGACGTGTCGTTCGACATCGCTCACGGAGAAGTGGTGGGGTTGGTCGGGCGCAATGGCGCCGGGAAGAGCACACTACTCAAGCTGCTCTCCCGCATCACCGAGCCCTCGACCGGTCGCGCGGTGATGCGCGGCCGCGTCGGATCATTGCTGGAGGTCGGGACGGGATTTCATCCTGACCTGACGGGCCGGGAGAACGTGTTTCTCAACGGGGCGATCCTCGGCATGGATCGTCGCACCGTCGAGCGGCGATTCGACGAGATCGTGGAGTTCGCCGGCGTGGCGCGGTTCATTGATACGCTCGTCAAGCGGTACTCGAGCGGCATGTACCTGCGTCTGGCCTTCGCCGTCGCGGCGCACCTCGAGCCGGACATTCTGCTGGTCGACGAGGTGTTGGCGGTCGGCGACGCGCAGTTTCAGCAGAAGTGCCTCGGGAAGATGCGGAGCGTGAGCCAGGAAGGGCGCACGGTCGTCTTTGTCAGTCACAACCTGACGGCCGTGCGGACGCTGTGCTCGCGCGCGCTGTTGCTGCGTGACGGTGGGATCGCCGCCGATGCATCGGCCGCGGACGTCGTCACGGCCTATGTGGCCGACGTCAGTGAGGCCGTGTGGCGATGGGCCCCGGCCGACAACGCGGCGGCGCCGCACAACGAGGCGGCCGTCGTCCATGCTGTGTCGGTGATGTCGCCCGCTGGCCAGCCGGTCGACGAGCTCACGACCTCGTCGCCGTTTGTCGTGACGGTCGATTTTGCGACCACGCACGATGATGCGTTCGTCGGCATGACCGTGATCGTGTACGACAGCGAGCACCAGTGCGTGTTCTCGTCGTTGAGCAATCGGGAGCCGGACTGGTACGGCCGGCCGATGCCGCGCGGCCGGTACGCGGCACGCTGCGCGGTGCCCGGCAATCTGCTCAACGCGGGTTGGTACACGGTCGATGTGAACTTGTTTGGCAAGGACTTCACCGACCAGCACCTCCTGCGCGAGGTGCTGCGCCTCGACATCCAGGATAGTGGCGAGTTGCGCGGTGACTATTTTGGCGCATACCACGGCGCGGTGCGTCCGGCGCTGGCCTGGACCATGACGCCGCTGTGACCGCGGGGGAGATTTTGCTCGTCCACGCCGGCCCGCCCTGGCAGACCAACGGTGGATCGGTCTTTCTCGATCAGTTCGCGGAGTTGGCTGGCAGGCCATGCGCCCACCTCGTGGTCTCGCTCGAGGGACAGCCGATGGACGTGCCGGCGGCGTTTGGACGATCGGTCGTCCAGGTCACGGCCCGCGAAGGCGTGCGCGGGATGGGAGTCCTCGAGCGGCGGAGCCGGTGGGGGGCGCGCCACCTGTACTGGGGCGCGGTCTACCCGCGAGCGCTCGCGCATCACACGAGAGCGGCGGTGGCCGCGGTGCGTGCGACCAGGCCGGTGCACGCCGTGGTTGTGCTCAACGCGCTCGAGGTGCCGGTGGTGGCGGCGGCCCTCCTCAGAGAGCTGCGGATCCCCTATTCGACAATGGAGTGGGACCTCCTCGACGAGGCGATCCAGGGATTGGGGCTCGCGCAGCCCTTGGAGCGGCGCGAGCGGGCGCGGGTCGCCGGATTGCGCGCGGGCGCGGTGACGAGGGGTGTGGCCAGCGAGGGCATGGTCGACTACTATCGGGCGACATGGTCGCTCGATAGTGTTGTGCTCCGGCAGGTGGCGACACAGGAGCGCAGATCAACGACTCGAAACACAGGGCTCGTCATTGCTGTCTGTGGCAACGTGTACACGCCGGCCGAGTTTCGGGCGCTGCTGGCCGCGCTGGATCGGTTGGGGTGGTCGATTGGCGGACGGCCGGTCACGGTGGACGTCATCGGTCAGATCGCGGCCGACGTGGGTCCGCTCCCACCCCAGGTGAGCGTCAGCGGGTGGGTCACGTACGACGAATCCCTGGCCCGGCTCGCCGGCGCCGATATTGGATACTGTCCTTACTGGTTTGATCCGGCGCGAGCCGCGCTGGTGGCCACCTCGTTCCCCTCCAAGCTCATTTCCTACCTGACCTGCGGCGTGCCTGTCTTCTATCATGGCCCGGCAACGGGCACCCCGGCGGCCTTTCTCGCCCGCTATCCAGCCGGTATCGGCTGTCACAGTCTGGACGCCGCGACCGTCGCCGATGCGCTCGTGCGATTCGCCGGGTCGCCCGACCGATTGGACCTGGCGCGCCAGGCGGCCGAGCGCGCCGTGTGCGAGGAGTTGTCGGCGGACACGCTCCGGTCGCGGATCGCATCGCTCATCGGACAATGAAAGTTCTCACGATCCTTGGCACACGACCCGAGATCATTCGCCTCTCGCGCGTGATCCCCATGCTCGACAGCGCGTGCGAGCATCGCGTGGCCCACACGGGGCAGAATTTCGACGCCCAACTGAGCGACATCTTCTTCACGGAGCTCGGCGTCCGGCAGCCGGATTATTTCTTCCGCACGCGCGTCGACACGCTGGCCACCCAGGTGGGCCACATCCTGGCCGAAGCCGAGGGGTTGCTCGACGACTTACGGCCTGATCGCGTCCTGGTGCTCGGCGACACCAACAGCGCCCTGTCGGCGTTCATCGCCAAGCGCATGGGCATTCCGGTGTATCACATGGAGGCCGGCAATCGGTGCTATGATGACCGCGTGCCGGAAGAGGTGAACCGCCGGGTCATCGATCATTGCAGCGACGTGCTCATGCCCTATACGGAGCGGAGCCGCGTCAATCTGCTCGACGAGGGCATCCACGGGACGCGCATTCTCGTCACCGGGAACCCGATCAACGAAGTGCTCCTGCACTACGCACCGCAGATCGACGCCAGCGCGGTCCACGGCCGCCTGGGACTGGACCCGCGCCGATATATCCTGGCGACCTTTCACCGGGCCGAGAACGTCGATGTGCCGGAGCGATTGGCCTGCATTCTCGCGGGGCTGCGGGGCGCGGCCGCGGCGACCGGCTTGCCGGTCGTCTGCAGCGTGCACCCGCGCACGCGCGCGCGGCTCGCCGACGCCGACCCGGGCGCGCAGGCGGGGTTGGTCATGCTCGATCCGCTGGGGTTCTTCGACTTTGTCCGTTTGGAGCGCGACGCGGCCGCGGTGGTCACCGACAGCGGGACCGTGCAGGAAGAGTGCTGTATCATGGGCGTGCCGGCGATCACGATTCGCGACACGACGGAGCGGCCGGAGACGGTGGAGTGCGGCAGCAACATTCTGGCCGGGGTCGATCCGGATCTCCTGGTCAGGTTGCTGACCACGCGCTGCGCGCAGCGTGGCTGGTGGACGGTGCCGGCCGAATACCAGGCGACGCATGTGGCGGCGACGGTGGCGAACATCGTCCTCGGCTACAACGCCAACTTGCGGACATCGCCCGGATCGTCGCCCGTCCGGTGAGCGCCGTGCCCTCGTGCGCGATCGTCGTTCTGAACTGGAACGGCGTGGAGCACTTGGAGGTCCTGCTCCCGTCTCTGGCCGCCGCGGTCGCCGCGGGTCCGCCGGCGGCGGTGGTGGTGGTCGACAACCGGAGCACCGCCGGCGACGTGGAGTGGGTCCGGACGCATCACCCGGACGTCGAGATCGTGGTCGCGGCTCGCAACGACTACCTCTTTTCGCTCAACCCCGTCGTCGGGGGGCGGCCGGAGGACGTGGTCGTTATCTTGAACAACGACATGCGTGTGGACCCCGGGTTTCTGGGGCCGCTGTTGACCCACTTCGCCGATCCGTCGGTGTTCGCGGCGACGGCGCGCGTCCTCGACTGGGACGGCACGCGTCAGACTACGGGCCAACGCCGCATCGCGCTGCGCCACTGCTGGTACTACCAGTGGTGGGAGCTGTCGGTGTCCGAGCCGGTGCACACGCTCGATGCCGGTGGCGGCTGCGCGGCGTTTCGGCGCGCGTACTTCGCTGAGTTGGGAGGGTTCGATCCGCTCTTCCGGCCGGCGTACTATGAGGACATCGATTTGTCGTATCGGGCCTGGATGCGCGGGTGGCGGACGGTGTTCGAGCCGCGGAGCGTGATCTATCATCGGGAAGGCGCGACGTTATGGGACCGCGGCCGCGATGCGCGGCATCGCGCATTGTTGGCGCGTAACCAGGCGCTGTTCACGATGAAGAACGTCGGGGGGTGGGGATTTCTCGCCGGGTATCTGGCGATGGCCCCACTGCGCGTCGTGCGCGGTGCGTTGAGTGGCGATCCCTACACCGCTCGTGGACTCGTGCGGGCCATCCCACGCGCTGGCCGGGCCATTGCCGCTCGGGCGCGCCGGGCCAGGCCGGTGCTGTCGGCCGACGCCATCCGCCGGGCGATTGACACCCGAGTGGCGCCATGAATCTCAATAAAAAACGCATTCTCGTGACCGGCGGGACCGGGTCGTTTGGCAACCGGGTGGCGACGCACCTCAAGGAGATGGGACCAGACCGGATCATCATCTATAGCCGCGACGAGAAGAAGCAGTGGGAGATGCAGCAGCGGCTGCCGGACTTTGACTACATCATCGGCGATGTGCGCGATCCGCAGCGGCTCGCGGAGGCGATGCGCCGCGTCGACATCGTCTTTCACGCCGCCGCGCTCAAGCAGGTCCCGTCGTGCGAGACGTATCCGTTCGAGGCCGTGCAGACCAACACCATCGGTTCGTTCAACGTGTGCGAGGCGGCGCTCCGGGCCGGTGTCCAGACCGTGGTCGCGTTGTCCACAGACAAGGCCGTCAAGCCGGTCAATGCGATGGGCACGTCCAAGGCGATGATGGAGAAGATCGTGTGCTCACGGAACCGCGTCCCGCTGGACACGGTGTTTTGTTGCGTCCGCTATGGGAACGTCATGGGAAGCCGGGGGTCAGTGATCCCACTGTTTCGCCGCCAGATCGACGCGGGCGGTCCGGTCACGCTGACGGTGCCGCAGATGACGCGCTTTCTCATGACATTGGACGAGTCGGTCTCGCTCGTGGTGCATGCCATGACGCGCGCCGAGGGCGGGGAGATCTTTGTGCGCAAGGCGCCGGCGGCCACGGTGGCCGATCTGGCGCGGGCGATGATTCTCAAGTACGGCAACGGCCGCGACGTTCCGATCACGGTCGTCGGGATCCGGCCCGGCGAGAAGCTGGACGAGGTGCTCGTCAACGAGTACGAGCTCCCGCGGTCGATCGAGACGCCGGAGTATTTCACGATCACGCCCGAGTACCGGCCGCCCGCGCCGGGCACGTGCGTCGAGGTCCCCGTCGGCACCGAATACACGTCGGCCAATACGCGCCGGCTGACTGATCCCGCCGACCTGGGCGACCTCCTCGACCGCGTCGGGCTCGTCGAATACTACGTGTGATGAGCCCTCGGTGAAGATCTTCGTGCTCGGCCACCGCGGGATGCTCGGGCACGTGGTTGCCCGGCTGTTTGCCCAACGCGGGTGCGATGTCGAGACCACGTCCGCCCGGTACCTGGGCGAGCCGCGTGATGCGCTGATCGAGCAGGTCCGGGAGTCCAGGGCCGACGCGGTGATCAACTGCCTGGGCTCGACGAAACGGCGTGGTGGCGACCGCACGGAGCTGTACTGGGCCAACGCGCTGTTCCCGGTCCATCTGGTCGCGCGGCTGCATGCGCACCAGCACCTCGTGCACGCCAGTACCGACTGCGTGTTCGGGGGTACGCGTGGGGGCTATGCGATCGACGAGGAGCCCGATGCCGACGACGCGTATGGCTTCTCCAAGCGCCTGGGCGAGATGATCGCCGGCCGGGCGCAGGTCACGGTGTTGCGCGTCTCGATCGTCGGGCCCGACCGGCCGGATGGGCGCGGGCTCCTGGCGTGGTTTCTGCGCCAGCCGACGGACGTGGAGGTGTCAGGGTACACGAATCATCGATGGAACGGCATCACCACGCTGGAGTGGGCGACGCTCGCGCACGACGCCGTGGTGCGGCGGCAGCGAGGTGAGCCGCTGCCGGCCATGATGCAGCCTGGTACGGTGCCGGTCACCAAGTACGAGCTGCTCACGATGTTCCGCGACGTGTACGGGACGGCGCATCGCGTGACGCCCGTGCGGACGACCGAGAGCGTCGATCGGACCCTCGTGCCGACGGATCTGCGCGCCCCGATTGCCGTGCAACTCATCGCCCTTCGCGATTGGTACGCATGTTAGCGCGTCGACGCATTGTGGTGCTCACGGAGGATTCCAAGCCGGCCACCGGGGGGATCGCCGAGTATCTGCACCAACTGGCGGTGGCGCTCGCGCCGACGTGCGACGTGCACATCGTGAGCTGCGTGCCGGGCGCTGGGCGCGTCGTCGGGCCCTCCGGGGTGTCGTACGAGGAGCTCCCGTGGTTCCGGACGCATCTCGAGTTGCCCGGCGACCAGTTCATGCCGACGCGGCGGCTCAATACCCTGCGGTGGCGGGTAGGTCTACGCACCACCATGCGTCAGCACCTGCGCCGGCTCCTCGGCCCCGATACGACGATCGTGTTGGGCCGGGTCAGCGCCGTGACCCATCCCTGGTGCCAGGCCTGTCGCGATCTCGGTGTGCCATATCAGGCGATTGGCTACGGCCTCGAGCTGATTGAGCCCGAGACACCCCTCGAGGATGTCCGCGGCGCCGGCCAATGGTTCGCGATCAGCACGGACACGGCACGATTGTTAACGGACCATGGGGTGCCGGCCGATCGTATCGTGCCGCTGCCACCGGCGGTAAACCCGAGCACCCTCGCGCCCCCGCCGACCGATGTCAGGTTTCGCGTGCTCGAGGAGTTGGGGATCGGGGATGCGCCGTATCTTCTCTCGATCGGCATGCTCCGTCGGCGGAAGGGCATGGATCTCGTCATCGATGCGTTTGCGGCATTGGCCGCGCGATATCCGGAGCTATATCTGGTGATCGCGGGCGACGGGCCGGAGGCCCCGGGACTGCGCGCGCGGGCGGGCGAGCGTGTGATTTTCACCGGGGCCATCGACGACCAGACACGCAACGCCCTCCTGGCCGATTGCACGCTGTTTGTGCTCGCCAATCGCCGGCTCCCCAACGACGTCGAAGGATTCGGCATCGTGTTCCTCGAGGCGGCCGCGCACGGGAAAGCCGTCGTCGGCGGCCGGAATGGCGGTGTCCCCGATGCGGTCGTCGACGGCGTCACCGGTCTGCTCGTCGACACGAGTGGCGATGCGGCGCCGGTGCGTGACGCGTTGATCCGCCTGCTGAACGAGCCGGAGTTGGCGCAGGCGATGGGGGAGCGTGGACGGGAGCGAGCGTGCACCGTGTTCACGTGGCCGGAGCGCGCCGCCACGGTTCTCAAGTCGCTATGACGGTGCGTGCGCTGTTCATCGTGTTCGAGTTGCCGCCGCTCGCGGCCGGCGGGGTGTTCCGGTCGCTGGCCATGATGGAGCAGCTCCCCTCATTTGGGATCGACCTCGACGTCGTGTCGGTGCGCCCCGACGATTACCTCGACTGGACGAGCGCGCCGTTCGACGATGGCTTGATGGCGCGTCTGCCGCCCAACGTGCGACTGACGCGCGTCCCGAGCGGATTCCCGCGGTGGTATTGGCGAATGGTGGGCAGTCGGGTCGGATTCCGTGTCGCGCAGTATGCGCATTGGGGCGATCCGGTCTCGTTGTTCTGGCGCCGGCCCCTGTTCGAGGCGCTCGACCGACTCGTCGCGGAGCGACGTCCGGACGTTCTGCTGGCGACGTTCCCGCCCTTTGGGGTCTCGGTGCTGGCGCGGGCGGCGGCGCGGCGCTATCGACTGCCGTGGGTCGCCGATTGGCGCGACCCCTGGACGATGTGGCGCACCGGACCACTCCCGACCTACGCCCACTATCGCTACGTGCAGGCGATGGAGGAGGCCGCGCTCCGGGAAGCCAACGTCTCGATCGCCACCTCACACGTCACGCGCATCGACTGGCTGCGACAGTTTCCCGCCGTGGATCCGAACCGGCTCGTCACCGTGTACAACGGGTACGACCGGGCCGAGCTGGCGACGATTCCCGAGGCGCCGCCGCGCGGCGACGGCGACCGGACGATCGCATACGTCGGCACGTTCTATTACGAGCCGTCGTCGCGCAAAGGGCTGTTGAGCAAGTTCTGGCAGCGGGCGCCGCACCGCTGGCTGTTCTACACGCCCCGCCGCGAAGACTGGCTGTACGCGTCACCGTACTATTTTCTGCGTGGCTTGAGACGCTTCGCTGACCAACATCCCGCGCTCGCCGGTCGCCTCACAGTGCAGTTTGGTGGCACCGTCCCGCACTGGCTACCCGAGATGCTTCGCGAGACTGGCACCGAGTCGATGGTCGAGCTCCTCGGCCGGGTCTCACACCGGGACTCGCTCCGCATCCAGAAGTGGGCCGATGCGCTCCTGCTCCTGTCATCGCGCGTGGTGGACGGTCCCGACAACCGCATCGCCGGCCGGATGTTCGAGTACTTTGGCCTGCGCCGGCCGATCCTCGCGCTGCTCTCCGAGGGCGCCATGCTCGACATGGTGCGCCGATCTGGGCTGGGACTCCTCGCCGAGCCTGACAATCCGGACGCTGTCGCGGCGGCGATCAAGCGGATCGTCTGCGCACCCTCGGCTGATAGCCTGATCACCCCGAACGAAGCGTTTCTGGCGTCGTGCGATCGCACCGAGGCTGCCCGACAGATGGCGGGGTACCTGCGACAGGCCGCCGCCGAGGGCTACCGCGACCGTGCGTGACGTCCTGATCGTCGCGCCCAGCTTCACGCCGAGCAGCAATCCTCCAACGCAACGGGTTCGGTTCTTCGCGCGGCACTTGCCGACGTTCGGGTGGCGGCCGCGTGTCGTGTCGGTCGACCCTCGATTTTACGAGGAGCCGCCCGATGCGGAGATCGCGTCGCTCGTGCCACCGGGACTCGAGGTCCTGCGCACGCGCGCCCTCCCGGCGCGGGTCACGCGGCCGTTTGGGATCGGGGATCTGGGGATTCGCGCGTACTGGCCGATGCGGGCGGCGTTGCGTGACGTCTGCCGGGAACGCCGGCCGGCGTTGCTCTTCATTCCTGGCCCGCCGTGGCACACGTTTCTCCTGGGCGCCGACATGCGCGAGGAGTTTGGGATTCCGTACGTGCTCGACTACATCGATCCGTGGGTCAGCGCGGCCGGCGCTGACGGGCGGTGGTGGACGAAAGCGTATTGGTATCGACGGGTTGCTGTCGCGCTCGAGCCGCGCGCGGTGCGTGGCGCGGCGCGCATTACGGCCGTCTCCGATGGAACCAACGAAGGCGTGCGGGCCATGTATCCGGCCCTCCCGGCGTCGATGTTCACGGGGATACCGTACGGATTCGAGCCCAGCGATTTTGAGACTCTCCGGCGCAGGCCGCGGCCCAACGGGCTCTGGTCGGCCGGCGACGGGGCGCTGCACCTCGTTTCCGTTGGAGCCATGCTGCCAAATGGATACGAAACTTTAAGAGCAGTATTTGCAGCGATCCAGTTGCTGCGCCAGACGGCGGTTGGTGCGAGACTGAGATTGCATTTTGTGGGTACCACGTACGAGCCCACGCCGCGGCAGCGTCTTGTCGAACCGGTGGCGCGTGAGATGGGGCTTGGCGACATCGTCACCGAGCATCCGGCGCGGGTGCCGTATCTCGACGCGTTGAATCTTCTCTGCTCGGCCGATGGGATCGTCGCCCTCGGCAGCTCGGAGGCGCACTATACGGCCTCGAAGATCTTTCCCTCGATTCTGGCCCGTCGACCGTTGCTCGCGGCGTACCACGCTGCCAGCAGTGTATGCGACGTCGTGCGGCGCGCGTGTGGGGGCGAGCTGGTGACGTACGACGATGTCGACCGCGCCTCTGCTCAAGTGCCGGCCATCGCGGCGGCGTTGACGCGGATGCTCACGCCTGGTGGCTATGACCCCGATGCGGTGCGATGGGACTCGTTTGCCGACTTTTCGGCGGAGCGGATGACCGAGCGGCTGGCGCGGGTCTTTGAGGCGGCGTGCGCATCGTCCTGACCGTCGATCCCAACATTCCTGTCCCGCCGTCCGGTTACGGTGGCATCGAGCGGATCGCCGACTTTCTGGCGCGTGGGCTCGTGGCGCGGGGGCACGAGGTGACGTTGCTCGCGCACCCACAGAGTCGAACCGCGGGAACGCTCGTGCCGTATGGGGTGCCGCCGCATACCGGCACAGTGCCAAGGATCCGCGAGCTGGCGCAGGTGGGTGGCTATTTGCTTCAGCATTGGCGCCGGTTCGATCTCGTGCACAGCTTTGGGCGCTTGGCGGCGCTCACGCCGGTACTCCCGATCCGCGCGCTCCCGAAGCTGCAGAGCTATCAGCGCGACCGCGTCCCGTGGGGCAGCGTGGCAGTCGCCGTACGACTTGGCGCGGAGTCGGTCCGGTTCACCGGGTGCTCGACGAGCGTTTATCGGGAGCGGCCAGCCGGGCCGGCTGGAGGGCGGTGGCATACGGTCTACAACGGGGCCGACGTCGACAAATATCGTGCGGTGACGACGGTGGCGGACGACGCACCCCTCGTCTTTCTCGGCCGACTGGCGGCCTTCAAGGGTCCGCATCACGCGATCGCCATCGCGCGCGCGGCGGGGCGACGACTCGTGCTGGCGGGGCCGCGAGAGCCGAACGATGGCGGATACTTCGATTGCGAGATCGCGCCCCACCTTGGGGATGTGGACTGGGTGGGAGAGCTCGACGACGCGGGGAAGAATGCACTGCTCGGCAGGGCGGCGGCGCTCCTCATGCCGATCGAGTGGGAAGAGCCGTTCGGGATCGTCATGGCGGAGGCGCTGGCCTGCGGGACGCCGGTGATCGGGTTTGCGCGGGGGAGTGTGACGGAGATCGTGCGGGACGGGGTGAATGGCTTCGTCGTGCGCGATGTCGCCGGCGCCGTGGCCGCGGTGGCGAGATTGGGGACGCTTGATCGCCGCATCGTGCGCATCGACTGCGAGGCGCGCTTCAGTGACCGCGCGATCGTCGATGCGTATGAGGCCCTGTACCGGGAGATGGCCGGCTGATGCGCGTCTGCATCGTGACGACGGGCAATGTGAGCACGAGCCCACGCGTCGTCAAAGAGGCGGATGCCCTGCACGCCGCCGGCCACGAGGTGCGGGTCGTCGCGGTCGATGCGCTGCCGGAGAACGGGGCGCGGGATCTCGCGGTGATGGCGACGCGGCGATGGCTGCTCGAGCGCGTGAACCTCCGGCGTGGAGACCCCGTCGGGTTCGTGCATCGGGCGATCGGGGCAGGCTGGCTCGTCGTGGCCGACCAGGCCGGTCTCGTCGACCGGACGATCAGCCGCTACCTGGGGCTACTCCTGCGCGCCGTGGTCGCGCGGCCGGCGGACCTCGTGATTGGCCACACGTTGGCGGGGCTGCCCGTTGCCGTCCGGGCCGCCGAGCGGCTGCGGGCACGGGCCGCGTTCGATATCGAGGATTTTCATTCGGGCGAATTGCCGAACGGCGCGGGCTACGCCGCGCGGCGCGCGATCATCACGGATGTCGAGCGCCGGTACTTGCCGCGCTGCGCCAAAGTGACGGCGAGCGCGCCGGGGATTGCCGACGCGGTGGCGGGGCGATACGGCATCGCGCGTCCGCATGTGACGCTGAATGTATTTCCCCGTGCTGAGCGTCCAGTGGTGCGAGCGTCGCGATCGGGTGGCGTGCCGTCCCTCTACTGGTATTCCCAGGTGATTGGTCCGGGGCGGGGGATCGAGGATGCGGTCGAGGCGCTTGCGTTGCTCGACCCGCCGGTCGAGCTCCACGTACGCGGCGCGGTCGATCGGGCGTTCGCACCCGTCCTCTCGCGACTGATCGAGTCCAAAGGTGTCAGCAAACGGGTCGTGATCCTGCCCCCGGTGCCGCCACCCGAGCTGGTCGCTCGGGCGGCAGAGCACGACATTGGACTGGCCCTGGAGCAGCCGGTGACGGAGAACCGGTCGCTGTGCGTGACCAACAAACTGTTCACGTATATGCTCGCCGGGCTGGCGATCGCGGCCACCGACACCCGCGGTCAGCGCGAGATGTTGACCGAAGCCCCAGACGTCGGATTTCTGTACCCAGCCGGCCACCCGCGGTTGCTGGCTGAGTCACTGCGCACACTATTGGGAAATCCGGCCGCGCTCGTTCGGACGAAAGACGCCGCGTGGGCCGCGGCTGACCGTCGGTTCAATTGGGAGATTGAGGGACAAGCGCTCGTGTCCTACTTGGAGGACACGTGAAACTGGGTATCCTCGCGACCCATCCGATCCAGTATTACGCCCCGCTCTATCGCGCCCTGGCGAGCCGACCGGCGCTCGACCTGACGGTGTACTTCGCCCATCGCCCGACTGCGGCGGAGCAGGGGGTCGGGTTCGGCGTACCCTTTGCCTGGGACGACGACCTGACTCGTGGGTACGCCAATATCTTTCTGACCAACTGTTCCCGCGGACCGAACCGCGACCGGTTCTGGGACTATCACACGCCAGCGATTCGGGCGATCGTCACTCACGGCGGCTTTGATGCGTTCCTGGTCCATGGCTGGCAGGCGCGGTCATACTGGCAGGCAATGGTCGCGTGTTGGGGTGTGGGCACGCCGGTCCTGGTCCGTGGCGATTCGCAGCTACGCGACGACGCGTCGGCGATCAAACGCGCCGTGAAGCGTCTCGCGTATCCCCGGTTCGTCGGCCGCTTTGCCGCCTGCCTCAGCGTTGGCGTACGGAGCGACGAATACTTCCGCTACTATGGCGCCCGCCGCGTGGTTCGGTCGCCGCACTTCGTGGACAATGCGGCCTTTGCGGATCGGGCCGCTGCGGCGCGCGACAGGCGAGAGACGTTGCGCGCGGGGTGGGGGATCGCGCCCGAGGCGACCGTGGCGCTGTTCGCGGGGAAGCTGATCGAGAAAAAGCGACCTGCCGACCTGATCGCCGCCGCCGCGCGCGTTCCCGGCGTGCACGCCCTGTTTGTCGGGGACGGAGCATTGCGGGGGCAGTGCGAAGCGATGGCGGCCGCGCTCGGCGTGCGGGCGACGTTCACGGGGTTTCGGAACCAGTCCGCGATGCCGAGCGCGTATGCCGCGGCCGATGTGTTGGTCTTGCCGTCGGACCGG
The DNA here is from genome assembly GCA_035569435.1 of Gemmatimonadaceae bacterium. Lineage (GTDB taxonomy): Bacteria > Gemmatimonadota > Gemmatimonadetes > Gemmatimonadales > Gemmatimonadaceae > DASRDS01. Next base: position 15,196 of record DATMNB010000318.1, read on the forward strand.
CAGGAGACGTGGGGGCTGGTGGTCAATGAGGCGATGGCGTCTGGCCTGCCGGCCATTGTGTCGGAGGCAGCCGGGTGTGTGCCTGATTTGATCATCGCCGGGCGTACCGGGTATGCGTATCCGCCCGGTGACATCGACGCGTTGGCGGCGGCGCTCAGGACGATTCCCGGTGAGGGGGCGACTATGGGCCGCGCGGCGGCACGTCATGTTCGTGACTATTCTGTCGAGCGTGCTGCCTCTGGCGTCGTCGAGGCCATGACCACATGACGGAACGCATCTCGGGTCCGATCGCGGCGCTCGATCCACCATGGCCGATCGCGCGCCGCGCGCCGCAGCGGTGGTTCTACATTCCGGTCGATCAGTGGGGCATGATCCTCGGGTTCGCCGCGGTCGTCGCGGTGAGCTGCGTCTCGTTGTACGAGTCCGACTCGTACTGGGTCGGGGTCGGGCTGTTCGCCGCTGTGGCGATGGCGCTGCACACATTGTTCGCGGCGCGGATGGCGCCGTGGATTCCGGGGTTGATCGCGCTGGTCGCGCTGCTGCAGTGGGTGATCGCGCCGTGGGCCGCGTACCATACGACGCCCGAGCTCCCGGTGTTCGCGATGTCGGTGCCAGCCGATAGCTATTTCAGCTATGCGGTCCCGGCGGCGCTGCTCCTCATCGCCGGGCTGTACACACCGTTGTGGCGCATCACCCAACGCGTGTTGCCGAGACGGTCGAGCGCGACGCCGGCGGCGTTTTCCCGCACGTGCGACGCGATGATCGTCTTTGGGTTCGTGGCGAACCTGCTGATCTACCGCGTGCCCGACTCGTTGCGGTACGCCATGACGCTGCTCAGCTATCTGGCGTTCGTGGGGGCCTTTGGACAGTTGCTCGTCCGCGGGCCCGGATGGTGGTGGCGTGTCCTCATCGTGTTGGGCCTGCGCGCCGCGATGTCGACGGAGAACGGGTTGTTTCACGATCTGTTGCTCTGGGCCGCGTACACGGGCGCGCTGGCGATCTTTGTGGCGCGGCCGCGAGTGACGACGATCGTGGGGTTGGTCGTTGCCGCGGGGTTCTTGATCGGCGTCCTGAACGAGGCGAAATACAGTTACCGCAGGGCCCTGCAATTGAACCCTGGGATGTCGCTCAGCGACCGGGTCGCGGCGCTCACCGGCCAGCTCAGCGTGCAGGCGTCGCAGCCCCACCAGACGTTCACTGGCGACGCCCTGACGCGCATGGTCACGCGCCTCAACCAAGGCTGGATCATCGCGCGTATCCTCGTGTGGGTACCGACCAGCCAGCCGTTCGCGGGCGGGGAGACGCTCGTCACGGCGTTCCGAGCGGCGCTCGTGCCACGGGTGATCGATCCCGGAAAGTACGAGGCGGGGGGGGCGATCAACTTCCCCCGGTTCACCGGTCTCACGATCTCCGGTGGGACCAGCATGAACCTGAGCCCTGCCGGTGAGATGTACGCCAACTTTGGCCGGCGTGGGGGACTGGTCGCCATGTACTTCTTTGGCCTGGCGCTCGGTCTCGTCTACTATTGGTTTGTCAACGCGGCGCAGACCTCGCCCCTCTGGTGGGCCTGGGCGCCGTACGTCATGCTGTACACGATGCAGGCGGAGAACGGGATTGGCGAAGGGGTCAACCACGTCGCCAAGTCGTTTCTCATTATGATCGCCGCCGTGTACTATCTGCCCGCCTGGCGTGCGCTACGCCGCTGGCGCCTGCGTCGCGCCACCGTCGCGGCGCGTATTTGATGCGCGTGCTGCATGTGATGCCGGACCTGGCACGCTCGTACGGCGGCCCCATAGAAGCGCTCATCGGTTTTGTCGAAGCGTTTCTCGACGCCGGCGGATCCGAGACCGCGGTCACGATCGCTGGCCCGACCGCGCCCAACGGAGAGCTCGATTGGCTTCGCGCGCAGATGCCCGGTGCCACGATTATCACGGCGTCCCGGCTGCGTGTGCCGCGACTCGTGCGCCGGCTGGCGCCGGCCGCCGATGTCGTCCACGTCCATGGCTTGCTCAACCCGGTCAGCTCCGGCGGCGCCGGCGCCGCCCTCGCCCGCGAGCGGCCCCTCATCATCGGCCCATTCGGGACCCTGTCCCGGTACACGTTCACGCACCGGCGCGCCGTCCTCAAGCGGCTCTATTTCCTGAGCGTGGATGCCCCCCACCTGCGACGTGCGGCGGTCGTGCACTTCACGACCGCGGCCGAGCGGGACGAGGCGGCCTGGCACGGGATCGACTTTGGGAATCGGGCGCACGTCGTGCCGCCGCCCTGGCGCGGAGGGACTCTGGGTCCGGCTGTCGCGCGGACCGGCGAGACCGTGCTATTCCTCTCCCGTCTCCATCCGAAAAAGGGGCTGGAGCTCTTACTCGAGGCGTGGCCGGCAGTGCGACGGGTCCGGCCCGGGGCGCGCTTGGTGATCGCTGGCGCGGGTGAGCCGGGGTACACGGCGACGCTGCGTCGGGCCGCGGACGGGGTGGACGGGATTGAGTTCGTCGGGTTCGTCGCCGGCGACGCCAAGGCGGCCCGCCTCGCCGGCGCCGACGTGTTCGTCCTCCCGTCGTTCAATGAGAATTTTGGCATCGCCGTGCTCGAAGCGGTGGCCGCCGGATTGCCGGTAGTGGTAAGTCCAGGCGTCCAACTCGCGCCCTGGGTCGAGTCGCGCGCCGTTGGGCGGGTCGCGGCCCGGGCGCCAGACGCTCTGGCGATCGCGATCGACGGCACGCTGCGTGACGCCGCGCTTCGCGCGCGCGTCGCCCAGTGTGGCGCCGGGTTTGTCGTGGAGGACTTTGGCCCCGCGCGTGTGGCGCCGGCTTTGCTCTCTATGTATGTGAGCAGTCAGACTCAGTCAGATAGGACGTAAACTCGTGTATATCCTCGGAATCAACGCGTATCACGGCGACGTCTCAGCGGCTCTCGTGCACGACGGCGTCCTGGTCGCCGCCGTCGAGGAGGAGCGCTTCCGGCGCGTCAAGCACTGGGCGGGGTTTCCGACCATGGCCATCCGCTCGGTGCTCGCCCAAGCGGGGATCCAGGGCGCAGACGTCGCGCACGTGGCCATCAGCCGCGCGCCCATGGCGCACCTGGCGCGCAAGGCACTCTTCGCGCTCACCCATCGGCCCGATCCCAAGCTGATCCTCGATCGGATCCGGAACGGCCGCAAAGTGCGCGCGGTCGGCGACCCGTTACGAGAGGCCTTGGGACTCGCGGTTGGGGCGCGTGGACCGACGGTGCATCAGGTCGAGCACCATCCGGCCCACCTGGCCAGCAGCTTTTTTGTGTCGCCGTTCGCCGATGCCGCCTGCTGCGCGATCGATGGCTTTGGGGACTTTGTGAGCACGTCGTTCGCGGTCGGGTCCGGCAGTTCGCTCGACGTGCTCGATCGCATCTACTTCCCGCATTCGCTCGGGATGATGTACACGGCGGTGACGCAGCACCTGGGCTTCATGGGGTACGGCGACGAGTTCAAGGTCATGGGACTGGCCCCCTATGGCAAACCGGCCCACACGGCGGAGCTCCAACAGCTCGTCCGGCTTCGTGACGGCGGTCGGTTCGAGCTCGATCTACGATTCTTTCGGCACTGGTCCGATGGGGTCGAGATGGAATGGGATGATGGGTATCCCACGCTCGGCCGCGTGTTCACGGCAGACCTGGAGGCATTGCTGGGTCCGGCCCGCGCGCCGGCGGATCCGCTCACGCCGCGGCACGAGGACATCGCGCACTCGCTCCAGGTCGTGCACGAGGAGAGCGTCTTTCACGTGCTGAACGGATTGTACGAGCGCACCAAGAACCCGCGGTTGTGTCTCGCCGGCGGGTGCGCGATGAACAGCGTGGCCAACGGCAAGGTGCGCACGCGCACGCCCTTCCGCGAGGTGTACATCCAACCGGCGTCGGGTGACAACGGGACGGCGCTCGGCGCGGCCTACTACGTCTGGAACGAGCTGCTCGGCGGTGGCCGCGTGTTCGAGATGACGCACGGGTACTGGGGACCGGCGCACGACGAGGCGGCGACGATCGCCGCGATCGCCGGCCGCGAGGATGGCACCTGGCGCTACGAGGTCGAGCGGCACGAGACGACGGACGATGTCGCGCGCGCAACCGCCCGCCTCCTCGCCGATGGCCAGGTCGTCGGGTGGTACCAGGGCCGCATGGAATGGGGCGCCCGCGCCTTGGGCAATCGCAGCATCGTCGCCGACCCGCGGCGGGCCGATGTCCGCGATCTGATCAACACCAAGATCAAGTTCCGGGAGAAGTTCCGTCCGTTCGCGCCGTCGATCGCCGAGGAGGCGCTGCACGACTATTTCGTCGATGCGGTGCCCGACCCGTTCATGATCCAGGTCTATCCCGTGCGGCCGGAGAAGCGTGCGGTGATCCCGGCCGTGACCCACGCCGACGGGAGCGGTCGACTGCAGACGGTGAGCGCGCGGACCAACCCGACGTACTATGCGCTCATCAAGGCGTTCGAGGCCTTGACCGGCGTGCCGGTAGTCCTCAATACGAGCTTCAACGAGAACGAGCCGATCGTCGACACGCCGCAGCAGGCACTCGATTGCTTCCTGCGCACCCGGATGGATGCGATCGTGTTGGGACACGCGATCGTGCGGCGGGTCCCGGTCCACGTGGAACAGGAGGCGCTGGCGTGATGCGTCCGGGGCTGGCCGCGGTCAGCTTTGCCGAGACCGGGGGCGGCCTGGCGTACGCCGCGCGTCTCCTGCGCTACGCACTCACGAGCTGGTGTGGGTCGGCCCCGTGGACGGCGGCGCTGGAGCCGGCGCGATATGGGCGAGTCTCGCCCGCCGAGCAGGCGCGTTTTGGTGCGCGGGTCGTCGTGGCGCAGCTGCGAGGGGAAGTTGACTGGCTGGTGTTCAACCACGTCGGGGTGGCGCGCGTCCAGCGCCTCGTGCCGCGCCCGGCGCGCCGGCCCTACGCGGTGTTCGTGCACGACGTCGAGGCGTGGGACCCCGACCTCGGGGCGCACCGACGCGCCGTGCTGCGCGATGCGGCCGTGCGCGTGGCCAACTCCGCCTACACGGCCGCGCGGATCGAGCGGACGCACCCAGACGTCGGCCCGGTCGCGGCGTGTCCCTTGGGACTGCTCGACGAGCCAGTACGTGGGGCGGACGAACCACGGCCCGAGTGGTTGGACCGGATTGGACCCCTCAGCGTCCTTATCGTAGGCCGGATGCACGACACCGAACGGTACAAAGGACACGACGAGCTCCTGGCGTGCTGGCCGGCGGTTGTCGCCCGCGTGCCGGAGGCGCAACTGGTGATCGCCGGGCTGGGTAACGATCGCGAACGCCTGGCGTCCAAGGCACGTGAGGCCGGGGTCGCGTCATCGGTGATGTTCACCGGATTTGTGCCGGCGGCGTGGATGCCGGCACTGTGGGCGCGGGTCGCGCTGTTCGCGATGCCCAGCGCCCGGGAGGGGTTTGGCTTGGTGTATCTCGAGGCCATGCGGGCCGGTCGGCCGTGCATCGGGTCGACAGCGGATGCCGCGGGCGACGTGATCGTGGCGGGGGAGACCGGTCTGCTCGTTGACCGCGACGATCCGGCGGCGCTGTGCGCGGCGCTGGTGGCGCTGCTGAGCGACTCGCCGTGGCGGGACGCGCTCGGCGCGGCCGGCCGCCGACGGTATCTGGCCGAGTTCACCGCCGATCATTTCGCGGCGCGTCTGCGCGCCATTTTCGACAGTCCACTGGGAGCATGCTGATGCGCGCGTTGGTGACGGGGGCTGGTGGGTTCATCGGGCACCATCTGGTGCGCGCGTTGAAGGCCGAGGGCTACTGGGTGCGGGGCGTCGACATCAAGCAGCCGGAATTCGACGCGACCGATGCCGACGAGTTCGTGCTGCTGGATCTCCGGCGGTGGGAGAACTGCCAGCGCGCGGTCCGTGGGCTGGGTCGTGGGGCCGAGGTGTACAATCTGGCCGCCAACATGGGCGGGATCGGGTTCATCGAGCACAACAAGGCCGTGATCATGCACGACAATGTGCTGATCAACGTGCACATGTTGGAGGCGGCGCGCGAGGCGCAGGTGGACCGGTTCCTGTATACGTCGTCGGCATGCATCTATCCGTTGTATAAGCAGCAGACGCCGGACGTGACGCCGCTCAGGGAAGCGGATGCGTATCCCGCCGATCCCGAGGACGGCTATGGGTGGGAGAAGCTGTTCAGCGAGCGTCAGTGCCGGCACTACTTCGAGGACCATGGGCTGGAGACGCGGGTGGTGCGGTTCCACAACATCTATGGCCCGTTGGGGACGTATGATGGCGGGCGGGAGAAGTCGCCGGCGGCAATTTGCCGGAAGGTCGCCATGGCGACGGACGGGGGAGAGATCGAGGTCTGGGGCGACGGGTCCCAGACGCGGTCCTATTGTTATGTGGCGGACGCCGTGGAAGGGGTGCGGCGCCTGATGCGGTCAGCCCACCGCGAGCCACTCAACATCGGGACAGAGCGGTTGGTGACGATCAACGACCTGGTTGACATCGTGGCGACGATCGCGGGAAAGCGGGTGCGGAAGCGGCACCTGGCCGGCGCACCGCAGGGTGTGCGGGGGCGGACGAGCGACAACACGCAGGTGCGGGCGGTGTTGGCCTGGGAGCCCGCGGTCACGTTGGAAGACGGGATGCGCCGCACCTATACGTGGATCGAGGAACAACTCGGCGTCCGTGCTATTACTCGTTAACGCGCACTATTACCCCGACGTCGCCTCGACTGGCCAGCATCTCACCGACCTGGCTGAGCATCTGGCACGGCGGGGCGTCGACGTCGAGGTGCTCACCAGTCGCGGGCATTACGTCGCCGGTCGCGTCGACGCGCCGGCGCGCGAGACGCGGAACGGCGTGCGCGTGCGCCGCGTGCGGACCACCGCGTTTGGTCGGTCCTCGCGCCTCGGCCGTATCATCGATTATGCGACGTTCTACGTCCGCGTCCTCTGGGTCGTGTGCACCGAGCCCGGGCTTGCCGGGGTGATTTTT
>DATMNB010000319.1:0-13306 GCA_035569435.1 Gemmatimonadaceae bacterium
CTCGATGCGCGGCGGGTGCGGTATGTCCGGGGTCCGGGCGCGGCGACGCTTGGGGCAACGGTCGGGCGGGACACGACGGCGGCCGTCGGCATCGTGGACCGTCAGTTGGCGAAGGGGATTCGCGCGTTGGTGGACTCGAGCTCTCATCAGAGAGCTCTTTAGGAGGTTGGTGTGAGCAAACGCGTCAATGACATGGCGAGCGAGTTCGGCATCTCGGCGGACGAGGTGATGAATTTGCTTCGCTCGATGGACGTGCCCGTCCGAAATCAAACAAGCCCGCTCTCGGACGAGCAGGTCGCACGCGTGCGCGCCCGCTGGGAGCGCGAGAAGCGCGCACGGGCCGAAAAGCCAGCCCCGCCAACTCGCCGCCGCAAGGGCACCACGACGGCGTCGTCGGCCGCGACGGCATCGGCGCCAGTCGCGCCGGCGAACGAGACCGCCGCATCGAACGGCAGCGGTGGCGCGTCCGCCGCGGCATCCGCTCCGGCCGCCGCACCGGCGCCGGCCGCGAGTGCCGGTACTGGTGCCGGTGTCCGCCGCCGTCGTGCGGCGGACATTGTGCCGCCGGCCCCGCCAGCGGCCCCCGAGCCCGTTCTGCCGGCGCCCGCGGCGCCCGACATTGCGGCGGCAGCGCCATCCGCACCGCCAGTGCCGGCGCCCAGTGCGCGACCGAGCGCACCGTCGCCCTTCCGTCCGCTGCCCACCGAGGAGCCGGCGCCGGCACGGCGTGAGAGCGAGGAGCGGCGGCCACCCGCGCCGCAGACGACCTATCCACCCGTCGCGCCAGAGCCGGTGCGACCGGCGGCCAGCGCGCCGCCGACGCCCGCCGACGCCCGGCCGACGCCAGCGGCACCAGCGCCGTTCGATCCCAACCGCCCGCGTCCAGTCATTCCTGGCGCGCCGCGGAACATGCGCCCGGCCGCGAGCAGCGGCACACCGTATAGCAGCGGCGGTGGTGGTGGTGGTAGCAACGCGCCCCGTCCGGTCGCATCGGCCGCGCCGGGCGCTGGCACCGCACCGCCGCGGCGAGACGAGAAGCGGCCCATGTCAGCCGGCCCGAGCATGGGCGGCGGCCAGATGGCTGGTGGCCGTCGCAAGAAGGGGAAGCGCGGGGCCGTGGATCAAGAGGCCGTGTCGGCAAACATCACGCGGACCATGAGCGCCATGCGCACGGGCCCGGGACGGCGCACGACTCGGCGACCGTTCGATGGCGTGTCGCGCGAAGAGCTCGAGGCAGAACGCCAGGCCGAGGTGGAGCGCGAACGGAAGACGGTGCGCGTGAATGAGTTCATCACGGTGAGCGAGCTGGCCGAGATTCTCAAGCTGCCGGCGTCGCAGATCGTGGGGTTCGCGCTCAAGAACCTGGGGATGATGGTCACCGTCAACCAGCGGCTTGATTTCGATCAGATCGAGTTGATCGCTGGCGAGTACGGCTTCCAGGCCGTGCGGGAAGAGGAGTACGCCGCGAGCGATGACGCGACCGAGGAGGTCGAGGATCCGGCGCAGCTGGCTCCGCGGCCGCCGGTCGTGACGATCATGGGTCACGTCGACCATGGGAAGACGTCGCTCCTCGACTACATCCGCAAGGCGAACGTCGTGGCCGGCGAGGCCGGGGGCATCACGCAGCACATCGGCGCCTACCACGTCTCGCTCCCGCGGGGCAAGTCGATCACGTTCCTGGACACCCCGGGCCACGAGGCGTTTACCGCCATGCGGGCACGCGGTGCGCAGGTGACGGACATCGTCGTGCTCGTCGTGGCCGCGGACGACCAGGTCATGCCGCAAACGATTGAGGCGATCTCGCACGCCAAGAATGCCGGCGTGCCGATGATCGTGGCGATCAACAAGATCGATCTGCCGGCCGCGAACGTCATGAAGGTCAAGCAGGACCTGCTGCAACAGGGTGTCGTGCTCGAGGAGTTTGGCGGCACGACGCTGGCAACGGCCATCTCGGCCAAGAAGGGCACCAACGTCGACGAGCTGCTCGAGCAGATCCTGCTCCAAGCGGAAATTCTCGATCTCAAGGCGAATCCCAACCGGCGTGCGACGGGCGCCGTGATCGAAGCCCAGCTCGATCCAGGCAAGGGTCCAGTGGCGACCGTGCTCGTCGAGAACGGGACGCTGCACGTCGGCGACGACTTCATTTGCGGCATGTACTCGGGCCGCGTGCGCGCGCTGCTCGACGAGCGCAACAAGCCGGTCAAGGCGGCCGGGCCGGCAATCCCGGTGCAGGTGCTGGGGATCGAGAAGGTGCCGAGCGCGGGCGACATTCTGGTGGTCGTCGAGGACGCGACGGATGCGCGCGAGACGGCGCAGCGGCGCGAGCGACTGGATCGCGAGGCGCGAAACCGGCGCACGTCGGCGCGGGCAGGGGTGACGCTCGAGGACTTCATGGCGCAGACCGCCGCCGGCGAGCGCCGGGCGTTGCGGATCGTCATCAAGGCCGATCAGGGCGGGCCGGCCGAAGCACTGGCCGACGCGCTGGCGCAGCTCTCGACGAGCGAGGTCGAGGTGCAGGTGATTCACCGTGGCGTCGGCGCCGTCAGCGAGAGCGACGTGCTGCTGGCGAAGGCGTCGGGTGCGATCATCGTCGGGTTCCACGTGCGGCCGGACAACAACGCCCGGGCCACGGCGGAGCGCGAAGGCGTCGAGATCAAGCTGTATCGGATCATCTACGAGGCGGTCGCCGACGTGCGGCTGGCCCTCGAGGGCATGCTGCGGCCCGAGCAGCGCGAAGTCATCGACGGGGACGCCGAAGTGCGGCAGATCTTCAAGGTGGCCAAGATCGGCGTCATCGCCGGGTGCTCGGTGCGGACCGGCGTGATCACGCGCGAGGGTCGTGTGCGCGTGGTGCGCGACGGGAAGCAGGTGTACGACGGGCGGCTGGCGTCGCTGCGCCGGTTCAAGGACGACGTGCGCGAGGTGCGGGCCGGGTTCGAGTGCGGCATTGGGATCGAGAACTTCAACGATCTCAAGGTTGGTGACGTCATCGAGGCCTACCGGACCGAAGAGCACGCACGGACGCTGACGGCAGCGTCCTGACGCCTGAGCGTCGATGATGGCAGCCCAGGCGCGTCGCCCCGAACGGGTGGCCGAGGCGATCCGCGAGGAAGTGGCGATGTTCCTCGCGGATGATGTCAAGGACCCCCGGATCCGGGGGCTCGTGACCGTGACGGGCGCGGAAATCACGCGCGATCTGCGGCACGCCAAGGTGTTCGTGACCGTGATGGGGAGCGAAGCCGAGCAGGCCGCGACGTTCGAGGGGTTGGAGAGCGTCGCGCACCATCTCCGGACGCGCATCGGGCGCGCCCTCCGGCTGCGTGTCGCACCCGAGATCGAGTTTCGGCAGGACCGGAGTGTCGCGTACGCGGCCCGCATCGAATCCTTGCTGGGCCAGGTGCGGAAGGATGGGCCGAGCGATTGACGGTGTACTCCTGGTCGACAAGCCGGCCGGGATGACGTCGCACGACGTCGTGGCGATCGTTCGGCGGGCGGCGGGCGAGTCGCGGATCGGCCATGCCGGGACGCTCGATCCGTTCGCGACCGGGCTGCTGGTGCTGCTGCTCGGACGGGCGACGCGGTTGCTCCCGTATCTCAACGGGGAGCCCAAGATCTACGAGGCGTCGATTCGCTTTGGGAGCGAGACCGACACCGACGATGCCACCGGTCAACCCACTGCCAGCCTGCCCGTCCCCACGCTCGACGTGATCGAGGCTGCGTTGCCAACGCTGACCGGGCCGATCGAACAGGTCCCGCCGGCCTACTCGGCCAAGCAGATCGCTGGCCGGCGGGCGTACGATGCCGCGCGGGCCGGAGCGCCGTTGCCCCTCATTCCCGTACCGGTGACCGTGCACGCGTGGACGATTGCGCATTGGGGGGATGAGACGCTCACCGCGACCATCTCGTGCAGCGCCGGCACGTACATCCGGGCGTTGGCGCGCGACCTGGGTCGTGCGACGGGGAGCGCCGCACATCTCTCGGCGCTCCGGCGAGTGGCGAGTGGGCCATACTCGGTCGATATGGCGGTCACCGTGCAAGGCGTGAAGGAGGGTGCGCTGCCTATTGGCTCGCCGGTGGCCGGACTGGCCGAGTGTGTGGCCGACCGGCTGGACGCGGCCGCGTTGGAGCGGGTGGTGCATGGGTTGCCCGTGCCGGCCGCCGTGCCGGGCCGGCGCGGCGCGTTGCTCGATGGGGAAGGGGAGCTGGTGGCCGTCGCTGAGCGGGATGGGGAGCGTTGGCAACCGAGGGTGGTGCTGCGTGACGCTTAAGAGCGGATTGCCCAGCGGGTTGCCTTTGGACGCCGAGACGGTGATCACCGTCGGGACGTTCGACGGCGTGCATCGCGGGCATCAGGCCGTGCTGGCGCGCGTGCGCGAGCGGGCGGCCGAGCTCGGGCTGGTCGGGGTGATTGTCACGTTCGACCCGCATCCGCTCGAAGTGGTGAATCCCGCCGCGGCCCGGCCGCTCCTGACCGTCGGCGAGGAGAAGCTCGAGGTGCTGGCTGAAAGCGGCATCGACTACTGCGTCGTGCTGCCGTTCACGCCAACGCTGGCCCGGTACAGTGCCGACCAGTTCATTCAGGTCCTGCGCGACCGGTTTCGCATGCGCGAGATGGTGAGTGGGTATGACAATGGCTTTGGCCGTGGCCGTGAGGGCGACGTCGAGGCCGTGCGCGCGATCGGCGTCCGGCGAGGGTTCCACGTCGAGGTCGTGCCGCCGACGGCGTCCGATGATGGGCGACCGATCTCGTCGACATCGATCCGGCGGGCGGTCGCGGGCGGCGACCTCCGGTCCGCCGCCGTGGGGCTTGGGCGACCGTATGCGGTGTGCGGCACGGTCGTGGCCGGGGCGCAGCGGGGTCGTACGATCGGGTATCCCACGCTCAACCTGCCGCTGCCCTCGCCACGCAAGCTGCTGCCGCCCGAAGGCGTCTACGCGGTCAGGGTCCAGACACCCGACGGGCCGTTTGGGGGCATGTTGAACCTTGGCCCGCGACCGACGTTTGGCGAGGGGACGGTCACCCTCGAGGCGCACCTGTTCGATGCCCACGGATCGTGGTACGGCGCGCATGTCCGGGTCGAGTTCGTGAGCCGACTCCGGGACGTGCAACGGTTTGACGGCGTCGAGGCGCTGGTCTCGCAACTCCGGCACGACGAGGAGCACGCTCGTCGCGCGTTGACTCTCCCCTAGCGGTCACATAACGTTCAAAGCTATGTCTAATCTCAAGCTGCGCATCGCCACCGTATTGGCGCTCATCGCCGTGTCGATCTGGTTCCTGGCGCCACGGACGGTGATCGAGTTGAAGCGCGGTCCGAATGGCGAGCCGGTGTACTCCGCCGACAGCACGCCGGTGCTCGATACGGTGAAGCGCGTCCCGCTGCGTGAGGGCCTCGATCTCCAGGGCGGCATTCATATGTCGCTCGAGCCCGATGAATCCAAGGGCACCATCGCCAACAAGAGCGACGCCATCGATCGGGCGCTCACCGTGGTGCGGACACGTATCGACGCCTTCGGGGTGACCGAGCCCGTCGTGCAGAAAATCGGGACCGACCGGATCCTCGTCGAGCTCCCCGGCATCGACGATCCGTCACGCGCGCGGTCGATCGTGGAGCAGTCCGCGTTTCTACAGTTTCAGATTGTCGACAAGACGCAGGCGCTTGATAAGGCGATCAGCCACATCGATGCGATCCTGCGGGCGCACGGATATGGTGGACCGGCCCCGGTGATCCCTGGGGCGGCGCCGGCCAACGGCGTGGCCTCGTTGTTCTCCAACCCGAGTGACACCGGGAAGAAAAAGGCCGCTGCTGGAGCCAAGGCGGGAACCAAGAAAGACAGCACGCCGCCCGCCGACACCAGTGCGCTGGCCGCAACGTTGACGGGCGGCCCGTTCTCCAAGCTCGTCCAGCAGGGGCAGATGCCGGGCGAGTACTACGTGGCGAAATCGGACGCCGGGACAGTCGGCCATTATCTGGGCCTCCCCGAGGTCCAGTCGGCGCTCCCGCCAGGGAAGGTGATCCGGTGGTCGAGCGATACGGCGTCGTTGGGTGGCAAGACGTATCGGACATTCTACGTCCTCGACGCAAAGGCGATCGCCACGGGCGAGAACCTGATCGATGCCAAGCCGCAGAGCGATCCGACGGAAGGGACGATGGTCACGTTCACGCTCAATCGCGAGGGCGGCCGCCAGTTCCAGAAGCAGACCGCGCAGCACATCCACGACTACATGGCGATCGTGCTCGACACGCTCGTGATGGGCCGCCCGCCGATCATCCAGGGCGCGATCGGCACGCGCGGGCAGATCACGATGGGTGGTCGAGACCTTCAGGCCGCACAGGATCTGGCGCTCGTCCTGCGGGCCGGCGCATTGCCGGTACCATTGCGGGTGATCGAGATGCGGGAGATCGGCGCCAGCCTCGGCCAGGACTCGGTGCGCGCGGGGATCCGCGCGGGGGTGATCGCCATCGCCCTCGTCGTGCTGATCATGCTGGTGTACTACCGCTTCTCCGGGCTGCTCGCGGTTGGCGGGTTGATGCTGTACGTGCTGTACACGTTGGCCATGCTGGCCGGGTTTGACGCCGTGCTCACGCTGCCAGGACTGGCCGGATTCGTCCTGTCGATCGGTATCGCCGTGGACGCCAACGTCCTCATCTTCGAGCGGATTCGCGAAGAGCTCGCCCATGGCAAGACCGTGCGAACCGCCATCGATGAAGGGTTCAGGCACGCCATGAACGCGATCATCGACTCCAACGTGACGACGGCCCTGACGGCTGCCGTCCTGTATCAATATGGATCGGGGCCGGTTCGCGGGTTCGCGGTCACGTTGCTCGCGGGCATCCTGGCGTCCATGGTGACGTCGATCTTCGTCGTTCGCACATTCTTCAATGCCTGGTTGAGCCGCACGCGCGGCGCCCAACCATTGAGCATCTAAACCGCGTTAACACGGGCCGAGCCATGCTGCGAATCTTTCACGACACCACCTACGACTTCATCAAGCCGTGGCGGATCATGGTCGCGGCGACGGTGGTGTTCATCGTCATCGGGATCAGTTCCCTGATCTTCACGGGGATTCGTTATAGCATCGACTTTACCGGCGGCACGCTGATCCAGCTGCGGTTTGTGGCACCGCCCGACGTGGGTCGGGTGCGGTCTGCCCTGGACCGCGGCGGCGTCCATGACGCCGAGATCCAGGCGTTCGGGTCGAATCGGGAATTCACCGTGCGGGCGCAGAACGCCACGAAAGGCAACGCGCAGACGGGCGGCGCCGACTCGGTCGCGCAGCAGGTGTCGACCATCCTCGACAAGGAGTTCGGGCCCACGGCGTACCGTGTCGTGCGGACGGAGGCGGTGGGACCGCGCGTGGGGAGTGAGCTCCGGCGGAACGCGTTGGTCGCCATCCTGATCTCGTTTGGCGTGACGCTCCTCTATCTGGCGATCCGGTTCGAGTGGCGGTTTGGCGTCGCCGCCGATCTGGCGACGGCGCACGACATCCTCACGACGTTGGCGTTCATCAAGCTCATGAACATCGAGGTGTCGCTGACGGTCGTGGCGGCGATCCTGACGGTGATCGGCTATTCGATGAACGACACGATCATCATCTTCGACCGCGTGCGGGAGAACTTGCGCCGTCGGCGGCGGGAGCCGCTGTACGACACGCTCAACCGGTCCGTGAACGAGACGCTGCCGCGGTCGGTCATGACGCACGCCACGGCGCTGGCGGCCACCCTGGCGCTGTTGCTCTTTGCCGGTGAAGTGATTCGGCCGTTTGCGTGGGTCATGGCGTTCGGTATCGTGACCGGAACGTTCAGCTCGATCTATGTGGCCGCGCCGGTTCTGCTGTGGATCGAGCGGCGGTGGCCGCGCGACGCCGAGCAACGGGCCACGGCGAAGGCCGGGAGCCAGCGGACGCCCGCCGCGTCTGAGCCCGCCGGACGGGCGGCAAAAGGCACGGCGCCGGGCGCGAGCAAAGGTTCTGTTTCCGTTCGTTGATTCGCACGCGCACCTCGCCGATCCCGCGTTCGCCGAGGATAGCGATGCCGTCGTCGAGGCGGCCGTCGGCGCCGGCGCGGTGGGGATCGTGTGCATTGGCGAGTCGCAGGTAGTTGCCGAGGGCGCCCTGGCACTGGCGGGTCGACACCGGGGCGTGGTCTTTGCGACGGCCGGTGTGCACCCATACGACGCCGGCGCGTACGATGGGTCGTGGATCGGCGACGCGCTCGACCGGGGTGCGGTCGCTGTCGGTGAGTGCGGGCTGGACTACCATCACGAAGGACACGCCGCGCCCGCCGTGCAGCGCGCGGCGCTGACCGACCAGATCGCGCTGGCGGGTGCTCGCGGAGTGCCGGTCGTGCTGCACACGCGCGACGCCGAGGACGATACGCGGGACATCGTGCGTGACGCGGGGGCGGCCGGCGTGCGCGGGGTGCTGCACTGCTATACCGGCTCGCACGCACTGGCCGAGGTCGCGCTGGACGCCGGATGGTCGATCTCCTTCAGCGGGATCGTGACGTTCAATCGGTGGACGGACGACGCCCTGGTGCGGTTGGTGCCTGACGATCGGCTGTTGGTGGAGACCGACGCGCCGTATTTGGCACCGGTGCCGGTGCGCGGACGGCGGAACGAGCCTCGATATGTTCCGTATACCGTCGCGCGCCTAGCCACGGTGCGCGGGGTGGACGCGGCGGCGTTGGCGGCCACGACGACGGCCAACGCGCGGAGGCTGTTTGCGCAGCTGTTTGGGCTGGCGACCGCCTAGGGTGACAGGGTAAGATCCTCGTCTCCCCTCAGGAACACCCCCTTTACCTGGAGCTGCGGTGGCGACGACGGTGACCGTGCCCTCCGACATCGAGATCGCGCAGCACGCCAAGATGCGGCCGATCGCGGATGTCGCGGCCGACCTTGGCCTGACGCTCGACGATCTCGATCTGTACGGGAAGTACAAGGCCAAGGTCAATCTCGACGTCACGAGTCGGCCACCGCGTGGGCGCCTGGTGCTCGTGACCGGGATCAACCCGACGGCCGCTGGCGAGGGGAAGACCACGACGTTGGTTGGTCTGGCGCAGGCCTTCCGGCGGATGGGGCACAACGCGACGATGTGTATGCGCGAGCCGAGTCTCGGGCCGGTGTTTGGAGTGAAGGGCGGCGCGGCCGGGGGCGGATACGCGCAAGTCGTGCCGATGGAGGATATCAACCTTCATTTTACAGGTGATTTTCACGCCATCGCCAGCGCCCACTCGCTGTTGTCGGCGATGCTCGACAACCATCTGCACCAGGGGAACTCGCTCAAGATCGACTCGCGGCGCATCACGTGGCCGCGCACGATCGACATGAACGACCGAGCGCTTCGCGACTGCGTCATCGGTCTCGGTGGAGCGGCCAACGGCATCCCGCGTGAGGAACGCTGGGTCATTGTGCCGGCGAGCGAGGTGATGGCGATCCTGGCGTTGGCCACGGACATGGCGGATCTCGAGGCCCGGTTGGCCCGGATCATCGTCGGCTCCGCCAGTGGGAGCGACCGCAAGCCGATCCGGGCCGGCGATCTCAAGGCGGCGGGGGCGATGACGCTGCTGCTCAAAGACGCGATCCGTCCCAATCTCGTACAGACGCTGGAGGGCGGGCCGGCCTTTGTGCACGCCGGTCCGTTCGCCAATATCGCCCACGGCTGCAACAGCATCCTAGCCACCAAGACGGCGCTGGGCTTGAGCGACATCGTGCTGACCGAGGCCGGGTTTGGCTCGGATCTGGGCGCCGAGAAGTTCTTCGATATCAAGTGCCGGTTCGGGGGACTCAAGCCAGAGGCCGCGGTGCTGGTGGCGACGGTCCGGGCGCTCAAACTCAACGGCGGCGCCAACAAGAACGATCTCAAGAGCGAAGACCTGGGCGCGTTGGAGCGCGGGCTGCCCAACCTGGAAAAGCACATCGAGAACGTGCGGCAGTTTGGCGTCCCGGTCATCGTGGCGGTGAACCGGTTCACGACGGACTCGGACCGCGAGCTGCAGATGGTCGCCGACCGGGCGCGCAAGGCCGGGGCGGTGGTCGCGCTGAACGAGGTGTGGGAGAAGGGCGGGGCGGGCGGTGAAGAGCTGGGACGGGCGGTCCTGGCCGCGTTGGAGAAAGGCGGTGCCACGTACGCGCCGCTCTACCCGACCACGCTGCCGATCCGCCAGAAAATCGACACGATCGTCAAGAAGGTGTACGGGGGCGACGGGGTCGATTTCTCCGCCAAAGCCGAGCGCACCATCGATTATCTCGAGTCGATCGGGATGGGCGACACGCCAGTGTGCATGGCCAAGACCCAGTATTCGTTGACCGACGATCCGACGGTGCTTGGCCGACCGTCGGGATTCCGGATCACGGTCAGTGACGTGTATCCGTCCGCCGGCGCCGGGTTTGTGGTGGCGCAGGCTGGGGAGATCATGACGATGCCGGGGTTGCCCAAAGAGCCCGCCGCCGATCGCATGGCGGTCCATGCCGACGGATCTATCGTGGGGTTGTTCTAGCAGGTCTTGAGTGCTGACTACAGTCATGGGGAACTTCTAGTGTCCATTAGCGTGATCAAGACAGATAGCGCGCCAGCGGCGATCGGCCCATACTCGCAGGCGACCATCGCCAACGGGTTCCTGTTCACGGCCGGCCAGGTTCCACTCGACCCGGCCACGACGCAGATGACGGGCACCGACATCAGCGAGCAAACGGCGCGCGCCCTGGAGAATCTCCAGGCGATCCTGACGGCCGCGGGACTCGGGTGGCCGAACGTCGTGAAGACGACGGTGTATCTCCAGCGCATGTCGGATTTCGCGGCGATGAACGAGGTGTACACGCGGGTGATGGGCACGGCCCGGCCGGCACGATCCACGGTCGAGGTTGGCGCGCTGCCGCGGGGCGCGCTCATCGAGATCGATTTGATCGCGGCACTCGAGCGCTAGTGTGCTCGTGGATGGGGCGGCGGATCATGGTGGCCACGCTGATCGGGGCCACCATGATCGTCGGGACGGTCCAGGCGCAGCAGCAAGACAGCACTAAGGCTGGCATCGCACCGAGGCATCCTCGCCCGGTCGTGCCGCGCGACTCGATCCGGAAGCCACCCATCCCCCCCGGACGAGCGTTCCTCTATTCGCTGCTCCTACCAGGGCTAGGACAGGCAAAGCTCGACCGGCCGACGCTCGCCGCGATGTTCTTCACGATCGAGGTCGTGTCCATCGTCCAGGCGCGGCAGGCAGCGATCGACTTGGCGTACGCGCACAAGCATCACGGCGACTCGGCGGTCGCGCACGACTCCACGGTCAACGGGGTTGTGCAGATCGACACCGCTACGGGTAAGCCGATCGAGATCCTGGCCCACAATCCGTATTCGTCCGACCGCGTCAACGCACGCGGCGTGCACCTCGAGGACTGGATCGCGGCCCTCATCTTCAATCACCTCATCTCTGGCGCCGACGCGTTTGTCGCGGCCAACCTGTGGGATCTGCCCCAGCGCGTGACGGCATCTCACGATCCGCGAACGGGGACGACCTCCGTGGCGGTGAGTATTCCGTTCAACGTGCCTCACCCGTGAATGACGCCCCGATCGGGGTGTTCGACTCGGGGCTGGGCGGGCTCACCGTCGTGCGGGCGCTGTTCCGGCGTCTGCCCCATGAATCCATTGTGTACGTCGGCGACACGGCGCGCGTCCCGTATGGGCCCAAGAGCCCGGAGACCGTGCGGCGTTACAGTCGGGAGATCGCGGGGTTCCTGCGCGACGAGGGGGTGAAGGCGCTCGTCGTGGCGTGCAACACGGCGACAGCGCACGCGCTGCCGATGTTACGCGATACGCTCGACATGCCTGTCGTCGGCGTGGTCGAGCCTGGGGCGCGCGCGGCGGTCATGGCGACGCGGGGCGGTCTGGTCGGGGTGATCGGTACGGCCGGGACGATCGCCTCGAAGGCGTACGAGCGGGCGATCCATGCGGTCGCGCCCTCGACGCGAGTTGTTGCGGCCGCGTGTCCGCTGTTCGTGCCGTTGGTGGAGGAAGGCTGGTTGGACAGCGAGCCGACGCGGCTCATTGCCCGCAGCTATCTACGGCCGGTCGCGGAGTGCAGGGTCGACACGCTGGTCTTGGGGTGCACGCACTACCCGTTGCTCGCCCCGGTGATTGGCGCCGAGTTGCCTGGGGTCGTGCTCATCGATAGCGCGGACGAGACGGCCGCGGAGGTGGCGCGGGTGCTCGACCGGTGCGAGCTGGAGCGGGACCGGACCGCGGCGTTACCGGCGCACCGGTTCATCGCCACCGATGACCCCGAGCGGTTCCTGCGGGCCGGTCGGCTGTTCCTGGGAGAGGACGCGACGATCGATGCCGTCGAGGAGCTGGGGCCCTTTGATTGAGTAGGCGCAAAGATCGATGCGTTGGGGCGCGACGACGAGATACGTCGGCCCCGGGCCATCCGGCGCGTCGGTCCATGCTCCGGCGTTGGCGTAGACACCGGAACCCAGGCGCTCGAGCGCAGGAACGTGCGAGTGCCCAAAGACCACCAACTCGGGGCCTGAGGGTGCGGTGAGGAGTCGCGCGGCGACCGCGCGGAGGCCCGCGCCTTTGTCGCGGGCCCGATAGGTGCGACTGGCATTCGAGCTGCCCGATGCCAGACGGCTGGCGAGATCGGCGGGCAGCCAGCGAAAGGCCCGGATGGCCAGCGGATGGCGCAAGATCGGGCGGATGGCGCGATAGCCGCGGTCCTCGGCGCCGCGCAGCCCGTCGCCGTGCTCGATGCGGGCGCGCCAGCCGGCCAGTGAGCCCTCCCACGGACCGACGTGATACTCGACGCCCACGTCGCGGCGAAGGACATCGCCGCCCCAGCAGTCGTGGTTTCCGGCGATCCACAGCACCGGAATGCCTCTATCGCGGAGCGTGGCCAGCGCCGCCAGCACGCGGAACCCCGCCCGGGGGATGACGGTCCGCCACTCGAACCAGAAGTCGAACAGGTCGCCGTTGATCACCAGGCTCCCCGTCCGGCAGTCGTCGAGAAAGACCAGGAGCGCGCGCTCGGCATTCGCGCCCGCGGCATCGACGCCAACGTGGGCGTCGGAGATGACGTAACAGGGAGAGGGCAGCGAGGCGAGCGGCACGGCTAGGATTTTAGCGCGTGGGAGGCGCACGGGCTAATTTTGCCGGGCAATGCCGCCTGTACAACCACCGCGAGTGCACGTCAGCGAGCTCCGCGTCCGCTACGCGGAAACCGATCAGATGGGGGTCGTGTATCACTCCAATTATCTCATCTGGTGCGAGATCGGGCGAACCGACTACATCCGGGGCCTCGGGCGCTCGTATACGGAGCTC
>DATMNB010000320.1:0-11112 GCA_035569435.1 Gemmatimonadaceae bacterium
GAACCGGCGAGGTCCTGGCTGGCGCGCCGTTCGACAATCGCAACGTCGACGCCCGCCAACGCCAACTCGCCCGCCAACATCAGTCCTGTCGGACCTGCTCCGCCGATCACCACCGCATGCTCGGTCATGTCGCTGCTCCCATTCCGCAAGGTCAGCGATTCTACGGCACGACCCGGGTCTTGCCGCAAGTCCCCAGGTGCGCTATATGCTAAGAGTGGCGAGGGCCTACGACGCCTCAGCGCTCGAAGGTGCCCTCGAGACGCCCCCAGGCGAGGACGTTGCCCTCGAGCGCCACCAACAGATCGCGGCGCGACGTCGAGCGGACGACGAGCGACGTCCGTAGCGCGATGAGCTGGAAGACATATCGGTGGGGCCCGTGCCCGCCTGGCGGCCTGGGACCTGTGTAGCCCAACACGCCGAGTGTGCCACGCGCGAAATGCACGCCAGCCGGAGCCGCATCGCGCGCGAGTGCCCCTTCGGCGAGGTCGGTGAGGGTCGGTGGAATGTGCATCGCCACGAGGTGGACCGACGGCCGCGGCAGCGGAGCGTCGGGGTCTTCCACGACGAGGAGTAGCTCCGCGGTCGGAGGCGGGACGTTGGACCACGTGAGCGGCGGCGACACATTGCGTCCGGGCTTGGCCGCCGCATAGCGCACCGGCATCGGCGCGCCCGCGGCAAAGGCGGGGCTCGCCAGCAGCAGTGACTCGGACGCCTCGCGCACCGACGGGTCGTTGCAGAGCAGGTATCGGTCACCCGCGCGGACGTTACGGAGTAGTCGACCAAGCATGGGCGGGGAGGCGAAGGGCGGCGAGCACGGTCAGGATGTTGATGGCGCAGAGCAGCCAGAAGGTCGCCACAAACGCCTGCGAGGTCCCGGTCATCCGGCTGTGGAGGAAAATGGCGAGGCCGGTGGTGGCGACCGGCCCGCCGAGTCGTTGGACGATGTTGATGGCGGTCGTCGCCACAGGGATCATGGGCCTCGGGATCGAGGCGTAGGCCGACGTGATGGATGGAACGCTGATCGAGCCCATGCCGGCGCCCCGCACGAAGAGGGCGACGCAGAGCGCGGACATCGGCAGGCTCGATCCTCCGAACAACACGAGCGGCAGTGTCCCGAGGAGCGCCACGGCCGCGCCGGTCGACGATACAACGCGCGGTCCAAACCGTTCGGTCAGGGCGCCCATCATGGGATAGGAGCACATCATGCCAAGCCCGGTCGGCGCCAGCAGGAGCCCGGCGTTACTCGGCGACTCGCTGCGCACGATCAGGAGATAGAGCGGGAGCAGCATCTGACCGCCATACGCCAGGGCGTTGGCAAGGAACTGCGTACTGGCCGCCGCCGAGAACGTAGACTGACGGAAGAGCTGCACGTCGATCAGCGCGGCCCCCTTCCGTCGCACGCCGTGCCAGAGAAAGAGCGCCAACAGGACGAAGGCGGCCACGAGCTCCACCGCGCTCGCGCCCCGCGTGGCGCCCGCGGAGGCGAGGCGTTCCAGGCTGTGGAGCAGCATGACGAGGCCGGGCGACAGGAGCAAAAACCCGGTCAGGTCGAACGTTCGCCGGTGCGTCTCGTGGGTATCGGCCGGGAGGATCCAGACGGCCAGCGCCGTGGCCAGGACGCCGATCGGCAGATTGATGAAGAAGATCCAGCGCCAGCTGGCGTGCTGGAGGATGACGCCCGCCAGGACCGGGCCCAGGATGGGGCCGATCAGGACCGGCACGACCATGATGCCCATGACCCGCGCCACCTGCCGGCCGGCGATGCGGGCGACCATCATTTGCGCCATGGGGGCGAGGAGGCCGCCGGCCATGCCTTGCAGGACGCGGCAGGCGATCAGCATGGCCGCGGACGTCGCCGCGCCGCAGAGGAGGGACGTGAGGGTGAATAGGCTGAAGCACGCGATGTAGACCCGCTTGGCGCCGACGCGATCGACGAGCCAACCGCTCACCGGGAGCATGAGGGCGAGTGCGAGGAGATAGCCACTGGTGACCCATTGGATGACGCTGAGCGATGCATTGAGCTCGCTGCCGAGCGTGGCCAGGGACACATTCACGACGGTGGAGTCGAGCACCGTCATGAGTGGTCCCAGGGAGACCACGCCGGCGATCGTCCATACCGTCCGGTCGAGCGGGGAATCGGTCATGCGCCTATTATGAGGGTGTCGTCACATTTACCCGTGGTAATATGAGCCAGTCCTCAGGTTTAACCAAGCCCCCCCGGCGGGTGCCCCAACAGGAGCGGGGCGAGCGGCGCGTGGCCGCCCTGCTCGATGCGGCGGCGGCGGTGATCGCCGAGGTGGGCTATGAGGCGGCGACGATGACCGCGGTCGCCGAGCGGGCGGGGGCGTCGATTGGCGCCGTGTACCAGTACTTCCCTAACAAGGACGCGATCGTGCGCGCCCTGCGCATGCAGTACGGCGACGAGATGGACGCGCGGTGGAGGCGTCTCGTCGACGATATGGATGTGGACGGAGGCGACACGACGCAGTTGGTCGACCGGATGTTCGACCTCCTGGTCGACTTCATCGAGAGTCGGCCGGCCTACCTCCCACTCCTGAGCGCGCCAATCAGCATCAAGCGGGACCCGGCGGCGCGCCACCGGCTCAGGAAACACTTCGCCACGCTGTTTCGCCGCACGCAGCCGGCGTTGACGCCGGCCGACGCGTTACGCGTCGCCCACGTCGCGGTTCAGGTGATCAAGGCGATGGGTCCGGTGCTCATCGACGCCAAGCCCAAAGAGCGGCAGGCCGTGGTGCGGGAGTTCAAGCTGGTGCTGGTTGCGTACCTGACGGAGCGCCTGCGTCCTCCGGCGTCGCCCTGAGGGGACCCTTGGCCGGGTTCCAGCGGGCGGCCATCCAGAGGGCGCCGCCGACGGCGAAGGCGAGGGCGATCAGTTGGGCGACGGTGAGGGGGCCGACGAAACGGTCGTCCTTGGCGCGGAAGAACTCGATGATGAAGCGCTCGATCCCGGCGAGGACGCAGTAGACGCCGAAGAGCCAGCCCTCGGCGTGCTTGTGGTTGCGGAGGCGCCAGAGGATGAGAAACATGATGAAGCCCAGGGTCACCTCGAAGAGCTGCGTCGGGTAGACCGACAGGACGGCGTTGGGCGGGGTGCCGGGGGGGAGCCTGAGGTGGAATTCCTGGCTCAGGTTGACGGCCGTCGACGGGGGGGCGCCGTCGGGGAAGGCGACGGCGAAGGGCGAGGACCAGGGGCGGCCGTAGTCATCGCCGACCGCCCAGCAGCCGCTCCGGCCGATGGAGTAGGCGGCCGCCAGCCCTGGGGCGGCGGCGTCGCTGATCATCGTGAAGCGCCAGTGCTTGACGCGCATCAGGATGTAGTTGGCCAGGATCCCGCCGATCAATCCGCCCCAGAACACGAACCCCGCCCGGTGGAACAGCTCCGTGATGTCGCCGCGCAGGACGGCGTAATACAGCTTGGCACCGAGGAGGCCACCAACAACCGCGGCGAACACGCAATCGGAGGTGATCTCCGGATCGCGGCCGCGCTCGGCCAGGATGCGCGCCGAGACGACCTGCGCGATGGCGAAGGCCAGGAGGACGGCGAGGCCGAAGCCGGTGACCTCGAGGGGGCCGAGGTGGAGGTTGAAGGGCTGGTGGACGATCGGGGCTGACATGGGGGACGAACGCTCGGGGATATGGGTCAGGGGATGACCGAACACACGAGAGAAAAGTAGCACGACGGTCCACGCGGGAGGGCCAGTACATTACCGGCGCCATCGACCCGGAGAACGAGACGATATGAAGACCATCCTCGGCGCCGTCGTGGGGTGCGTGTTGCTCGCAGGGACCGCGGTCGCGCAGGCGCCGCGTGGGTTGCAGCCGGTGTTGGATGACCTCCTGCCGGCGGCGAATGCGCACGACACGGATCGGTTTCTGGCGTCGTACCTGCACGACTCGACGGTGGTGTTCGCGTTCAACGGCATCGCGACGACAGGATTTGGGAACATCCGGGATCTGCAGCTCAAGGCATGGGCCAAGACCGATGTGGTGTACAGCCAGCAGGGGCCGATGCGCATCGTGACGCTCACGCCCGAGGTCGCGGTCGTGACGGACCCCTTGTCGTCCCGGCGGACGCTGCCGACGGGCGAGGTCAAGACGAACGATTTCATTGTCACGATGGTGTGTCAGCAACGTGCCGAGGGATGGCGCATCGTCTACGTGCACGAGTCGACGGTCCGATAAAAGCGCGGGGAACCGGCGAAGGCCTCTGTCTGTTCATGAGGCATGGAATACACAACTCTGGGTAACACGGGACTGGTCGTCTCCCGCCTCTGCTTTGGGACGATGACCTTTGGCGAGACCGGGGGCGTTTACACGGCGATCGCGGGGGTCGACCAGCACGGCGCCAACGAGCTGGTCAAGACGTCGATCGACGCCGGCGTCAATTTCTTCGATACCGCGGACTCGTACACGGGCGGGCAGAGCGAGACGACGCTCGGGCAGTCGTTCAAGCACCTCGGGCTCGCGCGAAAGGATGTGGTGGTCGCGACCAAGGTCTATTCCCGTGTCGGGCCGGGTCGGAACGACATCGGGGCATCGCGCAAACATATCATGGACTCCATCGACGCGAGCCTCCGGCGGCTCCAGACGGATTACGTCGACCTGTATCAGATCCATGCCAACGACACGGTGACGCCGATCGAGGAGACGCTACGCGCTCTCGACACGCTCGTCAGTCAGGGCAAGGTCCGCTATATCGGGTTGTCCAACTGGCCGGCGTGGAAGATCGCCCTGGCGCGGGGGGTCTCCGAGCAGAAGAACCTGGCGCGGTTTGATACGCTCCAAGCCTACTACTCAATTGCGGGTCGCGACCTCGAGCGCGAGCTCGTGCCATTGCTCGAGCACGAGCGGATGGGCCTCCTCGTCTGGAGCCCGCTGGCGGGCGGGTTGCTCTCCGGCAAGTTCAGCCGATCGAACCAGAAAGCCGTCGACTCGCGGCGCTCCACGTTCGACTTCCCGGTCGTCGACAAGGAGCGCACGTGGACGATCCTCGAGGCGATGGCCCCGATCGCGAAAGCGCACAACTGTAGCCCGGCGCGGATCTCCCTCGCCTGGTTGTTGAGCAAACCGGTCGTCACGTCGGTCATCATTGGTGCCAAACGGATCGACCAACTGCGCGACAATCTCGCCGCCATCGACGTCACGCTGACGGCTGACGAGATCAGGGTGCTGGACGACGTGAGCACGCTGCCGGTCGAATATCCAGCCTGGGCGTTCGCGGTGCAGGGTGCGGGCCGGCTCACCGGGCCCGACCCTGCCGCGTGGGACAAGTATATCAACAACTAGGCCCACGACAGACAGGTGATTCCGGGGTGACTTGGCGCTGACGGTGACGCGCCAGGTTGCCCCCATGAGTCACGCATCCCATTTCGTATCGATCGCGATCGCCATGACGGTCGCGGCAGCGTTGTACTACGCTCCCGGCTCGGTTGCCGCCCGCACCGCGTCGATCCACCTCGCGAGTATCGGCAACGATAGTGCGGTCACGAGCGCGGTCACGGCGCCGCCGCGAGCGGGTCGGACCGTTGCCCGAGACGCCGCGACCATCACGGTGGTCGACAACGGGTTCGATGTGCCGCAGCCGCTGGTGGCGGGTCGACAGACGTTGCACGTGCGGAACATGGCGGCCGAGCCGCACGACATCTATCTCGGCCGGATCCTGCCCAACAAATCGCTCGGCGACTTGGTCAGTTGGATCGAGGCGCAGCGCGGACCGGCGCCGGTGGTGCCGGTGACCGGGTTGACGCCGTTGGCGCCGGGGGCCGAGGGGGATATCGACGTCGATCTCACGCCGGGGCGGTACGGGCTGATTTGCATCTTCCCGAACGCGCGCGATGGCAAGCCCAACTTCATGCACGGGATGATGCGTGAGATCACCGTGGTGCCGCGCGCGATCGAGACTCGGCCCGTCGACGCACGTCCAGTCGTGACGCTTCCCTAGTTAGCGGGCGTGTCACCGGCGGCGAGGCTGTCGAACCGCGGGTTGCCGCGGAGCGGCGCAAAGTTGGGATCAATGCGGAGCAACCCGGGCGACAGCACGAACGGGACGCGAAGCAACGGCTCCAGTACATCGAGCGCGCGCTCTGGCTCGCCGAGCGCGATGTAGATGCGTACGAGTTGATGCTGGACGTAGGGACCCAGCAAGGCGTTGTGGGCGATGGGCAGGAGGGCGACGCCGCGCTGACCCTCACGGATGGCCTCCTCGCCGCGGTCGAGGTAGGCGAGCGTGAGGCCATGGAGCGCATGCCGTTGGGCGTCGTCCGGCGCGGACTCGAGTTGCGCCTCGAACGCGATGCGCGCCGTGTCGGCGTACGCGCGGGCGCGACGTCGGTCTCCCTGGAACGCGTACTGCTGCATGCGGACAAACGCCCACGCCCCGCGGTCTCCGCCAAACGCATCGGGGCCGAGCGCGAGGAGCCGCTCGGTGTCGGCGGCATCGAGAGCCCATCCCAGATCGCCATAGGCCGCCACGAACTCGACCAGGCTGTTCCGATCGACACCGGGCGGGACGGATCGGAGGACGACCCGTGCCGCCGGCAGATTGCCCTGCATCAGTGGTAGGAGCACGCGATCCTCGATCACGTTGATGTTTGTGGGCGACAGGGTCGTCGCACGATCCAACGTGATTGCCGCATCGGGGTACTGATGCCGCAGCAGTTCCAGGTGGCCGAGCTCGGCCGCCGCGGCCACCGAGCGCGGGTCGAGGCGAATGGCGTCCTGCGCGTGCGCCGCGGCCGCATCCCAGCGGCCAAGGGTCGCTTCGACGTCGGCGGTCCGGCGTAGGATCTTGGCGTTGAGGGGCTCGAGAGCCAGCGCGGTCGAGTCCTCGTGAAGCGCCTGGACTGGATCCTTGCGGACCATGACGTAGAAGGCGGCGCGCGCGGTGTGGACATCGGCGAGATCAGGCGCGAGAGCCAGCGCACGGGCCGAGCTTCGGTCGGTCGAGTCCGCGAGCGCGGGGTTAGGTACGCCGTCGAAATATTCTTCCGATTCCACCCGTGCGATGGCAGCCCAGGCGAGGGCGAAATTCGAGTCGCGGCCGACCGCATCCTTGAGGAATGCGACGTGGCGCCGGACGGCCGCGGGGCCGCCGCCGATCGTCGCGAGCTCCTCGGCGTGCAGGTAGTCGTCATAGGCGACGAGATCCGTCGTCGGCTGACTGGCGAGCGTGTGCTCCGTGGCCGGTGTCAGGGCGACCTCGAGCTCCTGGGCGACCTGGCCGGCGATGTTGCTCTGCACCTGAAACACGTCGGTGAGGGGCGCGTCGAACGGCTGCTCCCACTTGTCCGCGCCCGTGCGCACATCGATGAGCTCGGGGCTCACGCGCACGCGGCTCGAGCCATCCGCGGTCTTTGCCCAGCGCACGGTGCCTTCCAACAGATACGGCACGCCCAACTCTCGGCCGATCTGCTGCGGCGTCTTGCGCGTATGCTGATACTGGTCGGAGCTGGTCGAGCCGATGACCTCGAGCCCTGGCAGTCCGGCGAGCTTGCCGCGTACGGCATCCGTCACGCCGTCGGCAAAGTAGGCGTTGTTCGAATCCCCGACATTTTCAAAGGGCAGCACGGCCAGCCGGAGGGTCTCCGACGCGGCCGGGACGGCGGGTTGGCCGGCGTGCCGGCTCTTCCAGGCGTCCAGTACGTCCTTCCCGATCACGAGCGCTACGCCTAAGACGAGTGCCGCGAGGAGCGCCCAACGCGTTCGTCCGCGCGCCGTTGGTCGTGTCGGTCGCACGGGCGACGCGGGCGTGACCACCATCGGAGCGATGGCTCGCTCGGCGGTCTCCAACGCCGCGGCAAATTCGCCGGCACTGGCCCATCGATCCGCTGGGGCCAGGGCAAGCGCCTTGCGTAGCGTCGTTTGCAGGCCCGCGGGCAGGTCGCGGGGCAGCATCTCCTGCAGCACGACGCCGAGCGAGTAGACGTCGGTCCGTCCATCGAGTGAGTCCATGCCACTGGCCTGCTCGGGACTCATGTAGCCCACCGTGCCGACTGCGATCCCGAAGTCGGCCACCAGTGCGTGGCCGCCGCCAAGCAGGATGTGCTCCGGCTTGATGTCGCGGTGGATGATGCCCCGACTGTGCGCGTACTCGAGAGCGTTCGCCGTCTGGCGGGCGATCCGGATCGCATCGAGGATCGGTAGCGCGCCCTCCCGCGTCAGTCGCGCGCGAAGGTTCTCGCCCTCGACGTACGGCATGGTGAACCAGAGCTGGCCCTCCGGCGTGGCGCCGGAGTCGAGGACCGTCAGGATGTGTGGGTGGCGCAGTGATGCCGCGACCGCGATCTCGCGCCGGAACCGTTCCGCACCGAGCGCCATCGTGAGCCCGGCATTCAGGACTTTGAGAGCGACTCGGCGACCGTGCTTCGTGTCCTGGGCCACGTAGACTGTGG
Organism: Gemmatimonadaceae bacterium; assembly: GCA_035569435.1. Classification (GTDB taxonomy): domain Bacteria; phylum Gemmatimonadota; class Gemmatimonadetes; order Gemmatimonadales; family Gemmatimonadaceae; genus DASRDS01. The sequence continues at coordinate 8,412 of DATMNB010000320.1, forward strand.
CCATCCCACTCCGTCCGATCTCGTGCTCCAGTACATACAGGGGGCCGAGGGCTCCCTGGAACTGGTCCCGAACCGATGCTGCCAACCCCTGAGCTCCCCAGCGCGAGTACGTGGTCTCAAAGATGACCGGGGCGTTGCGGCCAGGCCAAGTCGATTGCTATTGTGAGACAGGCGAGACGACAGTCGCGCGGTACGATCTCCGCGTGGACGTCGGGGATGTCGAACTCGCCAACGAGGCGTGCGCAACAATACGGTTTCGATGGGCGCGCTCGTCAAACTCGTCGCATAAGTATACAGCAGGAGTTGACGCCGCCGTCGTTGCGATATTATATGGGCGTCGGGTACACCCAAGGCACGAATGGACGCGACGGCGGTGCGTGACGTCGAGAGTTGGCGGGCGCGAGTGCAGGACCTCGTGCTCGGTGACGCGCGCTACCCCGATGTGGATGCGGCCTACCCGGTCCCGACCTCATCGTGGCCGATCGACTGGGCGATGGCTGGCGTGTTGGCCCGGTTGGTCATCGCGCTCGATCGACACGACATCGTCGAGTTCGGAGCCGGGGCCTCGTCGTTGGTCTTTGCGCAGGCGCTGGCCCGCGGGTCGGGCGGGCGGCTAACGGCGGTGGAAGAGGATCCGAGGTGGAGCGGGGACGCCTGGACACGGGTCAAGGCGACCCCTGGTGTCGACGCGTGCCTGATCGCGTCGCCGGTGTTTTTCCGCGCGAGCCGCGTCGGCGTGTATCACGGGTACCCTCGTGCGGCGGCCGCGGCCGCGGCGATGCGCGGCCCATTCGATCTCGCCCTCGTCGACGCGCCCGACGGATATTTCGGACGCGACGGCGCCCTCCATGCGATTTACCGCGCGCTCACGCCTGGGGCGCTGATCGTCGTCGACGATGCTCGACGACGCAAGGAGCGCGACATGATGGCGCGCTGGTTGTGGACCTATCCCGGGCTCGTCATACTGGCCGACGAACCGGCACTCGGCCGCGGCACCGCCGTGATCGGCTTCACGGGTGATCGGCGGGAACGGCTGTCGGCGCGTACGCTCATCAGCGGGTCCGTGCGCGAAGCATATGCATGGGTGCGTAACCTGAGGTATGAGCCGCCTCGTCCGCCCGCCGACCCGGGATCTGTACCGGGCTTGGCACCGACGGCGAACGATCCGGTCACAGGACGAGGTCCGAGCACGGATCGTGCTTGAGGCGTCCTTGCGATGCTGCGCCTCCCGCCCTCTGACCGACTTCTCAAGACCGGACCGGTCGACGCGGTCGAACAGTATTTTGCCGGCGGGTTTGGGTGGGTGCTGCGTCAACGGCTGCAGTGGGTCTGCGACGCGCTGCCACGGGGGCCGTTGTTCAGCGTGCTGGAGATCGGCTACGGCAGCGCGATCTTCTTCTACGAGCTCTCGGTGCACGCCGACAGGATCGTCGGCATTGACGTCCATCCGCACGGGGCAGCCGTGCGCAAACGATTGTTGGCGGACCGGATCGTCGCCGAGTTGGCACAGGCGAGCGGGATGGCGCTGCCATTCCGGGACGGCAGCTTCGACGTCGTGGTGATCGTCAGCGCGCTAGAGTTCATGGACGATCCGGGGCTCTGCTTGCGGGAGTCCCTACGGGTCGTCAAGCCGGGTGGCCTGGTGACAGCGGTCACGCCGCGCATTCTCCCGTGGGCCGATCGGTTGTATCGCGTCCTCGTCGGCTGGGATCCCGAGAGCGATTTTCGGGGTGGCCGTGATCGTGTCCAGCGGGCGCTCGCCGATCCGGCACTGCAGGCCGAGCGGCGCAACCGACCCTGGGGCCTTCCGCCGCCGTTCGCGCCGTATGAGCTCGTGTCCCTGCGACGTCCGGACGGAGAGCGGCAGCCACCGCGCCCTCGCACCGCGCCGCGGGATTACGCGGGTACGCGGTCAGACGACCGCCCCGCGGCTGGCGCACCTCAATAGCCCGGCGGGTCATGCCCGCCCGCACGACCACGGTTTGCGCCGGGCGTCCGCACGCTTCAAGTTGAGCCCGTGACCACGCGCGAGGCCCCGGAGTACGAGATGGCGGTCGCGAGTCCGCCCAGCGAGGTCGTCGCCGACCGGCGATACGCGGTCGCGGCCATACTCATCAGCGCTGTCGTGCTCGTGCCGACGCTGGGGTTCGGGTTCGGCTTTGACCACGGCTTCTACGAGTACATCGGCTGGGCGATCCTCCACGGGCAGTGGCCGTACACCGACGCCTGGGACACATCGACGCCTGGCGCGATGCTTATCCATCTGGCCGTGATCGCCGCCGGCGGGACCTCGGAGTACGCCCTCCGGGCCGCGGACTTCGTTCTCGAGGTCGCCACCTGCACGCTGCTGTTCGTGCTCGCACGCCGCATCGCCGGCCCGAGGGCCGGCGTGTATGCAAGCGTTGCCTACGCGATGACCTACGTCGCCGCCGGGTACTACCACACGGCCGAGCGCGATGGCTATCTCGTCCCCTTCCTCTTATTGGCGCTCTGGCTGCTCTGGCGCTATCTCGATGATCCGACGCGGCGACGCTGGCTCCTATGGAGTGGCCTCTCGGCCGGCCTCGTCTGTCTGATCCGGCCGACGTATGCCTTGGTGGTTGCCGGTGGCGCGGCGTCGCTCGTGGCATGGGGCGCGACGCGTCGCGATGCGTCGCCAGAGGTCCGTCGCCGGGTGGTCGTCGACGCAGCGCTCTGGTGC
>DATMNB010000321.1:0-3047 GCA_035569435.1 Gemmatimonadaceae bacterium
CTGGAGAATGCCTATCGCGATGTCCGCATCGCGTTCTCGGCCGAGGTCGTGCGCGACTGCGACCGGCGCGACATCGACTTCTATGCCCTCCGTGAGGATGTCAACACGGAGCTGGCACAGGTCGACGACGCCAGCGACGACCCCAATGCCGTGCCGAGCGGCGGGCTGCTCATCCCAACCATCGGCGTCGGGGGCCACTGCCTCCCCAAGGACGGGATCCTCCTGTGGTGGCGGCGCATCGAGAGCGGTGCCGACACGAGCCGAAGCCTGATCCTGGCCGCGCGGCGGATCAACGATGCGTCGCCAGCCGCCACGATCCCGCTCTACGACGGCGTGATCGATGGCAAGACCGTGGCGCTCCTCGGCACCGCATACCGGTTCAACTCCGAGGACACGCGCAACTCGCCGACGCTCGCGCTGGCGCGCCTGCTGCTCGACCGCGGCTGCACGGTGCGGCTCCACGATCCGTACGTGAAGCCCGATGACCAGAACCTCGAGAAATTCGGCCTGACCGCCCATTTCACCAACGATGTGGACGTGGCGTTACAGGGCGCCGATATCGTTATCATGTGCACGGGCCACCGGGACTATCTCGGCATCCTCGACCGGCTGCGCCAGTTGCGCGTGGCCGTCGTGGACGGGTGCAACCTGTACCACTCGTCGGACTTCGCCGACAGCGCCGTGGCGTACACCGGGATCGGGCGCGGGTGCGCGGCGCCGACGGCTGACTTGGTCGCCGAGGTGGTCGCGGGGTTCCGCTCGATGGAGCAGGCGTTGGCCCGCGAGGTCGCGGAGACGGTGGACTTCTTGAACGACGCCTACGCGAGCGACGCGCACAATCGCGTGTCGTTTAGCGAGGTGCGGCGACTGGCGGCAACCTGTGTCACGGGATGCAGCATTCCGGACGTCGTGCTGCCGCAGGCCACGCCCGCAGCCGTGCACGGGCCGTGGCAACTCGCCAGCCTCCGGTAGCCGCGGCGCCACTGGCGCCGCCTCCCACGCCGGCGATTCGCCGCCTCGATTGGCTCGATCCGATCAAGGCGTTCGCGCTCGTCGCCATCCTCCTCAACCATCTGGTCGAGGAGTTTGGCCACGGGCCATGGTTCACCAACCCGGGCGGCGATTGGCCCGCCAGTCTGGCGACGCGGCTCCACACGTTCCTGCCGTCCGGCCCATCGCCCCTGTGGAACGCCCTGCGCTTCCTGGGGTGGCTCGGCGACAACGGCCCCGGCGTGTTCATCGTCGCCAGCGGCATCGGTCTGACGCTGGCCGCCCTGCGGCTGCCGCCCGCCGAGCGCGACGGCCCGGTGTTTCGGTCGGCCTTCTACCGCCGACGCCTGCTGCGCCTGTACCCGCTCTACATCGCGATGCACGTGGTGATCCTCGGCCTGGCCGTGATCGTGCCCGTCACCCTCACGTTCGCGTCGCCGGCGACGCTGCTCAGTCTCGCGGGACTCCGCATCACGCCCGGCCTGTTCTTCTACATCTCGCCCGCGTGGTGGTTCGTGTGGCTGATCCTGCAGCTCTACGCGGTCTACCCGTGGCTGCTGCGCGCCCTCGACAAACTCCACGCGGGGCGGTTCCTCGCGGCGGCCCTGACGTTCACGATCCTGTCGCGGGCTATTGGCCTCGTGGCGCCGGCCGGCATTCGATACGACTGGCTCACCGGCATGTTCTTCGGCTGCCGGTTGGCCGAGTTTGCGACGGGCATGGTCATCGCTCAGTGGCTCGCCCAAGGTCGCCCGATCCCCTCGGCTGGCCGCGTCGGCGTCGCGGGCGCGCTCGTGTATGCCGCCGGCCTCGCCGCATCGCTGACACTCGTTGGCGCGCTCGTGTCCAACTGGCTCGTCGCGATCGGCCTGACGGCACTGTTCTACGCCGCCTGGCGCGCCATGCCCATCCGCCCCATCGCCGCCCTCGGCGCGGTCTCCTACAGCGTGTTCCTGCTCCACCAGCCGCCGCTGAAATGGACGGCGATCCTGTTCGCCGGCCACCCCGCGGCGCACGCGGTTGCCGCCGTGCTCGTGCTGGCCGCGTCCATCCCCGCGGGTGCGTGGATCGAGCGGACCGTGGAGCGACTGCGCACCACCCTCCCACAGCACCTCATCCGGCTGGCCGCTCCACTCAGTTGGGTCAGCGGATTCGCGATCGTTGGAGCGCTGGCGGGTCTCGAGCCACAGCTCGCCCCCGACGGCCACTGGCACCGCGCGCTGGCATTCGTCATCGCGCTCGCCACCGGGGCGCTCGCCTGGCTGGAGTGGCTCGACCATGACGCGCCGCGCGGCCGCGCCCTGGCCCGCCGCATCGGTCTCTTGGCCGGTGCGCTGGGACTGTTTGTGATGCCCGCTGGGTCGGGCTACATCGCCGCCGTGTTTGGCATCGTCGCCGCGATCGCGGTGACAGCCACGGGTTCATGGGTGGCCGGCGGGATCGCCACGGTGGTGTTCCTCGCCGTGGCCGAGATCGTCGCCGGCCGCGTCGCTCCCCGGGAAGTCGGCGGGTGGGGCGAGCGCCCAGCCCTCCAGATCCATCCGACCCGCGCCTTCGGGCTGATTCCCGATCGCGTCACACGGCTCCGCTACAACGACTACGACTACGTCATCCGCACCAACTCCTTCGGGTTGGCCAGCCCCGACATCGCCGTGGCGCGCCCAACGCCCACGACCCTCCGGGTCCTGACCGTCGGCGACGCGTTCACGATGCCCGAGGGACTCCCCTACGAGCAGTCGTATCCGGCGCTCCTCCAAGCGGCGCTCGCGCGATGCCTCGCGCCGCGACCCGTCCAGGTGATCAACGCCGGGGTCACGGGCTACGGCCCGCTCGAGGAGCTGCCGCAGGTGCGCGAGCTGGACCACCAGTTCGCACCCGACATCATCGTCCACGAATTTTTCGTGAACGACTGGTCCGACATCACCATCGGCACCGACGACCGGCGACGGGGCATCGGTTTCACGGGCCATGGCGGCATCCACGGCCTGCTGCACGATCGATCGCATCTCATCGCCAATCTCCGCCGCTGGTATGAGTCGTCGGTCGCCGCGGTGACC
>DATMNB010000322.1:0-3235 GCA_035569435.1 Gemmatimonadaceae bacterium
TCCAGCTCGCGGGTCGGCACGGTCGCGGCGAGTCGGCTGGCGACCGCCGCAACCCAGATCTCATTGCACGCAATCGCGAGCGCGATCAGGAGGAGGGCCGTTCGAAGAAGAGACCTCCGTCCTGCGAGCGTTCGGGGGGCACCAGACGCCGGCTGGGTCGCAGCCACGATGGCGCTCGGTTGGAGCACCGTGGTCTCCCGAGCGGCGCCTGGCTCCCGCGTCCGGCGCGTCGCCTGCTCTTCGACAATCTCTGGCGCGCGCGTACGACGGGTTGGAGGTTCGTCCATCGCGCGGTTCGGCCAGCCCTCGTGCTCCGCCTGGGTCTCCCGCCCGGCGATGACGCGTTCGAGATCCTCGCGGATAGCGGCAGCCGCGGCATAGCGTTCCTCGGGCCGGCCCGCAAGCAGCTTTCCGATCACCGCCGCCAGGCCCGGGGTGCAGCGCCCTCCCAGGGGCGCCGGCGGCAGCCGCGACTGGATGCGCTGCTCCAATCGGCGAGTGTCCGCTGCCTGAAATGGCAGCCCGCCGCTCACCATTTCGTACAGCAGGACGCCAACCGCCCAGAAATCGGCCTGAGGATCGATCTCGCCCGACTCGAGCCTTTCAGGCGAGAGGTACGCGATGCTGCCAAAATCGTTGCGCGTCACCTTACGGCTCAAGGACAGCGCTTTGGCGATCCCGAAGTCGAGGACCTTGACGCGCTCGTCGTGTGTCACCTTGATGTTGCGAGGCTTGAGATCGCCGTGAAGCAGCGAGCGGAGAGGGCGCTCGTCGATGGTGACCTCGAAACGGTGCGCCGCCTCGAGAAACTCACAAAGCTGCGCTGCGACGCCGGCCGCGCGCTCGGAAGTCAACGGACCGCTCGCGATGACCTCGGAGAGGTTCCGTCCCTCGAGGTACTCCATCGCGATGTAGAAGTATCCCCACTCGGTGCCGTGCTCGTACACGACCGGAACATGGCCGCTTGCCAGACAGAACTGCTCTTGCAGCTTCGCGCCCCAGCGTTCGGCCTCGAGGATTTCGCGCGCCTCACGGTCATTGCCCGTGGGCACCAGCTTCAGCGCCACGCGGCGCGTCGTACGGGTGTCCGTCGCGAGAAACACGGCCGCCATCCCACCTCGGCCGATCTCCTCGAGGATCTCGTACGGTCCCACGCGCTGGAAGACCGTCGTCATCACCGCGGAAACCAATTCTCACGCATGACGCTCAGCCTGGCCGCGGCGCCCAGGGACAGGAACGCCTTCGGGGTCACACCTTGAAATACGTTGCCCACAATCGACGGTTCCGCGTCGTTTTCGATGATGAGGGACGCCCGGGCTCGCTCGGACAGCCCGTTACGGGCGAAGACGTTGTGAGTAATCCGAGGCGACGCTCCCGATCGGATCGCCAAAGCCGGGCCGGGGTTGTCGTGAATATCGCTGCCGATCACGCCTCCGCCGGCCATCTGACCGAGATCGATGGCCACGCTGAGGGCGCCGGCGACCTCCACGTCCACGATCGATACGGTGGCGCCGCTGACGAGCACCCCCGTGCCCAGCGGCGTCGCGGCGTCGCCGATGATGCGGAAACCGACGAATCCGGCGTTCGATAGGTCGGCCGCGACGACCGCCGGGTCGGCTTCGGAGGCTCCGCCCGGCAGCCGGATTGTGGCGCCTCGCGGAACACGACTGATCACCTGCACGTCGTCCTTCAGAACAAGGCGTTCGCGGTACTCTCCCGGCTCGACGACAACGCGCGATCCAGGCTGCGCCCGCCCCAGGGCCTCAGCGATCGATTCATTCGGTCGAACGACGATGACGCCCGATGCCGGCGTGGGCGGATCGACGGTGCTCGGCGCCGGGATCGGCCAGGATGGACGCCATCGAATCACCACCAACGTGGTTACAATCGCCAGCAGCGCGACGACCACGGTCCGCACCACGCGTTGCAACGTCTTGTGCCCCTCGCGCGGCCGTCGGTCGAGCCCTGATCTCCTCGACCGTTCCCGCGCGTCAGTGGAGGCCACGCGTAAGCGGGCACGACTCGCGGCAAACAGCTCTCCTTCGACGTACACGACCGTCACGTTGTCCTTGCCGCCGGCGTCGTTGGCCGCCTCGATCAGGGCGTTGACGACGTCATGCGGGCGACCAGCAAGCCGCGTCACGACCTGATTGATGGTCGCCGACTCGACCAGGTCGGTGAGCCCGTCGCTGCACAGCAGCAAGGCGGCGTCGGACTCAAACGGAATCTCGTGCAGATCGATGAAATCGGAGTCCGTCTGGTCGTGAAGCTCCGAGCCGACGTCGCGGTACACCTCGTTCCGCCGTTTGTGGCGCATCGCGTCGATTTCCGAGATCTGGTTGGAGTCCTCGCGCTCGCCGACCGGCGAGTGATCGCGCGTGATCTTCTCGATTCTGTCGCCACGCAGCTTGTACAGCCGCGTGTCACCCACATGACCAACCGTCGCAATCCGCTCGCCCACGACGGCGACGGTGAGCACACACGCCATCCCGGCCCATTCAGGACGCAATGACGCGACGCGGTGGATCTCGTTGTTGGCAATCGTGATGGCCTCGCGAACCCGATCCGCCGTGGGACCGGTTTCACGCTCGAGGCGGGTCCTCAGCATCGTCAACGCCACGTCGGCGGCCTTGCCGCCGGCTGCCTGACCGCCGATACCATCGACGAGGACGAAGACACCGCGGCCCACGTCGACGTGGAACCGATCCTCGTTGACTTCGCGCTGGAGGCCGGGGTCGGTTTCGCCCGCCGCCATCAGTGCGCTCATCGTCTGCATGGCATTTACTCGTCGCGCTCTTTGACCCCTGCCCACACGTAGCTTGCGATGAGAGCCGCGAGCGCGGCCAGCAGCGCAAGCCGGGCCCAGAGGAGCAGCGCCATCAGTCGACCTTCCGGAAGTCGAGGAACACGGTGTCGGCGAGACCGATCTGCGACGTGTCCAGCAGTGGCGTTTCAACCCCGTTCTCTCGTTTCGCCCCGTCGCGCTCCTCGTAGCCGCGCGGGACGTGGCGGCCGTTGAGCGTCGTCCCGAGCGAGCTGAGGTCGATCAGGTAGAAACGGCCCGACTGCGGGTCCCTGCGTATGCGAGCGTGCTCGCGCGACACGTCGACGGAGGAGATGACGCGAATGTCCACGGGGTAAGCAATGCCACCGCGCCCGACAGTGACCGAGTCCTTGATCACGTCATGAGCATGCGGTCCCGAGGTGTCGTCGTAGCTGACACGCGCGAGCACCC
>DATMNB010000323.1:0-17742 GCA_035569435.1 Gemmatimonadaceae bacterium
CTTATCGATCTGGTCGAACGCCACCTTCTGCGCCAACCCCTTCGTCGCCTGGATCGCCGTGATCGCCGCCGTCAACGTCGTCTTCCCGTGGTCCACGTGCCCGATCGTCCCCACGTTCACGTGCGGCTTCGTCCGCTCGAACTTTGCTTTCGCCATGACTGTATAAACTCGACTGGTGTTAATGCCTGTTTTACTGCTGCTATCGTAGTTCTTTTTTTTCGAAGCAAGCTCGCGATCGGGATTGAACCGATGACCTCACCCTTACCAAGGGTGTGCTCTACCAACTGAGCTACGCGAGCGGCTGCCGACTCAGTTTTCTTCCTACACACCCCAAGCGGGAGACGGGGCTCGAACCCGCGACATCAAGCTTGGAAGGCTTGCGCTCTACCAACTGAGCTAAAGCGAGCTGCGCTCGCTTTAGCACTTTTTATTTCCTAGAGTTTTCCCTTCGGGAAAACTCTTCCTTCTCGTGCGCCCAACCGAGCTCCATCACCGCAACCTCTTCCTGCCACACCCCAAGCGGGAGACGGGGCTCGAACCCGCGACATCAAGCTTGGAAGGCTTGCGCTCTACCAACTGAGCTACTCCCGCGGTTCGTCTCCTCGACAGCACTGCTTCTTCACCTGCTTTCCCTCTCCCTATGGTGGGGGAAGGATTCGAACCTTCGAAGGCTTTCGCCGGCAGATTTACAGTCTGCTCCCGTTGGCCACTTGGGTACCCCACCCAACACGTGTCCCGCACACAACGTCCCGCACCAGCACCTCAACCACGCAGAGCTGACGGCGAGACTTGAACTCGCAACCTGCTGATTACAAATCAGCTGCTCTGCCAATTGAGCTACGTCAGCACAGCATAATCCCCATCAAATTTTACGCGAGCCCGTAGAATACCTGGGAAGGGCGACAGTGTCAAGCCGTTGCCCGCGCTTCACTTCACCCGCTTCCACGCCGTCCCCGCCGCCGAATCCGCGATCGCCACCCCACTCTCCAACAACTCGTCCCGAATCGCGTCGCTCCGCGCGAAGTCCCTTGCCGCCCGTGCTTTAGCTCGCTCCTCCAGCCGCCGCGTCACCACCGCCACCAGCTCCGCCTCCGCCGCATCCGCCGGCGCCCGCGTCAACGACACCGGACCCGTGGAATTGATGAGCCCGCCAAGCCGCGCCGGCGGCACAATCCCCAACACCCGGTCCACAAACTCGAGCGCCCGCTTCCCCTCCTCTATCGCCGACCGATCCCCACCCTTCCGGTCCAGATCCGCATTCGCCGCCCGCACAAACTCGAACACCGCAGCCAACGCCTTGGGCGAATTCAGATCATCCGACAGCGCCACGGAGACCTGCCGCTCCAGCTCGGCCCGCGCCACTCCCATAGCCGCCGTCCCACCCACCGTGAGCGGCGCGTCCAATCGGTCCGCGAGCTCCGCGAGATTCGCCACCGCCGCCCGCGACGCGTCCAACCCGGCGTCCGACAGATTGAGCACCTGCCGGTAATGCGTGTTGTACACGAGATGCCGCACCGCGGCGGCACTCACGCCGTGCTCCTTGAGATCCGCGACCGTGATCACGTTCCCCACCCGCTTCGCCATCTTGGCGCCATCGGTGAGCAAAAACTCCCCATGGCACCAATGCCGCGCAAACGTCACCCCGGTGGCCCCTTCCGACTGCGCGATCTCGTCCTCGTGGTGCGGAAAAATCAGATCGATCCCCCCGCAGTGGAGATCCAGCGTCTCCCCGAGCAACGCCATCGCCATGACCGAGCACTCGAGATGCCACCCCGGCCGCCCCCGCCCCCACGGCGAATCCCACGCGGCCCCTGCGGCCTCATCCTCCGGCTTGGCGGCCTTCCACAGCGCGAAATCGTTCGCGTCGTCCTTGGAATAGTCGTCCTGCGCCACCCGCGCCCCGGCCTTGATCGACCGCGTATCCAGACGCGAAAGCCGCCCATACGACGGAAATTTCCGAATCGCGAAATAGACCGACCCGTCGTCGGCCCGATACGCCAAACCGGCCCGCTCCAATCGCTCGACCAGCGCGATCATCCCCGGGATGTAGTGCGTCGCCCGCGGATAATGCTCGGCGGGCTCGATCTTGAGATAATCCCGATCGGCAAAAAACCGCTCGATCATAGGCCCCGTCACTGCGTCGATCGTCGTCCCCGTCCGATGCGCCTTGGCGATGATCTTGTCTTCGACGTCGGTCAGGTTCATCACCTGCTCGACGCGCCACCCATGCAACCGGAGGGCGCGCCGCAGGAGATCCTCGAACAGAAACGTCCGGAAGTTCCCAATATGGGCCGGGTTATACACCGTCGGCCCGCACGTGTAGAGGCGCACCGTCTGGCCGTCCGCGGGGGCGAACGGCTCGACGGTCCGCGTCATCGTGTTGTAGAGGCGAAACTCAGGCATTACGCGCGCAAGCTACGGGCCGGCTCCGGTGCGGGTCAACCGAAACGGCGCCCCATATGCGATCGTCGCCGCGCCAAACTGATCCACGACCACCAGAACTGGCACAGCGCCCAATCGCTCGGCGTGGGCGAGCACGTGCCCCGTATCCAACGCCAACCCGCTCGCCCGCACGCCCACCCGCGCGGCGTAGCGCGCCAACGCGCCTGCGGAATCCCGCCGATCGTTCGACACAATGAACGCACGCGCACGCGACGCCCGCACGAGTGAATCGAACCGCACCGCCGCGGGCCGGCAGTAGAGACACGACCGGTCGATATAAAGCAGCGCGACCGGCGCCGTCACACGCGCCGGCCCACGCACGACCTGGAGCGCCGCGAGCGGAACCGGCACCGCCGGGACCCGCCGGAGCCGTGTCGCGGCTCCGACGAGGACCACGAGACCGATCCCAACCCCCAGCGCTGTCAGCGCCGTCGCCACTGGCGACGGCGATGGCGCCCGATATCCCCGTCGCACGAACGGATGCTGTGGCACCGGTCAGTACCCGATCGCGCACAGACCCGTGCGAATCGCCACGCACCAGCTATACAGCGACCCAAACGGCCAGGACCCGCCGGATATCGCGCCACATTGCAGTCCTTGCGCCGCGGCATAGGTGGGAAGAACCAACGAGCCGACGAGGAGCACACGCAAAAACCGAATACGCATACGCATGAAAACCTCCGTGACACGAGTGGAAAGGAGCTACGCGAGATGATGGTGTTGATCTTGTCGACGGATGCAACAATGGCGGGACCCAAGGGCAACGCCCTCATCCCGCCATGACAACACACATCAATTTTCTATCTAGGTTTTCTATCTGGATGCTTCGGCGATCGCGATGAGATCGGGGACGCCATCGTCCGGCACCGACACCAGCCCCTCGGCCACCGGCACCCGCAACACGAGCGGCCGATCGTTCGCCGGCCGGCGGAACCCATGCCCCTCGTACACGCGGTTCACCAACAACCGCTGCACCAACACCATGATCGCCACCAGCAGCGGCACCGCCACGAGCAGCCCGACGGGCCCCAGCAGGTATCCAAAGATGAGCACCGCCATCATCGTCAGCACGGGCGGCAGATCGACCCGCTTGGACATGATGTTGGGCGAGATGACGTTCCCCTCGATCACGTGAATGAGCACGCCAAGTCCGAGGACAAAGAGCGCGCGCACCAGCCCACCGGGCTCGCCGAGCACGAACAGCGCCGGCACCGTCGTCGACAGCAGCACGCCGAACACCGGCACGATGGCGGCGACCGCGCTCAACACCCCAAACGTCAGCCAGTACGGCACCCCGATCAACTTGAGCCCGACGGCCGTCAGCGCGCCAAGAATCACCATGGTGAGTAACTGAGCCACGATGTAGTCGCGAAGCTTCCCCCCCAGGTGGCTTGCGACGTCGCGCACCAGCTCACGATGCTGCGGCGGGAACAGGGCCACGACCCATTCCCGGTACACCACCGGCTCGATCGCCAGATAGATCGCCATGACGATCACCGAGAACAGCGTCCCCACGACCGCGAGCGCGTCAAACACACGCGGCAACACGCCATTGACGAGCCCCGACGCCTGCTCGGTGACCGTCGACAGCAGATTGTGTTGGATGGATGCCCAGAACGTCGCCACCGATGGGAACCTGGCGACGAGCCCTTCGAGGGCCTGCTGGCCCGCGCGCACCGTCGACGGCAGGATCCCGATCAGCTGCTGCGTTTGTTCCACCACCGGCGGCACGAGCAGCGCCACCAGCCCGACCCCCATCCCGAGCGAGCCGATGACGCCCACCCAGAACGCGACCCGCCGGTTGAGCTTGAGACGCCGGTACAGAAAGTCAGCGACGGCGTCGAGGTACAGCGCCAGCAGCGACGACATGAACAGGAGCAGCCAGATGCTGGCGGTCTTGATGCCCAGCCAGAGCAGGAGCCCCGTGAGCACGACGGCCGTGAGCACCGATCCGATGCGCGCCCCCCCGGTCACGCGAGCGACAGATCGCGACACGGCGCCAGCCACCCTAACTCCTACGGCTTTCGGCTATCGGGCAACTCTTCGACGTCGGACGTGTGCACGACTTCCTCCGCGCCCGCGCCAAGCTGGCGCGCCGCAGGTGAGCCCGCGGCACCCTGACCGGGTCCGAGCAGCCCCATCTTCTGCTTGAGCGCAAGCAGCTGGCTATCCGCGTTGGCGCTGCCGGCCGACTGCTCCAGCTGCTTGAAGTCCTTGGCCAACCGGTCGCCCGTAAACTCCTCGTCGATCTCCGTCGACGCCTTGATCTGGCGCTCGCTCTGCTCGATCCGCTCCTCCATCCGCGAGAACGCCTCGAACGCCGACTTCTCCGACAGCGCCGACATCGTCTCGGCGATGCGCTTCTGCGCCTGCGCTCTCCGCTGCCGGGCGATGAGCAGGTTCTTCTTGCGCTTCGCCTCCTCGATCTTGTCGTTCAGATCGCGGAGCGAGTTCTTGAGCTTCTCCGTCTCGGCCCGGTGCGTCTCCCACGTCTGTTGGAGCACGTTCCCGTGCTGCGCGTGCTCGTTCTGCCGCACGAGCGCCTGCTTGGCGAGATCGTCCCGCCCCTCGCGCACGGCCAGCACGGCCCGCTTCTCCCAGTCCTCGGCTTGCCGCAGCTCGACGTCCGCCTGGTCATGCAGCCGCTTCTCATCGGCGATCGCAGTCGCGACCTGTTGCTTGGCCTTCACCAGCTGCGACCGCATGTCGACGATGATCTGATTCAGCATCTTCTCGGGATTCTCGGCCGAGGAGATGAGATCGTTGATGTTCGACTTGAGGAGCGTGGAAAGGCGATCAAAAAGGCCCATAATGTGTCCCGGTCAACGCCCGTCGCGGTACGCGCCCAACTCGCGCAGATGGGCGCCCAGCGCGAGCGTCATACCCTCGTAGCTGGCCAAAAATTCCTCGTAGTCGAGGTGCGCCAGCTCCAAGGCCTCTGTCAGCACAATCGAGTCCCGCTCGATACCGTACGAGCCATGCACGAGATCGGTTGCATTGAGCTGCAAGAGTCGCCGAGTCAGGCTGGCCGCGGTCTTCGCGTCGTCTGGCAGGTTCATGACTTTGACTCGCAGCACCACCACCGGCGGCGAGTAGTGGACCACGATGTCTAAGTCGAGGAGCCCGTTAGGCTTGACGATCCAGAGCCCCGGCTCGACCTCGGTGTGGCTCGCCCCTTCTGTCGACAACCGGTCGAGGAACGTCTCGATGTCTTCGCGGGTGACCATGTTGGGCTCAATGTACTGTTTAATACCTACCAATCATAGACGAGGGCGCCAATGCCCTTGTTTCACCCTTTCTTGATCTGGTACAACCGCTCCCGCGCCAACCGTCGCCCGGTCGGCGTCGCCGCCAGCCCCCCGCCAGCCGTTTCGCGATAGCGCACATCCATGTTCCGCCCGATCTCCCCCATCGTGTCGATCACCTCATCGGCCGGAATCGCAAACTCGATACCCGCCAACGCCATCTCGATCGCGGCCATCGCGATCGCGGCGCCGGTCGCATTGCGAAACACGCAGGGCAGCTCGACCAACCCGCCCAGGGGATCGCACACGAGCCCCAGCGTCCCCTGCTGCGCCAACGCCACCGCATGCCCAACCTGCCTGGGGCTTCCCCCGAGCATCTCGGTGGCCGCCCCGGCAGCCATCCCCGCCGCGGCGCCCGTCTCAGCCTGACACCCGCCTTCCGCACCCGACAACGACGCCCGCTCCGCGACGACCGCGCCGATCAGACCCGCCGTCGCCAGCGCATCGATGACCGCCGCGTCCGACAAGCCCTTGGCATCGGCCAGCCCGGTAAGCACCGCCGGCAACACCCCAGCCCCACCAGCCGTCGGCGCAGCGACAATGACGCCCATCGCCGCGTTGATCTCCTGCACCGCCAACGCCCGCGACAACACATCCCGGAATGGCGTCCCCGACAGCGGCCCCGCGGGCCCGACGCGCAGCTTGGCGGCGTCGCCGCCGACAAGCCCCGAGGCCGAGTGGTGATCGCCGGTCAGGCCGTCGGCGACGGCCCCCCGCATGATGGCCAGCGCCCGCCCCAGCGCCGCGCGAATCTCCGCGACCGGCCGCCCTTGATCCTTGGCCTCGGCATCGAGCGCCACGACCGCCAGCGTCGTGCCCCGTGCCTCCGCGTCACGAATGGCGTCAGCGAGCGCGCGATACACCTACGCGCTCACCTTGTCGAGCGCCCGCACCCACCGCACCCACGGCAGCCCACGCACACTGTCGCAGACCGCTTCCGCGATCGGGTCGTCAGCCTCCACCACCATGAACGCATCCCCGCCGCGCTCGCGGCGCGAAAGCCTGAGCGTCGCGATGTTGATCTCGCCATCCGCCAGCAGCTGCGCGATCCGCGCGATCGACCCCCGCCGGTCCTCCGCGACGAGCACCATCGTGTGACAGCTCCCGGTGAGATCGACGGGGTACCCGTCGATCTCACTCAACCGCACCCGCCCCGCGCCCAGCGACGACCCGAGGATCACCGTCCGATCCGCACCCCGCGTCAACGTCATGCGCACCGTGTTCGGATGCACGTCGTCACCCTCGACCGTCGTCTTCTCAAACCGGTACTGCAGCCCCTCACGCTCGGCGATCTCCAACGCCTGGCGCAGCCGCTCATCGTCGGGACGAAACCCAAGCAGCCCGCCGGCGAGCGCCTTGTCGGTACCATGCCCCTCGCCCGTGCGGGCGAACGACCCGTGCAGCTCCAGCAACGCGGTCTCCGGCGTCCCGCCCACGAGCCCGCGACCGAGTAACGCGATCCGGCACGCGCCGGCCGTGTGCGACGACGACGGCCCGACCATGACCGGTCCAATGATGTCCAGCAGAGACACCATCGGCGGTTATCCCGCCTTGCGTCGGGTCACGCTCGCTCGGCGATTGAGCAGCGGACGCAGGTACTGCCCCGTATACGACGCCGACACCGCGGCGACGTCTTCCGGCGTCCCCGTCGCGATGATCGAGCCGCCACCAGAGCCACCCTCCGGCCCCAGATCGATGATCCAGTCCGCCGTCTTGATCACGTCCAGGTTGTGCTCGATGACCAGCACCGTGTTCCCGCGATCCACGAGTCGGTGCAGCACGTCGAGCAGCATCCGCACGTCCTCGAAATGCAGCCCCGTCGTCGGCTCGTCCAGGATATACAGCGTCCGCCCCGTGTCCCGCTTCGACAACTCGGTGGCCAGCTTCACGCGCTGCGCCTCGCCGCCCGACAGCGTCGTCGCGCTCTGGCCCAGATGGATGTACCCGAGCCCGACATCACGCAACGTGGTCAACTTCTGGCTGATGCGCGGCTGGTTCTCAAAGAACCCGCACGCATCCTCGACCGTCAGCTCGAGCACCTGGGCGATGCTGAGCCCCCGGAACCGCACTTCCAACGTCTCGCGATTGAATCGCCGTCCCTGGCACACCTCGCACGGCACGAACACGTCGGGAAGAAAGTGCATCTCGATCTTGACCAGCCCGTCCCCCTGACACGCCTCGCACCGCCCGCCTTTGACGTTGAACGAGAACCGCCCCGGCCCATAGCCGCGGATCTTGGCCTCCGGCATCTCCGCGAACAGCTCGCGAATCGGCGTGAACAGCCCCGTATATGTCGCGGGATTCGACCGCGGAGTGCGCCCGATCGGACTCTGGTCGATGTCGATCACCTTGTCGAGGTGCTCGAGCCCCGTGATCCGGTCGTACGCGCCCGGGATCACCCGCGCCCGATAGAAATGACGCGCCAACGCCCGATGTAGGATGTCCTCGATCAACGACGACTTCCCCGACCCCGACACGCCCGTCACCGCGACGAAACTCCCGAGCGGGATCTCGACCGACACGTTGCGCAGGTTGTGCTCACGCGCACCGATGATGCCGAGTATCCGCGCCGCGTCGCGCGTCCGCCGCACCGACGGCACGGGAATCGAGAGATCCCCGGTGAGATACCGTCCCGTCGTCGACGCTGGGTTGGCCATCACTTGCTCGACCGTCCCTTCCGCGACGACCAGCCCGCCATGCTTCCCCGCGCCGGGGCCCAGATCGATGAGATAGTCCGCCGCCCGCATCGTCTCCTCGTCGTGCTCGACGACGATGACGGTGTTGCCGAGATCACGCAGCCGGGCCAACGTCGCTAACAGCCGGGCATTGTCGCGCTGGTGCAACCCGATCGATGGCTCGTCGAGAATGTACAGCACGCCGACCAGCCGCGACCCGATCTGCGTCGCCAACCGGATCCGTTGCGCTTCGCCACCTGACAACGACTCGGCCGGCCGATCCAACGTCAGGTACTCGAGCCCGACGTCGACGAGGAATCGCAGTCGCTCGCGCACCTCTTTGAGGATCGGCCCGGCAATGTCTGGATCCAATCCCGCCAGTCCGTCGAAGAACTGGCGCGAGTCGGCAACCGACATCTCCACAACCTGGCCGATGTTGAGATCGGCGATCGTGACCGCGAGCGACTCGGGCTTGAGCCGGAGCCCACCACACGCGGAGCACGGCACCGCGACCATGTATTGCTGCAGATCCAGCCTGATGCTGTCCGAATCGGTCTCGTCGTGCCGACGCTGGACGTTGGCCAGAATGCCTTCCCACTTGGTGGCGTCGCCGGCCGGAGCGCCGTGGAGTAACACGGAGCGAACCGATGGCGACAATTCTCCCCACGGCGTGTTCAGCTCGAACTTGTACCGCTTGGCCAGCCCCGGCAGAATGACCTTCCGCAAGTAGCCATCGGGCTCGCCCCACGGCAGGATCACGCCTTCCAGGAGCGAGATGCTCGGATCGCCCAGGACCAGATCCTCGCTCACCTCACGCCGCGTGCCGAGTCCACTGCACGCCGGACAGGCACCAAACGGCGAGTTGAACGAGAAGTGCCGCGGCTCGAGCTCGGGCAACGAGATGCCGCACACCGGGCAGCCGTACTTCTCGGAGAAGAGCGTCGGCTCCTCGCCGCTCCGCGTGACCTCGACCAGGCCGTCGGCCAGCCGCAGCGCCGTTTCCAACGAGTCGACCAGACGCGTCCGGTCCTCCTGGCGCACCACAAGCCGATCCACCAGCACCGACACCGTATGGTTCTGCCGGCGATTGAGCTTGGGCGGCGACGCCAGCTCGACCAGCTCGCCGTCGACGTACGCCCGGATGTATCCCTGCTTGCGGGCCGACTCGAACAGCTCGCGGAACTCGCCCTTTCGGCCCCGGACAAGCGGAGCAAGCACCTCGATCCGAGCCCCCGCGGGCCACCCGAGGACCGTGTCGGCGATCTGGCCGGCGCTCTGGCGCTGGACCGGACGGCCGCAGTTCGCGCAATGCGGCGTCCCCACGCGCGCAAACAAGAGACGCAGGTAGTCGTAGATCTCGGTGACCGTGCCGACGGTCGAGCGCGGGTTGTGGCCGGCTGTTTTCTGCTCGATGGCGATCGCCGGCGACAGTCCATCGATGGCATCGACGTCAGGCTTTTCCATGAGCCCGAGGAATTGCCGGGCGTACGCCGACAACGACTCGACATAGCGGCGCTGTCCTTCGGCGTAGATCGTGTCAAACGCCAACGACGACTTGCCCGAGCCTGACAGGCCCGTGATGACCGTGAGTCGGTCGCGCGGGATCGTAACGTCGATATTCCGGAGGTTGTGCTCCCGAGCCCCCCGGATCACCAACGATTCATCTGGCATAAGCAGTGAAAGGTCGCGGCACCGCTTTGTGTTTGCTAGGGGCCTGGCGTACGCCCTTACATTCCGGCGGTTCCGTCGTCTTCACCCGCGAGGCCCACCAATGTCTCATACCGACGCTGTCGTCGTGCTCACCACTGTGGCAACCCCCGACGAAGCCGTGACCCTCGTTCGAGCCCTGCTCGACCGCCGCCTCATCGCCTGCGGCACCCTCCTCCCCACCGCGCGGTCGCTCTACCGGTGGCAGGGCAAGGTCGCCGACGAATCCGAGACCGTTGTGCTCCTCAAGACCCGGGCTGCACGACTGCCGCTCCTCGAGTCAGCCTTCGCCGAGCTGCACCCGTATAAGGTTCCAGAATTGCTGGCCTTGCCCGTAAGCGCCGGCGCCGCGAAGTATCTGGGTTGGATCGATCAGGAAACTTCTCTCGCGTTGGCGTGAGCGGCGATATGAGCGAAAACGGTAGCACGACCGGAGGCCCGCCGTCGTCCAACGACGCGCCGGTCTCGGACGAGACGCGACTGGCGGAGGAGCGCCAGCGCGCGGCCGACGCCGAGATTCTCACTGAACGGGGAGTCGATCTCTGCCGCAAGGCCCGCTGGCGCGACGCGATCGAGCCCCTCAAACGCGCGACCGAGCTCGCCCCAAATGGTGGGCTGGCTTTCTATTACCTCGGCGACGCCTACAACCACACCGACCAGCTCCCGGTGGCGTTGTTAGCGTTTGAGGCCGCCAGTCGTCTGTTGACCGATAACTGGCGCGCGCTGAAGGGCGTGGGGATCGTGCTCGACCGAATGCGACGCCCGCAAGAGGCTGCCGCCGCTTACCAAAAAGCGCGAGATGCACATCGGAGATGAAAAAACTGGCCTGAGTCGCGTCGGCCTTCTGGCCGCGATACTCCTCTGTTGGGGCGGCGGCGTGGTCGCCATGGGCCGCCGCCAGGCAGCCGACCATACTGACGCGCACCGCCTGAGCGACGCCGCCGGCCGCGTCACCCCACGAGACCTCTACTTCAGGGTCGATCAGAACGGCCACCAGGTCGGGTTCGCGGCGTCACGCCTCGACACCGCCGAGGGCGGCTTCTATCTGGCCGATTACCTGATGGCCGATCGGTGGGTGACGACGCCGACGTCTCGCGGCAATGTCTCCCACCTGCGCCGCACGACGCTCACCAACCGTGTCTGGCTGACCAACACCTTCCGGCTCCGGCGCTACATCGTCCAGTCAGACACTGGGACCGGCGAAACCGTGATCCAGATCGATCCGGTCGGTGACACCGCGTTACAGATGTCCGTCACGCCGCCACCCAACATGGGCAAGCCCGAGCAGCGCACCGTGCGTGGCACGCCGCTCGACCTGGCCCCGACCCTCCTGCCGCTCGCCCTGGCGTTGGGGGGCTCGAGACCACACGTGGGCAGGCATACGGAGTTCGATGAGTTGGACCCCGTCGACGGGCCGCGGCGCGTGACCCTCGCTGTCGCGGCTGAGTCCTTGTTCGTGCTTCCCGACAGCGCCGTGATCGATACGACGACCCATCTCTGGACGACGTTCACCACCGACACGCTCCGCGCCTGGCGCATCGTCCCCGACGCGCCGCTCGTCGGCGGCGGCGCGCCCGTGGTGGAGTGGATCGACGACGAAGGCCGCCTCGTGGCCGCTGCCGCGACGATCCCGGCCTCCGGACCGGTGACCCTGGTCCGTACGACGTATGACCTGGCCCACGAGAATTGGGCCGGCAAGAACATCTTTTTCCGGAAGGCGAAAGCCCAATGATCGAGCTTCTAGGTCTGACCAAACGCTACGGCGACTTCACCGCCGTCGATCACGTCGATCTCACCGTCCCCCGCGGCGAGTTGTTCGGCTTCCTCGGCGCCAACGGCGCCGGCAAGACGACGACGCTGCGCATGATCGCCGGCATTCTGCGGCCCACGGGTGGCACAGTGAAGATCGCCGGCCACGACATCACGACCGATCCGATCGCCGCCAAGAGTGTGCTGGGGTTCATCCCCGACCGGCCTTTCATCTACGAGAAGCTGACTGGCGCTGAATTCCTGCGGTTCGTGGCCGGGCTGTTTGGCCAGCAAGGACCGACCGTCGAGCACCGCGCGCGCGAACTGCTGGCGGTCTTCGATCTCGAGGACTGGCGCGATGAGATGGTCGAGAGCTACAGCCACGGCATGCGGCAGAAGCTGATCATCGCCAGCGCCTTCGTGCACCGGCCGGATGTCATCGTCGTCGACGAGCCGATGGTCGGGCTCGACCCCCGCGCGGCCAAGACACTGAAGGAGCTGTTCCGTCAGTACGTGAACCGCGGACACACGATCATGATGTCGACCCACACGCTCGAAGTCGCCGAGACGCTGTGCGACCGGATCGGCATCATCAAGGAAGGGAAGATTCGCGCCTGCGGGACGATGGATGAGCTGCGCGCCGACGCCGTGGCCGGCGCGGGCGGACTCGAGGACATCTTCCTCAAGCTCACGGGCGATAGCGCCGTCCGGGAGCTGCTCGGTGTCCTCGATGCCTGACCCGATCGCCCCAACGGACGCGTTCGTCCCCACGGGGGTGTTCCGCCAGACACAACGCCTGCTTTCCCCCAAGTGGCTGACGTTGCGCGCGCGCATCCGCACCAAGGAACGCGGCCGCGGCGCGCGCACGACCGCGCTCGTCCTCCTCGGGGTCGTGTTCTGGACCGCCATCTTCGCCCTGCTCTACCGCCTCCTCGACTACTTCAAGGCCGTCCCCGAGATCGGCCCCCTGCTCGCTGGCAAGGTCCTCGGCACACTGCTGGTCGGCTTCTTCTCGATCCTGCTGCTGTCCAACGTCGTCTCCTCGCTCTCCTCGTTCTTCCTGGCGCGCGACCTCGATCACGCGGTCGGCGCGCCGACCGACTGGCTGGCCGTCTACTCGGCCAAGCTGATCGAGACCGGGGTGAGCTCCAGCTGGATGGTCGCCCTCATGGCCGTGCCCATCCTGGCAGCGTATGGCGTCGTCTTCGCTGGCGGCCCGCTCTATCCGCTCATCGCCCTGGCCGTGCTGGTCCCGTACTTCGCGCTCCCGGCGGTGCTCGGCAGCGCGGTCACCTTGTTCCTCGTCAATGTGTTCCCGGCCCGACGGACGCGCGACATCCTCAGCGTGATCGCCGTCATGGCTGGCGCCGGCGTCGTGCTCCTCTTCCGGTTGATGCGGCCGGAGCAGCTCGCGCGACCGGAAGGCTTTCGGTCGCTCGTCGACTTTGTCGCGCTCCTGCGCGCGCCGACGTCGCCCTGGCTCCCCAGTGAGTGGGCCCAGCGCGCCCTCATGTCCTGGCTCACGGGCGCTGTCGACCCGTTGCCGTTCTACCTCCTCTGGTCGACCGCCGCGGCCGCGGTGGCGCTTGGCGCCGCCCTCCACTTTGCGCTGTACGCCAAGGGGTACACCAAGGCGCAGGAGAGCGGGCGTCAGGTGGCTCGCGCGGGCACGATGGCGCGCGTCGGGCTCGTTCTGCTCGGCTGGACCAGCGTGCGGCGCCGGGAGCTCGTCCTCAAAGAGCTCCGCGTCTTCTTTCGCGACACGACGCAGTGGTCGCAGCTCATTCTGCTGGGCGTCCTTCTCATCGTCTACGTCTTCAACGTGAAGTTCTTGCCCATCGACGATGCGTCGGCCACGGGCGTGTTCTTACGTAATCTCCTGCCATTCGGGAACCTCCTCCTGGCCGGCTTTGTCCTCGCGGCCATCGCCGCCCGGTTCATCTTCCCCGGCATCAGTCTCGAGGGCCGGACGTTCTGGCTCCTGCGCGCCAGCCCCCTCGATGTCCGCGACCTGCTCTGGGCCAAGTACTGGGTGGGCACCGTCCCCCTGATGGCCCTCGCCGTCGCCATCGTGGCCGTGACCGATGCGCTGCTCAAGGTCGACCTGTTCATTTTCGCCGTGTCGGTCACCACGATCGTTCTGATGACGTTCGCCATGGCCGCGATGGCGCTCTGCTTTGGGACGCTCTTCCCGCAGTTCGAGACCGAGAACGCGGCGCAGATCCCCACCTCGTTTGGCGGCCTGGTCTTCATGATGACCGCCGTCCTGGTCCTCGGCCTGGTCGTCTTTCTCGAGGCGCGCCCCGTGTATGACTACCTGCACGCGCGCATGCACGCGTACGTCCAGCAAATGCAGTCGACGAACATCGTGCCCCCGAGCCCCAAGGCGCCCGTCGTCGACTACGTGCTTGGTTTCGGCCTGGCCGTGGCCGCCTGCGTGGCCGCGACGCTCATCCCCCTCCGCGTCGCCTTCCGTCGGCTCGAGCTGATCGAGCGCGCCGGCTGAGCCGTCGGTGAGCGCCGGTTAGCCCGTCAGTCGATCCCGCTCGGCCCGGGCGGCGTGTAACGTCACGCCGCCCGCCGCCAGCAGCTGCCAGCCCAGCCCCTCCCCGTCGGCCAGAAGCCCCAGCAACAACCCGTCAGTCCCGACCTTGAGGCTTCGGCCATCCGCCGACCCCGACTCCCGGGCCAGATGCAGCGTGCGACGCATGGCATCGGAAAACGGGAGATGCGCCGCCGCCGCTCGCCGCATGTCGGTCGGCGTGAAATCAAATGTCGCCCGCGCCCGCTCCGCATCGAACCCCAGGTGGACCAGGATGGTGGCCGCCAACCCGTCACGCTCCGTGAGCAATCCGAGCAACAGATGCTCGGTACTCACCTCATCAGCACCCATGCGGGCGGCCTCGACCATCGCCGCCGCCAGCACCCGCCGGGCCCGAGGCGTGTACCCACCAAGCACCGCCTGATCCGCCCTCGTGGTAATCGCGTCGATCGGCGTCACGCCGGCCGGCACCACCGCCAGCGGCGGCGGATCCGGAACCGGCTCCGGCAGGCCATCCTGGAGCACCCGCAACACCTCCGCCCGCGCATCCTCGGTCGTCACGCCCGCTTCGGCCAGCACCTGCGCGGCCGCCCCTTTCTTCTCGCGAAGCAACCCGAGAAGCAGATGTTCCGTCCCGATGTACGAGTGGCTCAGTTGCCGCGCCTCATCCATCGCGAACTCCAGCACCCGCTTGGCCCGCCACGTATAGGGCAGCTCGGGTCCACGCACCACGGTCAGCGGACGCCGCGGCGCGGTATCCGAGAGATCCCCACCCGCCCGACTCAGCGCTTCACGCAACCGATCAAAGTCCGCCGCCCCCAGCGACCTTAGCACCGTGATGGCCACCCCGTCGGCCTGCTCGAGCATCGCAAAGAGCACGTGCTCGGTCGCCACGGCCTCGGCCCGCGTCTTGAGCGCGTGGTCCCGAGCCGTCCACAACACCTGGCGGACGTGTTCCGTGAAGTTCATGAAGTTCTGGGCGGGCATACGTCCTACGTTAACCCAAATCGGCGCCGGTGCTAGCCGATGGACAATTACGCCGCGAGCGCGGCCCCGCACTCGGTGCAATACCGGGCGCCTGGATTCGTGACGGTGGCCCCACACCCCGCGCACACACCGGTCAGATAGACCCCGCACTCGTTGCAGTACAGTGCGTCCGCCTCCGGCCGCATCCCATGGACCGCACAACGCGGTCTCCGTCGCCGATATTCCGCCACCGCTGCCTCAGCAACGTCCGCGCCACCCGTGGGCGCTCGGCGCAGCTCATCGAGCGCCCGCTCCGTGTAACTCGACTTGAGCGCCGCATAGTCCCCATCGGACAGCTTCCCGGTCGCCCGATCAAACTCGATCTCCCGCAACGCGTCGATCGCCCCGCTCTCCTTGGCACCACCACCAACCTGCCGCCGGCGCACCGTCGTCCCCAGCAAGACGGGACTCAACACAAACGCCAACCCGGCCACAGCCAGAACGGTCCCGACGATCAACGCCATCATGATTGATCGTCGCGCCGTATCGCGTCCTCGAGCCGCTGCATCTCGTCAGGCGTCCCCTGCACCACGACGGGCTGCTCGACAGGGCCCTCTTTCTGCCGCCACCGCGAGATCAGGGTGGCCACAATGACCCCACCCGCCCCGAGCGCCACAAACGGCGTCACATACCCCGCCCAATTGAACCCCACACGCGGCGGCGCCATGAGGACCTTATCCCCATACGCCCCCTGAAACGCCCGTATGATCTCGTCGGCCGAATACCCGCCCGCCACGAGCCCCATCACGTCCTTATGCATCGCCGGCGACACGGGACACGTGAAATCCGTCGTCCGACACGTGTAGATGTCGAGCGTACACCCGCACTGACAATGAATCCGATGCTCGAGCGCATCACGCGCCTCATCAGTCATCGACGCCGAGGCGCCCGGCTTAGGTGGCAGGGCCACGGGCTTGTACGCATTGTCGTCCATCGGCATGACCATCGTCGGCCGCGCCCCATCCGGCTTGGCGGCCTGCTGGACAAATACCGCCGTCAACGCCCCCATGAACTCCCGCCGCGACAGCATCACCGTTCGGCCGCCCCCGCCGACTCCATGACGGCCGCATACCCACTCTCCCGCCGCCGCCCGGCTTGCGGCCACATGACGATCAGCCCACCGATCGCCATGATCATCCCGCCATACCAGACCCACCACACCAGCGGATTGAACGTGATCCGCACTTCTGCCGTGTCGTCGTTCACCACCCCGGCCAGCACGACGTACACGTCCTGTCGCAGCCCTTCCTGAATCCCGACCACCGTCGCCGGCTCAAACGTGTCGTGGTCCTGACTATCGAAGTACTGCCGCTTCTCACTCTCGATGAGCGGCATCGGCTTCCCATCGCGCGTCGGCTTGAGCGCGACAGCGACAATGCGGCGATTGAGCTTGGTGTCGACGGACAGGCCCTCGCTCACGAACCGCCACCGGTGGCCATAGGGATCGGTCGTCTCGAAGGACTCCCCGGTCTTGAGCGTGACGTCATTCTCCCGCTTGAACGCCAACCCAGCAAACGCGCAGAACAGAATCACCACCCCGGCGTGTACGATGTATCCACCGTAGCGCCGCCGGTTGCGCGCCACGAGTCGCACGAAGGCGACCGGGATCGACTCTCCATGCATGCGCTGCCGCGCGCCGATCCCTTTATAGAACTCCTGCAGAATCGTCGTCGAGACAAAGCCCGCCAGTGCATACGCCGCCAGCGCCGACGGCTGACGCATCCCCATCGCCAGGAGCACCGCCAGGACCGTCACACCGCCAAACACCGGCACCGCAAACTGCCGCTGCAGGTTGGACACCGATGCCCGACGCCAGGCAATGAGCGGCCCGACGCCCGTGAGCCCGAGTAGCAGGAGCCCGAGCGGGATGTTGACCGCGTTAAAGAACGGTGGGCCCACGGTGATCTTGGACCCGCGCACCGCCTCGCTCAGGATCGGAAAGAGCGTGCCCCACAGCACCGAGAAGGCGATGCCGACCAGCAGCAGATTGTTGTAGAGAAACGCGGCCTCGCGGCTGACCATGCTCTCGAGCTCCGCCCGCGCCTCCAGATCCTTGAGCCGCGTCGCCACCAGGTACACCGTCACGGCGACACACCCTACCAACAGCGCCGCAAACCAGTTGCCGACCGGAGACTGGGCAAACGAGTGCACGCTCGAGATCACGCCGCTCCGCGTGATGAACGTGCCAAGGATCGCCAGCAGGAATGTCGTCACGACCAGGACGACGTTCCATTTGCGGAGCATCCCCCGCTTCTCCTGGATCATGATCGAGTGCAAGAACGCCGTGCCGGTGAGC
>DATMNB010000324.1:0-7677 GCA_035569435.1 Gemmatimonadaceae bacterium
GCTCACCGGATCCGCGTGCCTCCTCGCCGGCATATGGGTCCGCCAACGCGATGGCACCGACGCCACCCCGGCCCTCACCCTCATCTCGATCGGCCTGGCGCTCAACGCGTTCGATATTGGCGTCATGGCCAGCGCCGGCACGCGGATGGCCGCGTTGTTCGTCGCCGGCAACACCACCATGCCCGCCGTCTACGAAGCCACCCACCTGATCGGCGTCATGACCGCACGATTCGGCAACGGGGTTGTCGCCTTGGGCGCCCTCGTGTTGGGCTGGACCGAATGGGCAACACCCGGCCGCCGCTGGGCAGCCATCCTGGCGTGGGCCGCGGCCGTGGGAGGCATCGTCGGCGTGCTCGTCTTCGATGAGACAAGTCGGGGCATTCTGGCCGCCGTTACGCTCTTATGCGGCTGGAGCGCCGTCACTGGCGCCTTAACGTTGCGCGCCGGCAATCGGTCTCTACATTGAGCTTTAAGTGGCACCCGCTGATGAGGCGGGTCCTGCGATAACGGCAAACCCGGCGAAAGCCGGCGACGCAAAGCTCTGGAGGCTACCGCCCAGACCCGTATGGGGACGGGTAATGCCAGTCCGGCCACCGAACGGACTCGACGCGTCTCGTCCGGGAGACTCCGATGCGTGTGCCCATATTCCGCCCCTCCGCGATTCCGTTTGCGCGCCCGCGCGTCACACGGGCGCACCTGATTGCGGTCGTGCTCGCGCCGGCGGCGATCGTGGCCATCCTTGGCGTGGCGATGTTGCGCGAGGTGCGCGCGGCGGCCGACCGCGACAGCCAGGTCGATCGTACCCTCGAGCTCACACGTGTCCTGGCCGACCTCCGCGCACGCCTGACGGATGTGCAGGCGGCCGAGCGCGGGTTCGCCCTGACGGGCGCTGATCGCTACCTCGCCCCGGCCCGCGGCGCGGCCGATGATGTCGGCCGCGACCTGCAGACCGTCCGCGGTCTCGTCGGCAACGACTCCGGTCGCCGTGCCCACGCCGACACGCTGGCGCGCCTGGCCGACGCCGAATTCGCGCTCGTCAATCGCGCCGTCACCGTGCACAATCACAGTGCCTTGGGACGCGCCCTCACCGCAATGGACGGCGAGGACGCCATGCTGGCCATCCGCCGCACCGTCTCGGCGCTCGACCGCGACGCCCGATCCCAACTCACCATGCTCCGCCGCGTGGCCGGCCGGCAGCGCACGATGGCGCTCGCCGCGACAGCCGGCGGGACCGCGGCGGCCGTCCTGCTAGCGCTGCTCGCCACCACCATGCTCTCGGTGCTCGTCGACCGCCGCGACCAGGCCGTCGCCGCCCTCGACGCACGCACCCGCCAGCTCCTCCAGCAAACCACGGCCCTCGAGGCCGTAGCCACCGCGCTCCGCGGCGCCAATGAGGCCAAGTCGGAATTTCTGAGCACGATGAGCCACGAGCTCCGGACGCCGCTGACCGCCATCGAAGGCTACGCGGAGCTGATGCAGATGGAGCTGCATGGGCCCGTCACTGATGAGCAGCGCGAGGACTTGCAGCGCATGCGGCGCGCGGGCGCCCACCTCCTCAAGCTCGTCACGCACATTCTCGACTACGCCAAGGTCGAATCCGGCCGCGTCCACGTGGAAGCCGAGAATCTGCCAATCGACGAGACCCTGCGCGCCGCGGGGGCCATGATCGAGCTCCAAGCCCGTGCGAAAGGCGTGACCTATCACTACGAGCCGTGCGACCCGACCCGCACCGCGCGTGGCGATCGCGACAAGGTCCGGCAGATCATCCTCAACCTGCTGTCCAACGCCGTCAAATTCACCGACGCCGGCGGCTCCGTCACCCTCGCCTGCCAGCCCGGCCTGGCCGACCGCGACGGCCCGGTGCGCATCACGGTGCATGACACCGGACGCGGGATCCCGCCCGACATTCTCGAGTCGATCTTCGAGCCCTATGTGCAGGTCGGCCGCCGCGCCGACTCAGCCGAAGGCGTCGGCCTCGGCCTCCCCATCAGCCGTGCGCTCGCGTACGCCATGGGCGGTGACATCCTCGTGACGAGCCAGCCCGGCGTCGGCTCGACGTTCGCGTTGACGCTCCAGCCTGGCGCAACATCCACCTAGCACCAACGGCGCCACCGTCCGAACTTATGGACCATGGAGCTCCGGCTCGCGTTGTTCTGTGACAGCTACTTGCCACAATTGAACGGCGTCTCCCTCCTGCTGCAGCGTCTCACGACTGCTGTACGTGAGCGTGGGGGCGCTGTGCGCGTGTATACCACGACGGATCCGCACGCGAGCGACGATCCGGACATTCGGCGGTGGCCGAGTCTGCCGCTGTGGTTGTATCCCGAGCACCGACTCGCGTTGCCGACACCGGCCAGTGTGCGCCGCGAGCTACGCGCGTGGGAGCCGACACTCGTGCATGCGGCCAGCCCGTTTGGCATGGGCATCGCCGCGCGCGCCGGCGCGCACGACTTGGGACTGCCGTTCGTGTCATCGTACCATACGAGCTGGAGCGCCTACACGCGCTTCTACGGCCTGGGCGCGCTGCGCAACATCACGTGGACATACCTCCGGTGGTATCACAACGCCGGCATGCGCACGTACTGTCCAACGCACGCCGTCGAGACCGAGCTCCTGGCGCACGGCATCCGCAACACGGCGATCTGGTCGCGCGGCGTCGATGCCACGCGCTTCTCGCCAGGCTTTCGCTCGCGCGCCGTGCGCGAGCGCCTCGGCGCCGACGACGACACAGTCCTCGCGATCTATGTCGGCCGCTTGGGCGCTGAGAAGGGGCTGGCGGTGGCCATGCAGGGCATGCAGACCGTCCAACGCCAGCGCGGCCGCCGCGTCCTCTGCGCCATCGCCGGCGACGGCCCCTACGCCGACGAACTCCGCCGCATCGCGCCGCCCGGCACGCTCTTCGTCGGACGCCTCTCCGGCCGCGAGCTGAGCGAGTTCTACGCCTCCGCCGACCTGTTCCTCTTCCCGTCGGCGACCGACACGTTCGGCAACGTCCTGCTCGAGGCGATGGCCTCCGGCCTCCCCGTCGTCGGCGCCGCCGTCGGCCCAACCCGCGAGCTCCTCGGCTCAACCCGCGGCGTCACCTTCCCCCCGGGCGACCCCACACTCTTCGCCGCGCGCGTCCGCGAGCTCGCCGACGACCCCGCCCGCCGCGCCGCCCTCTCAGCCGACGCCCTCGCGTTCGCGCGCACCCGCACCTGGGATGCGGTGTTCGATGAGCTCTTCGCCGACTACGGCCGCGTCGTACACGGCGACTCCCACGCCTTCGAGCTCGCCCAGACCGCTTAGGGCTCCACCGTCCGCATCACGGCGGGCACCAGCGACTCGCGTATCTGCCGCCAGAGGTTGTACTGCCCGTAATTGCCGGCAGTCGTGGCGACAACGAGGTCGAGCTCGGGCACGACCACGACGAGCTGTCCCCCGTTCCCGCTCGCCTCGTACGTCTGGAACCGGCGTGTCCCTGCCTGCAGCACGTGCCGGTGCCATCCAAAGCCGTCCTCCGACCCGTCCTGACGGTCCACCTGCCGAGCGGTCGATTGTGAGACCCATGCGGCGCTCACCACCCGGACGCCGTGCCATGTGCCTCCATTCAGGTACAGCTGGCCGAACTTCAGGAAGTCACGCGGCCGCATGTACATCCCGCCGCCCGCGTACGCCTCCCCCGTCGGCATGAGGTTCACCGCGTACTGCGTGATCTCGAGTGGCTGCGCGACGGTCCGGTCGAAGAACGCCGGAAGCCACGTATGGACGTGCTGTCCAATGAGGTGCCCGACAAAGTTGATGCCAGCGGAGCAGTAGGCGTAGGTCGTACCCGGCGCGTGGACTGTGGGGAGCGCGAGGAAGTAGCGGTACCAGTCGGGTTCCTGCGTCTGCGACTGCATCGCGTCCTCGTTCCCCGGTGACTTGTCATCGTCATCATCGCACGCGAGTCCCGACGTATGGGTGAGCAGGTGCCCAACGGTAATGGGCGTAGATCCCGCGCGTGTGTCGACCGCGGTCGCCATGGTAAACGGGGCACCTCGCTGCATCGCCACGCCCGCCATCACCGAGGTCATCGTCTTGGACGCGGAGCGGAGGTCGTGCAAGCGACCCGGCCCATAGCCAAAGAAATACTCCTCGAGCACGAGCCGCCCATGCCGTGCCACGAGGAGCGCGTGCACGCGGGGGACGCTGTCGCTCAGCGGGTCGGTCGCCACGATGCCCCGCACGATGGTCTGGAGTGCGGACTCGTCGAGGCCCACCGTACGCGCACGTCCGCTCGTCCAGCCATCGCGCAGGTCCACGGGCGCGCGATACTCGTACGCTGGCAGTCCCGGCGACCGCGGCACAAAGCCCACGGCCTGCGCGCGCGTCCGCGGCGTGAGAATGATGGGCCCCCCAAAGTCGAACGCGATCGTGCGCTGTACGGAATCGTACGGCTGCGTGTACCGCACCTGTCCAGTCCGTGAGTCGGCGAACGCGACCCGGTCGCCGACGCGCGTGACATGGTACGCCCCCGCGCGCCCCGGCCAGTTGGCCGCAGGATTCCGAAACACGCCCTGCAACGTGCCGTCGCTCGCGCGCGTGATCGAGAGGTAGAGCGGGAAGCGTCGGTCGAGCGGTGCGACTGTCGCACGCCACGCACCGACGCCGGTGGCGCTGAAGCGCCCAGCGGCGCTGAAGCGCCCGGCGGCGCTGAAGCGCAGCGGGGTCGCGTACGGCGGCCTGTCGTCGTCGCCAGGCTGGACCCAGAAGCCGTCGAGCGACGAGCCATTGACCCACGCCCGGACCATGCCTTCGCCTCCAGGCAACTGGACGACGACGCTGTCCCCTACCTGATCGGCGACCGCCTCGAAGCCCGAGACACGGAGGGTCCACTGACTGCCACGCCGTTCGAGCACAAGCTCGCCCCGCACCTCCGGCCCGAACAGCGCGTCGCCTCCCCACAGGCCGATAAGATCATCACCGGGCCTCGGCGCGGGTTGCTGCGCGTTGCCCGCGCGCAGCGCGAGCCCGACGAGGATGAGTCCTTGAACTGCCGCGCGCGTGACGTGCATCGAGTCTCCCAAGATTGGCTGAGCAATTCTACGATGGGCGTTGCCCGCGGTTTTGTACGCGCGCAACATTCCACATGGTCGATCCGACACCACGCGCGGTGCTGCCATTCGGCACCTTCTACGGACGCGTCGACGTGCGGCGTCACGCGCCAGGGCTGGAGATGGCGGTGCTGCACGCCGACCCATACCGCACCGTCGAGCGGCACTCGCACGAGGAGGCGCACTTCGTCCTCGTCCTGTCGGGATTGTACGTCTCCACCGCCGCGGGCGCGCCCGCGGTCGCCAGCGGGCCAATCCTCGTGTTCAATCCGGCGGGCACCACGCACCGGGATACGTTCGAGGCCCGCGCCAGCACCGTCGAGGGACGATTCCTCACCCTGTCGATCGCGGCGCCCGTGATGGAGGCGGCCGTGTCGGACCACCGGAATCGCCCAGGCGGCCCGCGTACGCTGTCCGATCCCGACGCCCTCAGGCTGGCGCACCGCCTGGCGAGCGAGTGCGCGTCGTGGACCACCGGCGCGGCGCTCGCGAGCGAGTCACTCGCACTCGATCTCGTGTCCGCGGCCATACCACCGCGTGAATCCGCCGCCCGCGTCCCGCCCCAGTGGCTCGCACGCGCCCGCGAACTGCTGGACGACCAGTGCGGGCAGGAAGTACGTATCGCCGAACTCGCCCGAGCCGCGGGCGTACATCCCGTACACCTCGCGCGGGTGTTCCGCCGCTTCATGGGCTGTACCCCGGGCGACTACCTGCGGCGTCGACGACTCGAGCGGGCCGGCGTGCTGCTCCGGGAAACAACGCGTCCCGTGTCCGAGCTCGCCTTGAGCTGCGGGTTCGCGGACCAGAGCCACTTCGCCAGGGCGTTCAAGCGTCACACCGGCGTCACGCCGGGCGCATTCCGACGACAGGCCCGCGGTCGCGGTTAGGCCTCGGGCTCGTCCTGGACCATGGCCAGCGCGACCTCGCGCAACGACTGCCCGTTGTCGTCGGCCTCTTGTTCCATGAGCCGCAGCGCATCACCCGCCGACAACCCAGACCGCTCCGCAACCGCCGCGATCGCCCGATCAATCAGCGACTCATCCGACTCGACCTCGGGCTCGGTGATCGGCACCAGCTCGTCCTCGATCATCGCGGCGCCCAGGTCGAACATCTCCTCATCGGCAATCTCGACCAGCGCCGCCGCCGGCGCCTCCACCGACTCGGCTTCGAACTCCACCTCGGCTTGGGCCGCCGGCATCTCTGCCAACGCCCGCGCCCGCGCGACCGCGTCCCGCACATCGGCGTCCAACTCAGCCTCGGCCGCATCCGCCGCCATGAGCGACACCGCGCCCCAATCCGGCCGCGCCTCGCGAATGGCCGCCGCGGGATGGCGGCTCAAGATGAGCGCCGCGATCCCAGGCGTCGCGCGCGTCACCGCCTGCGCCGCCAACACGCCCAACCCGTCCGGCAACTCCGTCTCGAACAACACCGCGTCAGGCGCGAGCCGCCGCGCCGCATCGATGGCCTCGCGTCCAGCAGCCACCCGCGCGACCACATCATATCCGAGCGCCGTGAGCCGATCGGCAACCGAGGACCGCCGGCCGACAACCACTGCGCGAAGCGTCTGTGTATTTGCGACCACCATCGCGAACTCCGTAGCGATTTGATACGGTAGGAAAGCTACGTCCACAAGTGATGGGACGAAGTGACTCCCATCACACGCTTGACGCTACCAATCGCGAGTTCGCAACGTCCCCCCGCCCGATCGACTCATACGACCGGGAATCTCCTGGCCAGTGACCTGCGCCCGCTCCACCGCCGTGAGCAGCTTCCGCGCTTGCGTCTCGGTGATCTCCGGCACCGTTTCGTCCCCGCCGCCACTCCCAAACCCACCGCCCGGCGTCGCCCCCGCACCCGTCTGCGGCGTACCGGCGTACCCCGACTTGGTGAGGTTCCCACCACCCCAATCCGCATCGTTCCGATGCCGTGACGTCGAGGCATGCTCGCTCGCATCCGCCAACCGCCGGAGCGCCACCTCGAGGTTCCACTTGGCATCCATATCGTGCGGATCGACCACCAGCGCATCCTCGAACGTTTCGACCGCGGTCCGGAGTTCCCTCACCTTCCCGTCGTGATCGTA
The DNA here is from genome assembly GCA_035569435.1 of Gemmatimonadaceae bacterium. Taxonomy (GTDB): domain Bacteria; phylum Gemmatimonadota; class Gemmatimonadetes; order Gemmatimonadales; family Gemmatimonadaceae; genus DASRDS01. The sequence goes on from DATMNB010000324.1 coordinate 7,156, forward strand.
GTCCCCACGCGCCTGCCACACGTAGCTGTTCCCGAGATTGAACAGCGCCCGCTCCCGCAACCGCTCTGTCCCGGCCTGCGCCGTATGGTACTCCTGCTCGGCGTTCTCGAACTTCCCCAACCGGTACGCCGTGTTCCCGAGATCGAACTCCAGCGGCGGCAAGACATCGAGCCGGTGATGCTGCGTCGCCACCCGCACCAACGCGCGAAACGCCGAGTCGGCGTCCTTGAACTGACGCGCACGATAGAGCCTGAGCGCGTGGTCGCGCGCCAACACCATCCTCCATCCGCCCACCCCGCTCGCCCCAAACGCGACAACGCCCGCCACAATCACCAGGGCAACGACTCGTCGCATCACGCGCGCCTCCGCCGGTCCGAGATCCACGGCTCGATGAGCAGCACCATCAATGCGACCGCCAGCGGCCACTGAAATCGATCGGCACCCGCCTCTCGCACCTCGCCGGTCACAACGCGCGGGCGCAGCCGGCCGAGGTCGGCCACGATCGGCGCCACGCTCCCCTCG
>DATMNB010000325.1:0-7483 GCA_035569435.1 Gemmatimonadaceae bacterium
GACCAACACCCCGCTCATCCCCCGCGGCTCCGGCAGCAGCATGGCCGGCGGCGCCATCGGCCCTGGCGTCATCGTCGACCTGAGCCGCATGGATACGATTGGCCCCATCGACCGCGATCACGCGCGTGTGACCGTCGGCCCCGGCGCCATCGTCGCCAACGTCGACCGCGCCGCCGCCACGGTTGGTCTTCGCTTCCCAGTGGATCCCTCGAGCTGGGACTTCTGCACCATCGGCGGCATGTCCGCCACCAACGCCGCCGGCGCCCACACGCTCCGCTTCGGCTCGATGCGCCGCTGGGTCACAGCCCTCGACTGCATCTTCGCCGACGGCACCCGCGTCACGGTGCGTCGCGGCGCCCCTCCACCCGACACGCCATCGGTTGCCCGCCTCCTGGAAACGATTCCAGAAATCGACTCAACGATTCCAGAAATCGACTTAACGATTCGAGATATCGATTTCAAGAAATCCTCTTCCTTTCGGCACCAAGGAGTAAGAAAGGAGTCTTCGGGCTATTACACAGAGTCGCGCGATCTGGTAGACCTCCTGGTCGGTAGTGAGGGCACCCTCGCCCTCTTCGTCGGCATCGAGCTCGCCCTCACCTCTCGCCCCACAGCGACAGCCAGTCTCCTCGCCGCCTTCCCATCGCTCGACGCCGCCGTCGCGGGCACCGTCGCCGCCCGCGCCGTCGCGGTTGCCTGCGAGCTTCTCGACAAAACGTTTCTCGACGTCGCCGAGTCAGGCGGCGCGGGCAAACGTCTACCCGCCGGCACCGAAGCCGTACTCCTCATCGAGCTCGAGGGCGACGACGCGCGCGCATCGGCCGAGAGACTGGCTGGCGAACTGCAAACAGCAGGCGCCTCCGTCGTCGACCTCGCCCTCGACCCCGCCGCCGAGCACACGTTGTGGGCCCTCCGCCACGCCGCGAGCCCGATCCTCGCCCGCCTCGACCCCGCCCTCAAGTCGATGCAATTCATCGAGGACGCGGCCGTCCCCCCAGAACGACTTGCCGACTACGTACGAGGCGTCCGCGCCGCCCTCACCCGCCACAACCTGCGTGGCGTGATCTTCGGCCACGCCGGCGACGCGCACATGCACGTGAACCCGCTGATCGACGTCCGCGCCCCCGACTGGCGCGCCCGTCTCGACGCCGTCCTCACCGAGGTGACCGCCCTCACCGCCCGCCTGGGCGGCACACTAACCGGCGAACACGGCGACGGCCGTCTCCGCACGCCGCTCCTCGCCGACGTCTGGCCGCAGCCAGCCCTCGACCTCTTCGCCCGCATCAAGCACGCCTTCGATCCGCAGGGCATTCTCAACCCGGGCGTGAAAGTCAAACTCCCCAACCAACGCCCGGTCACGGACGTGAAGTACGACCCGTCACTCCCACCACTTCCACCCTCCGCGGCCGCCGCCCTCGCCCGCGTCGAACGCGACCGCGCCTACGCCCGCCCGCGCCTTGACCTGTTGGAGGAACCCTAACCCCACGTACTTTTTGCGATGTTCTATACAGACCCCGTCGTCACGCTGCTCGCCCGCCCCGCCTTCACCGAGCCCGCGCACCTCCCCGTCCACTGGCTCGGCGAGAGCACCGACGGTGAACGCCTCGCCGAATTCGCCGGCCGCCTCTGTTACATGAGCCAGTCGAACCCGGCCGAGCGCACGACCCACGCCTATCTCGAGAACATCAAACGCCAGGGCCACGGCAGCGTCCTGGAGCACGCCAACTACACCGTACTCATAGAAGGCGTGAGCCGCGCCCTCACCCACGAGCTGGTCCGACATCGCGCAGGCTTCGCATTTTCCCAGCTGAGTCAACGGTACGTCGACGAGTCCCAAGCCAACTTCGTCGTCCCCCCCGCCATCCTCGGTGACGCGTCACTCGAGGAGCGCTGGCGCGCCCAGGTCGAGGCGGCGCAAACGGCGTACGTCGCCCTCGTCGCCGATCTCATGGACCGCTATACCTGGGTCCCCGACCGCGTCCACCGCCGCAAGATGGCCCGCGAAGCCGCGCGCGGCGTCCTTCCGAACTCGACGGAAACCAAAATCGTCGTCACCGCCAACGCCCGCGCCTGGCGCACGATGCTCGCCCTCCGCGCCGGCGAAGGCGCCGACTTGGAAATCCGCCGCCTCGCCGTGGCGCTGATCCGCCTCCTCCGTCTCGACGCCCCGGCGTTCTTCTCCGACTTCGAGATCTACACCGCCGACGACCGCCGCGACGCAGCGCGAGCGCACTTTCATAAGGTCTGACTTTTCGCGGTATCGCGATTCGCCAGAGTGGTGGCGAATCGCGAGGAACCTTTTTCCGCGCGCGGCGACTAAAAGTCATTGCGCTACAAAATCGCGACCGGTATAATCCGCCCAATTCGTAACTGGCATCGCTCTTGCTCGTCGCATGACGACGACATGCCAAAGGACCAGATGAAGCGAATCGGATTCGCTTACAACCAGAAGCCGGCCCCCGACGCCCCGGGCGGACCGAGCACCGGCGACGAGCCGCCGCTCGATCCGGCCGAGGAGCCTCCCAGTATCGCTTCCCGCAACGCGACCCCGTCGCGCGACGCCGCCGCGGTCCTCACCGCCGCGCCCGACGCCGACGACCAGTTCGCCGAGTGGGACAGCCCCGAGACGATCGACGCCGTCGACCGCGCGCTCTCCCGCCTCGGCACCGTCATCCGGTTGGAAGCCACACGGGACTTCCCCGAACAACTCCGCGCCGCCCGCCCCGACATCGTCTTCAACATGGCCGAAGGCCTCGCCGGCGTGAACCGCGAAGCCCACGTCCCCGCGATCTGCGAGTTCTTCGGCATCCCGTACTCCGGCTCCGACCCGTTCACCCTGACGCTCTGCCTCAACAAGGCACGCGCCAAACAAGTGCTCGCCTACTACGGCGTCCCCACGGCCCCATTCGCCGTCGTCGAACGCCCCGGCGCCACCGACGCCCTCGATGCCCTCCGCTATCCGCTCTTCGTGAAGCCCCTCCACGAAGGCTCCTCCAAGGGCATCACCGAACGGAATCTCTGCCGCACCCCCGGCGACCTCGACGAGCAGGTCCGCTTCCTCCTCGATCGCTACGCCGAGCCGGTCCTCGTCGAAGAGTTCCTCTCCGGCGACGAATTCACCTGCGCCGTGCTAGGCAACGACGACGCGCAGGTCCTGCCGTTGGTCGCGATGAACTTTGGCGCGCTCCCCCCCGGCGCCCTCCCGATCTACGGCTTCGAAGCCAAGTGGCTCTGGGACCGCCCCGACCACCCGTTGCCCATCTTCGACTGCCCCGCGCGCATCGACGATGAGCTCCGCGCGCAGATCGAGCGCGTCACCCTCGCCGCGTACCGGGCCCTCGGCTGCCGCGACTGGTCGCGCGTCGACGTCCGCCTCGACGCCGCCGGCGTCCCCAACGTCGTCGAGGTCAACCCGCTCCCGGGCATCCTCCCCGACCCCGCCGACAACTCCTGCTTTCCAAAAGCGGCGCGCGCGGCCGGCCTCAGCTACGATGAATTGATCCAGACCTGCCTCATCCTCGCCGCCGAACGACACGGGATCGATCTATGAAGATGGCCGTCCTCTTCGATGGCGCCTCCGCCCTCGGCAAAACGCCCGACATGCTGATCCTGGAAGCTGTCGAAGCCGTCGAGAGTGCCCTCGCCGCCGATGGTCACGAGGTCGTACGCATCCCCGTGAACCCCGACGGCCGCTGGATCGACCGCGTCCGTCGCGGAAAATTTGCGCTGGCGTTCAACCTCTGCGAAGGCGTCGACGGCGTCGCCGCCCTCGAGCCGGCCGTCATCGCCGCGCTCGAACTGATCGGCGTCCCGTACACCGGCTCCTCGAGCGCCACGACGACGCTCTGCCTCCGCAAGCACCTGGTCAACACGCTCCTCGATCGCGCCGGCCTTCCCGTCCCGCGCTGGGGCATCGTCCGGTCCGGCGGCTCCATCCCCGCCACCGGCTTCCCCGCGATCTGCAAACCGGCCGCCGAGGACGCCTCGCTCGGCGTCGAGCAGCGCTCCGTCGTCCGCACCATGCGCGCCCTCGCCGAGCGCGTCGACGCCATGCACGAGCGTTGGGAAGAAGTGCTCGTCCAGCGCTACATCGATGGCCGCGAGGTCAATGTCGGCATCGTCGGTGACGAGGTCCTGCCCGTCGCCGAGGTGGATTTCGGCGGCATGCCCCGCGGCATGTGGCGCATTGTCTCGTATCGCTCCAAGTGGGTCAGCGGCAGCGACGAGGACACCGGCGCGATGCCGCACTGCCCCGCCGATCTCCCGTCGGAGCTCACCGCCGAAATCGTCGGCACCGCCGTCGCCGCCTGGCGCGCTGTCGGTGGCACCGGCTACGGCCGCGTCGACCTCCGCATCGATCGCGCCGGCCGCCCGTGGGTCCTCGAGGTGAACGCGAACCCCGACATCAGCCCCACCGCTGGGCTGGCCCGCATGGCCCGCACCGCCGGCATCGAGTACCCCACGCTCATTCGACGGATCGCCAGCTGCGCGCTCGACCAGTCGCTGCCCGCGCTCCGTCCCGATCAGTGGGCGCTCGCGCAACAACTCTCCGGCGTCCGCTGACCGCCGTGCTGGCACCGCTCGCCCGCCCGCAGCACCGCGCGGCGCTCGAGGCCCTGGTCCGCGCCACGGGCGTGTTCAGCGAGTCGGAAGTCGCCATCGCCGTCGAGCTGTACGACTCCGACGACCCCGACTACGCCCTGGTCGGTGCATTCATGGAAAACACGCTCGTCGGGTATGCCTGCTACGGCCCGACCCCAGGCACCGACCGCGGGTACGATCTATACTGGATCGCCGTCCACCCATCGGCCCAGCGCGCGGGCCTTGGCGCAGCCATTCTTGCCGATGTCGAGCGCCGCGTCGCCGCCGACAACGCCCGCATGATGGTCATCGAGACCTCCTCGCGCGACGCCTACGCGCCAACGCGGCGCTTCTATCAACGCCACGGCTACACCGAAGCCGCCCGTGTCGGCAGTTTCTACGCCCCAGGCGATGATCGTATCGTATACACGAAACGCTTCCAGCCACCTCCCCGTCAACGGGGAGAGGAGGCCACGTGAGCGAGTGGCAGGAGATCCTCAGAAAACAGAGCATCGCGACGCTCGACCAGCTCGCCGCGAAATTCGGCCCCGAGCACATCGACGTCGAGGCCCTGCGCCCGGCGTTTGATGCGTTCCAGATGCGCATCACGCCCGCTGCCCTGGACCTGATCCAGACCCCGGGCGACCCGATGTGGCGCCAGTACATCCCCACGGTCGAAGAGCTCGACGTCGTGGACGGCGTCGTCGACTCGCTCGCCGAGGACGCCGATTCCCCGGTGCCCAACATCACGCACCGCTACCCTGACCGCGCGCTGTTCCTCGTCAGCCCCGTCTGCGCCTCGTACTGCCGCTTCTGCACACGCCGCCGCAAAGTCGGCGACCCGGAGAAGATCCCCCTCTCGCAGTACGACTCGGCGTTCGCCTATCTCACCGAGCACACCGAGATCCGCGATGTGATCCTGAGCGGCGGTGACCCGATGATGCTCTCGGACCGTCGCCTCGAGTACATCTTCCAGCGCCTCCGCGCCATCCCGCACATCGAGATCATCCGGATCGGCAGCCGCATCACCTCGCACCTCCCCGAGCGCATCACGCCCGAGTTCTGCGAGATGGTCCAGCGCTATCACCCGATCTACATGAACACGCACTTTGATCACCCCGACGAGCTGACCCCCGCCGCCGTCGCCGCGCTCGACCGCCTCTCGCGCGCCGGCGTCCCGTTGGGCTGTCAGACCGTCCTGCTCAAGGGCGTGAACGACGATCCGGCCGTCATGATGCGCCTCATGCACGCGCTGCTCAAAGCCCGCGTCCGCCCCTACTACATCTACCAGGCCGACGTCGTCGCCGGCGGCGAGCACTTTCGCACGACGATCCAGACCGGGCTCGAAATTATCAAAGCCCTCCGCGGCTGGACCTCGGGCCTCGCCGTCCCGCACTACGTGATCGACGCCCCGGGCGGCGGCGGCAAAGTCCCCCTGCTCCCCGAATACGTCGAGTCGATCACCGACGACGAGGTCGTGTTTCGCAACTACGAGGGGAAGCGGTTCACATACCGGCAGCCTAAAACGACCGAACCGGTCACTCTGTCAGTCCCATAACAACAATCCCCCCCACCCATTGGGTGGGGGGGATTGTTGTGATCACTTCCTTCTGTCTGACGAGAAAGAGTGTTCTAGTCAGCCCCTCCCTCGGTGTCAAACGCGAGCCCATCCGCCTCGCGCAGGTTATCCAGCACCGAATCGACCGCGGCCCTCGCCGCCGCCGTCATCTCCACCACCGGCGTCATCGAAAACCCAATCGCCCGCCGCGCCCCCTCAGGCCAATCCGGCATCGACAACCCCGCCACCAAGCGCCGGATCAGTTGCCCCCACTCGTTCAGCAACCGCCCCGACGTCTCCCGCAACCGCTCCAACGGCACCGCCAAATCAAGCGTCACCAACTGCCCCGTGGTCGAATCCCGCCACGCGGCATCCCCGACCGCGCCACGCTCGGGCCAGATACCCAAGTGGCGGATCGTCCCCGAATGCTCGTCCGTCGCACGCTGCGTCTCCACCGCGGCCGCCAAGGCCAATGCGAGTGACTCGGCTGTCGGTGCACCATAGAGCGTGACCACATCCCGCCGCGACCGACCCGCATCGAGGAGTCCCGGGACCGAGTTGACGTGCGCGAGCACAGGCGAATGTTCGGGGTGTTCCTCTAACATGACGAGGACGTCCATTCCCTTGCCTCCGGTGTGCACATCTGCACGTACGTCGCGAACCAGGGAAAGTTCCCGATCGTCGCGGCTTAGATACGTGCCGATGTACTTCCCTCTCGGGCAAGACGCATACCGGCCGCGAACGCCAGTGCCACCACCACATAGAACACCGTGGCCTGTGGCACAAACACCGTCAAATCATTGCCGAAACGCAACAGTGAGGGTGCCCACCAGGCATTGATCGCCCACACAATAGCGCTACCCACAATCGCCGCCACGCCGAGCGCCGGCCCGCGCAATCGCACCGCAACGATGGCAAACGCGCTACCCCAGAAGAGCGCGAGCACCAGGTGCAACATCACCCCGAGGGTCACTGCGGTCGCCGCCGTGGGAGTAGTGGCCGAACCGATCACCGCGCACAACTGCCGCCCGATCGCCCCGAACGCCGTGTAATGCTCGCGACGCGCGAACCCCTGTATGACCCCGGCTGTCGCCGATGCGGTCACTAGCCCGGTGATCAAACCCGCCCGAGTGGTCGTGGTTGTTCTTGCGTGCACGCCGCGAATAGAAGCGACCCGGGCGCTCCGACTCAAGGTCCACGAGCCAAACAGCCGGCTTGCCGTGCCCGGCACCCTCCTGCAAGTTTGCGCTCTATGGGAGACGAGGGAGACGTGGGAGGCGGCGAGCACGAAACGGACACCCGCACCAACGACCGGGCGCGGATTCTCGTCGTCGAGGATCGGCC
>DATMNB010000326.1:0-3410 GCA_035569435.1 Gemmatimonadaceae bacterium
GTTGACCGAGATCCTGATGTCCTTCACGCTGTCGCCGCGGGCCGAGTCGGGGGTGGCGGTGATGCTGCCTGACCGGAACAGGCCGGATTGGTAGAGGGTGCGTTGGTTGGCGATGACATCGCTCCGGATGAATGGCTTGCCCGGCTCGAACGTGAGCGACCGCCGCACGGTCTGCGCGGAGATCTTCTGGTTGCCCGTGACGTCGACCGTGCCGACGGTGGCTTTCTTCCCCAGTCGAACCGTGAAGTTCAACGCCGCGGTCGGTGGTGGGCCCGGACTGAGCACGGTCGCCGTGTCGATGTGGGCATCGGCGTAGGCGTCCTTCCAGAGCGCCGTGCGCATGGCCGCCGTCATGGAGTCGAGGACGAACAGATCCAGCGGGTCGCCGGGACGCAGGCTCAGCACCTTGCGGCGTTTCCCCCGGAAGATGGTGTCGGGCGTGACGTCGAGGCGCGAGACGCGCGTCACGGGGCCTTCGGTGATGGTGAACGTGACGCGTGCCACGGTGCCGTAGGCCGGCCTCAGGGTCGTGTCGACGGTGGCGTCCCGATAGCCGTGCTTGTAGTAGAAGATCAGGATGCGCAGCACATCGCGGCGCAGCTCGTCACGATCCAGATAGTCGTGCTCGTAGAAATAGCCTGTCTTGGTGATCAGGCAGAACGGTTCGAGGAAGATGCTCTTGCAGTGCGATGCTTGGGTCGCGATGCTGGAGGCGAGCGCGCTCTTGTCCACGTGGCGCACGCCGACGAAGCTGACGCTGCGCACTTCCGGCCGGTCGCGGCGCGTGGGCTGCCGCGTCCCCTGGCCCCGGAGCACGTGGGGGACCAGGGACGAGATGGACGACCAGATGAGGAGACCGACAACAGCGCGCACCGGCGGCATGTCGAGCCGCCGGTAAAGCAAGGCCCGGGCCGCTTGGCTACGCAGGCGGTCGATGGGCTAGCGCCGTTGCGCTACAGCCCCGTCAACAATGCATCGTTGTTCGGGGTCCCAGCGATGCGCTTGATCAACCACTCCATGGCCGACTGCGGCGGCATCTGGTGCAGGCCCTTCCGCAGCATGTAGACGCCCTCGAGTTGATCGGGGCGGAACAGTTTTTCCTCGCGCCGCGTGCCGCTCGTCGCGATGTCGATCGCCGGGTAAATACGTTTCTCGGCGAGTGAACGGTCGAGCTTGATCTCGGAGTTACCGGTTCCCTTGAACTCCTCGAAGATCACGTCATCCATCCGCGATCCGGTCTCGACCAGCGCCGTGGCGATGATGGTGAGCGATCCACCGCCGGCGGATGGCGCCACGGATCGGGCGGAGCCAAAAAACGCCTTGGGCTTGGCCATGGCCGTGGCGTCGAGACCGCCGGAGAGCGTCCGGCCTGTGCCACGCTCGACGGTGTTGTAGGCGCGGGCGAGTCGCGTGATCGAATCGAGCACGATCACGACGTCCTTCCCTTGCTCCACGAGCCGTCGGGCGCGTTCCAGCACCATCTCCGCGACGTCCGTGTGTCGGTCGGCGGGCATGTCGAAGCTCGACGCGACCACCTCGCCGTAGCCCCAGGTGATCATCTCGCTGACTTCCTCGGGGCGCTCATCGACGAGGAGCACGAGGAGGACGGCGTTGGGATGGTTGACCGCGACACCCTCGGTGATGGCTTGGAGGAGCATCGTCTTGCCGGCGCGGGCCGGTGCCACGATCAGCGCGCGTTGTCCGTAGCCGATCGGCGCAATGAGATCGATCGCGCGGCGTGTGAGCTCGGGGCCGCCCTTGGCTGGGCGTCCGGTCTCGAGGGTGAGCTTGCGCTCGGGATACGACGCGGTGAGCGAGCTGAAGTCCGGGCGCTTGGTCGCCAGGATGGGATCGCCATCGTTGATCTGGCTGATCTCGACGACGGTCGCGCGGCCGCGGGGATCGCGGCCGGTGGTGGCGACAATGGCATCGCCGCGGCGGAGGGCGAACTGGCGGACGATGTGCGGTGGGACAAAGGCGTCGCCTGGCTCGGGCAGGTAGCTGTTGCCGGGGCGGCGGATGTAGCCGCCGTCGCGGCCGGCGTCGAACCATCCGGCCGTGTCGCCATCGGCAATGATCGGTGCCGGCGGGCCCTGCGGGGCCGCGTGCTCGCGGCGCTGTCCGTGGCCGCGATTGCGCCGGCCGCGTCCGCCGCCTGCCTGGTTCTGACGGCCTTGGCCACCCTGGCCACCCTGGTTCTGGTTCTGGTGGCGGCCGTTTTGGTGGTTGTTGTTGCGATGTTGGTGGTTCTGCCGGGGGGGATATCCGCCCTCGGGTGGCGCGCCCGTCGTGTCGCGGTCGGGCGGGCTGGCTGGCGTGGCGCCAGCGCTGGTTGTGGGGTCGTGCGGTATCATGTCAGGCGGTGGTCCGCCGGGCGGGGCACCGGGATCGCCACTCTCGGGAATGGGTTTCCCCTCGGCGGCGAGCTCCACTCCGGGGCCGTCATCGGGGACGTCACGGTATGGATTTGGCTCGCCGGGCTGGTCGGGTTGACGGCCAAAGGGGCGAGGCCCACGGCCGCGACGATGGGGACGTCGACGTTCGTTCATGCAACAGTCAGTAGGATGTGGTCTTGCGCGTACCGCGCCAAAGCATTGTGCGCGACTGCCGGTCAGAGCGCGGATCGGTCACGCGCGATGTGCAACGGGGTGCAACAGGGGGCGGTGTACTTCAGAGGCTGACCTCGAAGTCGACCGCTTCAGGATACGAGTATCGCCGGTTTGACGACGTTTCGCAAGTCTGTTCACCAGCCTGACTCGTTCTGACCTCGTAAAGTCACTCGGTTGGTGGCCCGTCGCGGACCACGGCGATCATGCGGCGGCAGAGTGTGATGATCCGTTCGACGGCGTCGTGGTCATCCTTGGGGAGCGACCCCATGCCGAGGAGCTGGGCCTCGGCGAGGAGGGCGGCGAGGGAATTGTTCAGGGTGTGTCGCCATCGGGAGGCGATGCCGCCCAGGGCGGCGGCTTGCTGGAGGCGCTCGAGCTCGATGTGCGCTGTCGGCGCCGGCTCGGCCGTAGCGTCGATCTGCTGCGGAAACACGCCGATGGCGAGGGTGTCGCGGGGCGCGCGTGCCAGGACGGCGTCGAGTGCTTGGGCAACGGCGGCCGCGGTCTCGGGGCCGTCGGCAACGCAGATCACGCGCTGATACGTTTCGTCCATGTCTTCCATTTCCCCTCTACAAGCCATCGCCGACGCGGTGTCGGCGTATCGGGAGCACGCGAACGTCGCCGTGCTGCATGAGCAGCTCGCGGCGATCGAGGCGCACGCCGATACGCTGGCGGCGGCCGCAGAATCTTACCGTGACATCCCAGAAGTGGCGGGTCCGTTATACGAGCGGGTGGTGGCCGAGCAGCCCGAGAACGCGCGGGCGCTCGTCAGTCTGGCGAGTGCGTACTGGTTGCACGGGC
>DATMNB010000327.1:0-7706 GCA_035569435.1 Gemmatimonadaceae bacterium
GGGCCACCTCGTGCTGTCGACGCTGCACACCAACTCGGCCCCCGAGACGGTGACGCGGTTGCTGGACATGGGACTCGAGCCGTTCAACGTGGCCAGCGCGTTGAACCTGGTCCTCGCCCAACGACTGCTGCGCAAGGTGTGCTCCAACTGCAAGACGCGGTACGACCCCGATGACGTCGAGTTTACGGCGGCCAAGGTGAAGCGCGAGACGACGCTGCGCGAGCTGCGGTTCACGGATATGGCGATCCAGGACGCGAAGCTCAAGGCGACCAAGGAAGCCGCGCCGTTTCTGGAGCATCTCTCGCTCGATACGGCGGTCGGCGACCTGCCGTACTTCAAGGGCTCGGGGTGCGACCAGTGCAACGGGACCGGTTATAAGGGACGCCAAGGCGTCTACGAAGTCATGATGATGACGCAGAGTTTGCGACGGTTGGTGCTGCAGAACGTCGGCGCGGCGGAGCTGCGGGATGCCGCGGTCGAGGAAGGGATGCTGACGCTGCGCATGGACGGCTGGCTCAAGATTCTCAAGGGTGTGTCGACGATCGAACAGGTCGTCCGCGAAACGAGCGCGGGATGATGATTCACGTGATTGCTTCCTTCTTCTGGACTTTGATCCGATGAGTGCTGCTCCTGCTGTCGCGCCCGCGCCGTCTTCCGCCGCGCCCGTCCCGGGCGGGGGCGTCAACCTCCGGCAGCTGCTGGAGGAGATGATCGAGCGCGATGCCTCCGACCTGCACATCACGGCCGGCGAGCGGCCCAAGCTGCGCATCGATGGCGAGATCACCAACTCGCGCATCGACTACGTGATGAACCCCAAGGACACGTTGACGCTGGCGTACTCGGTGCTGACCGAGAACCAGAAGAAGCGGTTCGAGATGGAGGATGAGCTCGACTTCTCGTTTGGCATCCAGAACCTGGCGCGATTCCGCGGCAACTGCTTCAAGCAGCGCGGGTGCGTGTCGATGGCGATCCGGCAGATCCCGTTCTCGATCAAGACGTTCCAGGACTTGGGGCTGCCGGGGGTCATCGCCAAGATGGCCGAGAAGCCGCGCGGGCTCGTGCTCGTCACCGGGCCGACGGGGTCGGGGAAGTCGACGACGTTGGCGGCGATGATCGACAAGATCAACCGTGAGCGGCGGGGGCATATCATCACGGTCGAGGATCCGATCGAGTTCATCCACCGTCATCAGGGGTGCATCGTCAACCAGCGGGAGATCGGGACCGACACCAAGTCGTTCCAGAACGCGCTCAAGTACGCCTTGCGCGAGGACCCCGACGTCATTCTGGTCGGTGAGATGCGCGACCTGGATACGATCCAGGCGGCGCTGACGATCGCCGAGACGGGGCATTTGGCGTTTGCCACGTTGCACACCAATTCGGCCGCCGAGGCGATCAACCGGATGATCGACGTATTTCCGGCGCACCAGCAGTCGCAGGTGCGGGCGCAGTTGGCGTTCGTGCTCGAGGGGATCATCACGCAGACGTTGTTGGCCAAGGCGAAGGGGCGGGGCCGGTCGATGGCCGCCGAGATCCTGGTCGTGACGCCGGCGATCCGGGCGTTGATCCGCGACGACAAGATCCACCAGATCTACTCGTCGATGCAGTCGGGCAAGAAGTTCGGGATGCAGACGTTAAACGACTCGTTGTACGCGTTGTACATGAGCCGCGAAGTGACGTCGGAGGAGTGTTTGCGGGTGTCGAGCGATCCGAACGAGTTCCTGCGGATGATCGGGTCGCCCGGGCTGGACGATGAAGGCAAACCCCAGGCGGCGCCAAAGCCGGCGCCCGCGGGCAAGCGGTAGCGAGACTTTCTCACTCTAGGACAGAGCCATGCCGAGCTTCACCTACACCGCGCGCGCCGCCAACGGCGAGCTCAAGACGGCGACGGTCGACGCCTCCAACAAGGAGGACGTGGTCGCTCAACTGCGCCGCCAGCGGTTGACGGTCGTCAAGGTCGATGAAGAGGCCAAGAAGGCCAAGGCGAAGGGCGGGTCGATCAAGATGCGCGATATCGTCATCTTCACCCGTCAGTTCTCGACGATGATCAACTCGGGTCTGCCGCTCGTGCAGGCGTTGGACATTCTCGCGAAACAGAGCGAGAACCCGACGCTGCAGTCGGTGACGCGGGCCGTGGTGTTCGACGTCGAGTCCGGGCATACCGTGGCCGATGCGCTCGGCAAGCATCCGCGGGCGTTCAGCGACCTCTATGTGAACATGGTCGCCGCGGGCGAGGCCGGCGGTATCCTGGACACGATTCTCATGCGGTTGGCGACGTTCATGGAGAAGAACGACGCGCTGATTCGCAAGGTGAAGGGGGCGATGATCTATCCGAGCGTCATCATGGTGGTGGCGTTCGGGGCGGTAGTCATCCTGTTGGTGTTCGTCATTCCGGTGTTCGAGAGCATGTTCGCCTCGGTCGGGTTGGCCCTGCCGTTGCCGACGCGTATCGTCATCGGGTTGTCGGCGTTCCTGCGAGGGTACTGGTACGCGATCATCGGGGTCATCGCGGCGATTTACTTCTCGCTCAAGAAGTACTATGCCACGCCGGATGGGAAGCTGAACATTGACAGGTTCATGTTGGCCATGCCGGTGCTGGGGGATGTGCTCCGCAAGTCGGCGGTGTCGCGGTTCACACGGACGCTCGGGACGCTGATCAGCTCGGGGGTCAGCATCCTCGACGGGCTGGAGATCACGGCCAAGACGGCCGGCAACCGGGTCATTCAGGACGCGATCATGGCGTCGCGGGCGAGCATCGCCGGCGGTGACACGATCGCGGCGCCGCTCCAGAAGTCGGAGGTGTTCCCGCCGATGGTCATCTCCATGATCGCCGTCGGCGAGTCGACGGGTGGTCTGGACGAGATGCTCACCAAGATCGCCGACTTTTATGACGAGGAAGTGGACGCGGCGGTGTCGGGGTTGCTCTCGATGCTCGAGCCGCTCATGATCGTGTGGCTGGGTGTCGTGGTCGGCGGCATGGTTGTGGCCATGTATCTGCCGATCTTTGATATGATCAACGCGGTGCAGTAAACGCGGTCGAGTAACGGGTTGGGCGGGGGGTACGTCGCGGCGGCATCGGCCTTAGGGCCGGTGCCGCCGCTCCTTTTGTGACAACGTCGCTCTGGCGGACCCGACTGGCGTGTGACACGTTTGTGCCCGCGGTTTCCCTCCCCCCACTCGTGGAGCCACAGTGAGCGCCCCAGCCAAGCCTGAGTCATCTGGAACCCGGAACATCATCATTGGCGCCGTGGTCGTGGTGTTGCTCGGCGTCGGTTACTGCGCGACCAAAGTGGCCTCGGTGGCCCGCACCGCGGTCAGCGCGGCCAAGGGCATCCAGGCGCGCATGGATACGACCCACCATGTGGCGTCGGGGTCGGCGGTCTTCCTGGGCGACGCCAAAGTGGCCGACATTGTCAAGGTGGTCGTCATTCACGCCGACACGTCGGCGCCCGCGTCGGCCGCGCACGGCGTGGATAGCGCTATCCAGGCGGCGTTGCGTCAGGAAACCGTGGTCTATTCGACGTCGGCGCCGGCCAGTACCGATGCGTCCCAGCTTGGCGACCTGCTGCTGATCGGCCATATCGAGAGCACGTACGACGCCAACGCCCCTGTAAAGATCACCCTGTCACGCGGAACGAGCGCCGCCTCCGCCTTGGCGCCCATCCAACTCATGGTCGCGGGGCGCCGTCAGCCGATCAGCGTGTACTAAGCGGTTGTACTGGGCGGTGACCTAACCGCCTACATTTAGTGGGTGTCAATCCCAGAGCTCGAGGAGCTGCGGGAGACGTTTGAGCCGAGCTACGTCCTGGAACGTGAGCTCGGCCGCGGGGGGATGGCGACGGTCTACCTGGCGCGCGACACGAAGCATGCCCGGCTGGTCGCGCTCAAGGTGTTGCATGCCGATCTCGCCGCGGCGCTTGGCCCGGAGCGGTTCCAGCGCGAGATCACGACGGCGGCGGCGCTTCAGCATCCGCACATCCTCGGCGTGTACGACTCGGGCAAGACGGCGAGTGGCCAGCTCTGGTTCACGATGCCGTTTGTCGATGGTGAGACGCTCAGGGACCGGCTCCAGCACCACCGGCAACTGCCGGTCGAGGACGCCCTGCGCATTGCGCACGAGATCGCGAGTGCCCTCGACTACGCCCATGGGCAGGGGGTGCTGCACCGCGACATCAAGCCGGAGAACATTCTGCTCACGCGGCAGGGCGAGGCGCTGCTCGCGGACTTTGGGATTGCGCGGGCGCTCGAGGTCGAGGCGGGTCCGGCGGTGACGCCGCTCACGCAGACGGGCGTAGTCGTGGGCACGGCGCAGTACATGAGTCCCGAGCAGGCGAGCGGTGACCCGGCGCTCGATGCGGCCAGCGACGTCTATTCGCTCGCGGCGGTGTTGTATGAGATGCTGGCGGGGGAGCCGCCGTTCACGGGGCCGACGACGCGGGCCATCGTGGCCAAGATGATGTCGCGGGATCCGGCGTCGGTGCGAGTGACGCGGCCGGTGGTGTCGGTGAGCATCGACACGGCGATCCGCCGCGCGTTGGCGCCGGTTTCTGCGGACCGGTGGCCCTCGGCGGGCGAGTTCGCGCGGGCGTTGACGACGGCGGAACGGGCGCCGAGCAGGCGACGCATCCCTGTCACCGCGATGACGCTGTCGTTGGGATTACTGGCGGGGCTTGGGCTGCTCTTTGCCTGGCGCGCGCACGGACGCGGGGGTGCCGGGCCGATCCGCTTGGCGGTCCTGCCGTTCACCAATATGGGCGACACGTCGGACGCCTACTTCGCCGATGGCGTGACCGATGCCGTGCGGGGGAAGCTTACGAGCGTCGCGGGGCTGCAGGTGATCGGATCGGCGAGCTCGGAGCAGTATCGCAAGACGAGCAAGACGCCGGAGCAGATCGCTCGCGAGCTGGGTGTCCGGTATCTCCTGATTGGTAAGGTGCGGTGGGACAAGCACGGTCCGGAGAGCCAGGTCGAGGTCAGCCCGGAGCTGGTCGACGCGCGGAGCGCGACGGACGCCTGGGCCGAGCCGTTCGATGAACCGCTCACGCACGTGTTTCAGATGCAGTCGAACATCGCCGGCAAGGTGGCCGAGAAGCTGCAGGTCGCACTGACGCCGGCTGCGCAGCGGACTCTGACGGAGCGTCCGACGTCGGATCTGCTCGCGTACGACGCCTATCTGCGTGGGGAGGCGCTCCTCCGCACGAGCTTTGCGCCCGTGGTACTCCGCCGGGCGATCGCGGCGTTTCGCGAAGCGGTCGCGCGCGACTCCGCCTTCGCGCTCGCCTGGAGCTCGCTGGGCAGCAGCTATACGACGTTCTACGTGACGGGCGTCCCATCGCCCGCCATCGCCGATTCGGCCGACCACGCGACGGCGCGGGCGCTCGCCCTCGCGCCAGACCTGAGCGCCGCGCACGCCGCACGGGCGTTCTACTATAGCTCCATACTCATCGACAACACCCGCGCGCTCGCCGAGGCGCAGGCGGGGCTTGCCCGCGGACCAAGCAGCGGGCTGTTGTTCGCGGCCGCCAACGCCGAGGAGGGACTCGGTCGATGGGACTCGGCCGCGGCGCTGTTCGCGCAAGGGACGCAACTCGATCCTCGCGACCCGGTGGGCTTCGATTTTATGGGCTTCGACGCGCTCTTTCGGCGCCGCCCGACCGACGCGCGCGCCGCGGCCGAGCGGGCGCTGGCGATTCAGCCAGACGACCTCAGGGCGTTCGAGGCGAGCGCCATGGCGTCGCTGCAGGCGGGCGACCTCGCCGGCGCGCGGGCGGTGCTTCGGCGCGCGCCGTCGACTGTCGATCCGAGCGCGCTCGTGGCGTTTACCGCGACGTACTTTGACCTGGGCTGGATTCTGGACAGCGCGCAGACGGACCGTCTCCTGTCGCTCCGGCCCGAGGCGTTCGGCAACGACAGCGCCAACTGGGCCCTGGTGCTCGCGCAGCAGTATGGCTTCCGCGAGGATCGGGCCCGCATGCTGGCGTATGCCGACACTGCGCGTGCCGCGTTCGCGGCGCAACTGCGGGCGGCGCCCAACGACGGACAGCGTCACGTGCTGTTCGCGCTCGCGCTGGCGTATCTCGGGCGGAGCTCGGAAGCCATTCGTGAGGGTGAACAGGGCGCCCGACTGTATCCGATGGCCCAGAACGCATCCACCGCGGGATATTTCCAGCACCAACTGGCGCGAATCTATCTCTTGAGCGGGCAGCCGGAGCGGGCGTTGGACGTGCTGGAGCGGCTCATGCAGACGCCGTATTTCCTCACGCCGGCGTGGCTCAGGATCGATCCGAACTTTGTGCCCTTACACGGGAATCCCCGGTTCGAGCGGTTGGTGGGCGGGGGGCCCGTGGCTTAGCGACTCCGCACGAGCGAGCGGATCCGCTCGACGACCGGTTGGCTGGCGCGGTCGTAGTTGGAGAGCACCACAGCGATGTAGCCGGTGCCCCTGAAGATGTCGAGATTGGTGCTCGCGCCGGTCGCGGAGTCGATGGCGAAGCCGAATCCGTGCGTGGTGGTGAGGAGCTCGTAACTGGCTGGCGAGATGAGTGTGCCGGCTTGGAGAGCGTCGGCGAAGCGCAAAAGGTCGGTGGCCGTCGAGTATGTGCCCCCGCCAGGACCGCCGCGGATGCGGAATCGGGTGGTTCCCGTGGGTTGGAGCTCCTTTGTGTATCCGACCGCCAGGTTGGGATTCACCAGGTCCGACTGGTAGGCGTCCGTGTTGGTCATGCCGGCCGCCTCGTAGATGTGGGTGCGGACGTAGTCAGCGTAGTTCTCCTGGGCGACGACCTCGATGACCTTGCCGAGGGCCAGCATGTCGCTATCGGCGGCCTCAGAGAGGAGGTGCTTGATGCGATCGTCGTATGAGAGTTTGCCGTGCTCGACGAGCTGGGCGATGGCCACGGCGGTGAACATCGTGTTCATCGAGCCCAGAACAAACTTGGTGTCGAGCGTGTTGGGGGCGTTGAAGTCTTTGTTGGCCTGGCCGAAGGCAGCGGCGTAAAGTGTTTTGCCGTTCTTGGCGAGGAGCACGGTGCCGGAGAACTCGTCGACGCGGGCGAGCTGTTCGACGTACTGCTTGAGGGCGGAGACCATCGCGGCGTCATTCGTGGCGCGGGGCTCGACCGCCGCGGGTGTGGGGTGTGTCAGGCGTGGCGAGCGTTGTCCCAGGCCGGTGATCACGTGGGGGGCCGACTCGGCGACCTGCACCTCGATGGCCGTGCGCTCGCCGGCGAACTTGTGCTTGACCAGCGCTGTCGAGTGGGTTGGCGTCTCGTCCTGCGTGCCGAGCCACTCGAGGTCCGGGGATTGGTCGCGTTGTCCAAGGACGACATCGACGATGGCCTGCGGGCGCATGTGGCGCATCTCGGGGCTCATGGCCGTGTCGATGTAGGCGCGGAGGGCCGCTTCGTCGGACCGGTTGATGAGCGCGACGAGCTCGCGCGCGCGGAACGTGGCGGGGGAGGGGGACGCGGATTGCGCCGCGAGTGTGGTGGGGGCGGCGGCGAGGAGCGCGAAGAGCGCAACGGAGCGGAACGTCATTGACGTGATATTACGGGGCGTGCGGGCTGGACAATAGGGTGCGGATTGCGCACCTTGGCCGCCATGTTTCTCGGCCACTATGGTCTCGCCTTCGCCGCCAAGCGTGTTGCACCGCGGGCGAAGCTCGGTACGCTGGTGTTCGCGGCCCAGTGGGCCGATGAGTTGTGGCCGGT
>DATMNB010000328.1:0-19806 GCA_035569435.1 Gemmatimonadaceae bacterium
GGGTCGCAGGCCGCGATGATGAGGTGGGGGCCGTTGTGTTCTACGGCTGCGATGAGCCAGAGGAGGTGGGGGGTGCGGCGGGAGAGGTGGGCGCTGATTGATGCGACGGTGTCGCGGATTGGGCGGTCTTGGTCGATTGCGATCAGGAGGGCGCGGAGGGCGCCTGGGCCGTGGGCGACGCGGGCATCGGTTTTCGGCGGGGCGCCGAGTGCGGAGCGGTCGGCTGCGTCGAGGCGGAGTGGGGGGTCGGGGAAGCCTAGGGCGGAGAGGATGGGGGAGAGGGCGTCGAGGGAGGACGCGGCTCGGAGGAGGGCGGCGGCGGAGTGGAGGGAGCGCACGGGCGCATCGTAGGTGGGCGGCCGGTGCGGGGCGGCATCTTAATTCCACGTGGCGCATCGAATTCGGGCATCGGTGCGCGCGGGGCCGGGGGAGCAACCCCCTGTCCGGCGCTTGATGGCGCCAGGCGGCCTACGGCCGCTTTGTTGGCGCCAAAACGCGCCTTCAGGGGGTTTGCTCCCCCGTCCCCTGGTGCAACTGTCGGTGCGGGGGCGAGCTACGGGCTAACTACGTTCCGCGCAGCGGGGGATTCAGGGCAGGGCGCCGCCCAACAGGCGTTCGATCTGGTGTTTGCGGACGGGGCGCCAGTCGGGTTCGGCGAGGAAGGGGCGGGCGGCGTCGTCGTAGAGGACGGTGAAGATGACGCGGTCGAAGTCTTCCTGGCCGTCGCGGCGGCGGAGGCCGTCGCCGTTGCGGACCATGCGTTGGGCGGTGGCCCAGGAGCGGTCGTCGAAGTGTTCGACGAAGATGGTGGTGTTGGGGTCGAGGCCGTAGGTGCGGACGACGTCGGTGGCGATGGTTTCGGCGGCGGCCATGATCGAGGGGCCGTGGTTTTCGGCGCTTTCGGTGATCAGGGCGAGGTGGCGGTCATCGTCGGTGGCGAAGATGCGGAGGTGGCAGATGCCGGGCGGGCCGAAGCGGCGGCGGTAGGTGAAGCGGGGGTGTTCGTAGCGGGGGACGGCCAGGCGGTGGAAGCGGGGCGCGGTCTGGGATGAAGGCATCATGCGGTATTAGTCGCGCCAGGGCTTGGTGCTACGTACAGCCTCATCCACTTAGTGTACCATTCCGACAGGTGAGGCGCACCCGGGCCAGTCGCCGTTGGTGAAGCGCTTGGTGGAGCGATTGCCCGCCGTGCATCCTTCGACTATGCCGACGCGCTCCGCCACGGATCTCATCACCGATGCCAAGACCCGCATCACCGAAGTGCCCGTCACGCGGGTGCAGGAGATGCAGGAGAGGGGGCTTGGGGTCGTCTATCTCGATGTGCGCGAGGAGAATGAGTGGAACATGGGCCATCTCCCGCGTGCGACGTTGATTCCGCGCGGGGTGCTCGAGTCGCAGATCGAGCAGCGCGTGCCGCGTGACACGCCGATCGTGATCTACTGCGCGAGCGGCAATCGGTCAGCGCTCGCCGCGGACACGCTGCAGGAGATGGGGTACACGCACGTCTCGTCGATGGCCGGTGGGTTTCGCGCCTGGGTCGATGCGGGAGGGATGGTAGAAGCGTGACGTTGGCGCAATTGGCGGAGCGGCTCGCGAACCATTGTCCCGAACGGGTCGCGGAGCGTGAACGGCTGGCCGCAGCGGGGTCGCGGGCCGCGGTCGCGGTCGTGGTGCGGGAGCAGGCGAATGGCGCGTCGGGGGGAGCGCTGGAGTTGTTGCTCATCAAGCGAGCCGAGCATGAACGCGATCCGTGGAGCGGGCACGTGGCGTTGCCTGGCGGGCGGGAGGAGGCCGCGGACCGGACGCTCGAGGATACGGCGATTCGCGAGACGCTCGAGGAGACCGGGCTCGACTTGAGGCGCGATGGGCAGATTCTAGGGGCGCTCGATGAGCTGCATCCGCGGAGTGCACCGGTGCCGATCCTCGTGCGGCCGTACGTGGCCTCGGTGCGGGCGGATGCGCCACTCACGTTGAGCGATGAAGTGGCGGCCGCGTTCTGGGTTCCGCTCTCGACGTTGACTGCGCCGGGCGCCTCGGTAGAATCCACAGTGGCGGTTCGCGGCGCGGCGCGACAAGTGCCGAGCTATCGGCATGGGGAGTATGTCGTGTGGGGGATGACGGAGCGAATTCTCCGGAATCTCGTGTATCTGGTCGGTGATTAGGAGGTCTCATGTACTCGCGCATCCTCGTTCCACTCGAGCATTCCACGGCTGACGCCAGTATTCTCGAGCACGTACGGCAGTTGGCGCGGCTCTGTGGGGCGTCGCTGGTGCTCATCCACGTGGCCGACGGGTGGGCGGCGCGGAACATCCGGCACCTCAATTTGCGGGAGTCGGAGGAAATGAAAGAGGACCGAGCGTATATCGAGCGGGTGGCGGCGGAGCTCGAGGGCGAAGGGTTCGAGGCGGACGCGGTGTTGGCGACGGGGGATCCGGCCGAGGAGATCGCGGAGGCGGCGGACCGGGAGGGGTGCGAACTCATCGCCATGTCGACGCATGGCCACAAGTTCCTGTCGGATCTGTTCCGGGGGAGTGTGGCGAGCGAGGTGCGGCATCGGACGATGGTGCCGGTGTTGCTCGTGCGGGCGGCGCTGGGACGAGGGGGGGCGGGCCGCGCTGGCGTGCCGGACGAGGAACGGGCGGTGCGGTAGCCATCCTGCTTCGACTTATATCGTTGGTGGCGTTGCTCGCGCCGGCGTTCGCGTCGGCGCAGCAGCGCATCCTGCCGATCGCGATCGACGAGCGGTTGGCGGCTGATCAGCACCTCACGCTCGGCGACCGCATCCTGCTCGCGGCGGAGCCGGGTGGAACGGGCGACACCGCGGTGGTGGTGGCGATCACGAAGCGCGACGCGGATCCGTCGGAGGTCGCGCGGCGCGAGTATCAGATCCGGTTGCATCTCACGGATCTTCAACAGCTGATCGGCTACGGCGATCGGGTCGACAAGTTCGCCTTGGCGACGCGCGGGCCACGCGCCGACAGCGCAGCGCTCGCGCGCATCAACGATGTGGCGTTCGGGTTCCGGGCCTATCGCTCGGCGGACATCGCCGTCCGCACGTCCAAGACGTTCCAGGTCGTGAGCCGGTTCCACCGGGCGATCGCGGGGATCACCATCGTCGCGAGCGCCATCTTCCTGCTCTGCATCCTGCTCCTCAAAGTTGACGAGCGCCGGCGCGACGTGGCGGCGCTCCGGCTCATGGGCATCTCGCGCCGGTCGGTTGTCACGTCGGTGGTCATCGAGGCGGCGCTCATCGCGTTCGTCGGCAGTGGGCTCGGCGTGGTCGTCGGGTGGATCGGCTCACTCGTGATCAACTGGCATTATCGCGGACTCTATCGCACGCCGTTGGCGTTCTCGATCGTCACGCCGGGGATCGTCGGGGCGGCGGTCGGGTTGTCGATCCTGTTGGGCGTCGGTGCGGGCCTGGCGGCGGCGGTGCGGCTGGTGCGCCTGCCACCGCTCACGCTGTTTGGCCGCTGACGTGCGCGTTACGCTGGCGGGGGCGTCGCTCGCACGACACGCGGTCAGAACGTTCCTGGCGATCCTGGGTGTGGCCGTCGCGGCGGCGCTCCTGCTCGACATGGTCATGCTGTCGAGCGGCATGCGGGAATCGTTTCGCACCATGCTGCTCGTCAAAGGCTTTCAGTTGCGGATCGCGCCCAAGGGGACGCTGCCGTTCGACAGCGAAGCCACCATTGGCAATGCGAGCGGAATCGTGGCGACGCTGCGTCAGAATCCCGACATCGTCGCCATCAGCCCGGTGCTTGGCGCGCAGATTCACGTGCTGGGAGGGCCGCACGAGGTCACGAGCGTCGCCGTCGGCATCGATGGGGCCGTCGAAGGGGAATACGACCTGGAGGCCGGCACAGAGACCGCGGCGCCCGACCACACGGTGGCCAACCCGGCGTTCCTCGCGGCGACGGGCGCGCGTGTCGGCGATACGCTCGATGTCGTGACGGGGTTTGACACGCAGCTCCGGAGCTACACGGGCCGCCACCGCCTCGTGCTCGCGGGCCGCGGGCGGTTCTTCTACACGTCGGCGGGTGAGTCCGTGCTGGCCGTCCCGCTGGCCACGCTCCAAGCGATGGGCGGACCGGCCCGTCGCGACCGCGTCTCGCTCTTCATGGCGCGCGTGCGCGACGGCGTCGACCCCGACCGCGTCCGCGCCTGGGTCGACAGCGCCGTGCCACGCGTCTCCGCCATCTCCACCAACTCGGCGTTGCGACAAGTCGACCAACGCATGGGCTACTTCCGGCAGCTGGCGTTCATCCTGGGCGCGATCAGTCTCACGGTGGGGTTCCTGCTCGTGACGACGCTGGTCACGGTCTCGGTCAATGAGCGCGTGGGCGAGATCGCGGTCATGCGGGCCATCGGCGTGAGTCGCCGGCACATCGTCGAGCAGGTGGTGCTCGAGGGGCTCGCGATGACGCTGGCGGGGACGATCGCCGGCCTGGGGCTCGGGCTCGTGACGGCGCGTGTGCTCAACGCCATCCTGTCGGATTTTCCGGGGTTGCCGGCGACGTTCAGTTTCTTTGTCTTTCGGCCGCGGGCAGCGTGGGAATCGCTCGGCATGCTGGTCGTGGCGGGGGTCATTGCCGGGATCTATCCGGCCTGGCGGGCGGCGTCGCTCCCGATCGCGGCGACGTTGCGTCGAGAGGCGGTGGCGTGATCCTCCGCGCCCGCGGCGTGCGCCGCGACTATCGAGTGGGCGAACAGCTCATCCATGCCGTGCGCGGAATCGATCTCGACATCGACGATGGCGCGTGGGTGGCGATCGTCGGCCCATCGGGATGCGGCAAATCCACCGTGCTCAATCTCCTGGGCGCCATCGATCGACCGACGAGCGGGCGGATCGAGATCGATGGGCAGAGTGTGAGCGACATGCAGGACGCCCAGGCGACGGCGTTTCGGTTGCGCGCCATCGGGTTCGTGTTCCAACGATTCTATCTCATGCCGACCCTGTCGGCGCGTGAGAACGTCGAGCTGCCAATGGCGGAAGCCGGAGTGCCGGCGGCGATCCGTGGGGCGCGGGCGCGGGAACTGCTCGACTACGTCGGGCTTGCGAGTCGCGAGCGCCACCGGCCGTCGCAGCTCTCGGGGGGCGAACAACAGCGGGTCGCCATCGCTCGCGCGCTTGCCAATCGCCCGACGCTGCTGCTCGCAGACGAACCAACCGGCGAGCTCGATGCGGCGACGGGGGCGGACATCATCGCGCTGTTCGCGCGACTCAATGCCGACGGGACGACGATCGTGGTCGTGACGCATGACGAGGACCTGGCCAGCGCGGCGGGGATGGTCGTGCACATGCGTGACGGCGTGATCGTGGGGTGCGCGCCATGATGACGCTCCTGGCCGTCCGAAACTTCTTCTACAAGCCGTGGCGGTCGGCGTTGCTCTTCTTTGGGTTTGGGCTCGGCGTGTCGGTCATGATCATCTTGCTCTCGATCGGCGACGCGATGGTCGTGCAGTCGGAGCAGGAGCGATTGGTCGGCGGTGGGTCGATCGCCGTGTTGCCGGAAGGGATCGACATCGAGGTCATGAAGACGGGCGGGCTGGGTGGACTGTTCTTCTCGGTTCCCAATGCGCGGTTTCTCGATCTCCAGCTGCTTGGGAGCCAACGGCTCGCGCCGTTTGTGCGCGCCGTGGCGCCGCAGATCGATGAGCAGCTGCTGTATCTGCGCACGAGCGATGGGGTCGAGCGCACGGTGCGGGCGTCGGCGGACATCCCGTCGGCGCAGCGGGCCGTTGGTGCGGCGCCGGCGTTGGCGGCAGGGGAGTGGGCCGACGATTCGGTGGATCGACGGTGGGTGGCGCCGACGGCGGCGGCGCTCGAGAACGACATCGATCACTTTCATCTGCCGCCCGCGGGGATCGCCGGTCTCGAGACGTGGGCAGAGTGGCACTATTTCAATGTCGTGTCGGCTGATCGGCGGAAATGGGCGTTTATCACGCTTCTGGTTGGTGGAAAAGAAATGCGCGGGCAGGTGATAGTCGCGATGCATGAGGCGATCGGCGGGCGCGATCGGTCGCGTCGGTTCACGGCAACGGTGCGACCGACTGACGTGCAGTTCTCGACGACGGCCGCCGAGCTGCACGTAGGGGAGTCGTCGGTCATGGTGCGGGCCGATGGGCGATATGTCGTGCACGCGCAGGCGAAGGAGCAGGGAACCGGGGCGCGCGTTGCCGTCGACCTCGTCATCACGCCGTCACCGGGGGCGTATTTCCCGGGATCGAACATCGCGTCGGGGGACTTCGTATCGGGGTACACGGTTCCGGCGCTCAGGGCGGACGCATCGGGGACGCTGTGCATCGATCAGCAGTGCGAGGAGTGGCAGGACGTGCAGAGTTATCATGACCACAACTGGGGCGTGTGGCGCGGCGTCACGTGGGAGTGGGGTGCGGCGCGGCTCGGACGGTTTGCCGTCCTGTACGGCCGGGTGCAGCCGCCGGACTCGATCGGGGCGACGGCACCATTGTTCGTGTACCTCGTGGATTCGCTGGGATTCCGGACGGTGTTCAGGCCGGAACGGATTATCTATGACGATAGCAACGTGATCAACATTGACGGTCAGGCGGTGCACGTGCCGGCGCACGCGGTGATGACCGACGTGCGGGGCGCGGACTCACTCCGGCTCGACCTCGACGTCGAGGCCGCGACGGGCACGCGGGTGCAGGACCGGCAGTTGGGGCATCCGTATTTCATCCAAATGAAAGGGCTGGCGCATCTCAGCGGCCGAGCGGCCGGGGGCATCCTCGAGGGCGAGGGCGTCGGGTTCTTCGAGACCTATCGATAATGACTTCTGCACAATTGACGGTGGCACAGGTGATGGTGACGGTCGCGACCTCGTCGTGGAAGAGCGGTGTGGGACGCGCGAGCAAGCTCTTTGCCGGGATGACGGACGAGCAGCTCATGGAGCCCGTGGCTCCTGGGAGAAACCGGCCGATCTATTTGTTGGGCCATCTGACCGCGATTCACGATAGCATGCACCCGTTGCTGGGCTTTGGCGAGCGGCTGCATCCAGAGTTGGACGAGATCTTTGTGAAGCAACCGGATCGGGCGGTCGCGGCACTGCCCTCGACTGCCGATCTCACGACGTATTGGACGGTCGTGAATGACGCGCTGTGGCAGAAGATCGAGGCGTTGTCGCCGGAGGAATGGGTGGAGCGTCACACGGCGGTGTCGGAGGAGGACTTTGCCAAGACCCCGACGCGCAATCGACTCAGTGTCCTGCTGAGTCGGACCAATCACCTGTCGTTCCACGTCGGACAGCTCATCCTCGCGCCGAAGTAGCATGTCAGTCAGTGATGCCGTGTTGGCGAACCGGAGCAGTGCCATTGCTCCGGTTCGGAAGGAACTCTCGTCGTCGGTCGTCTGGCTGCTCACGATTCTGGCCGCGCTCACGGTCGCGAACCTCTATTACAATCAGCCGCTGCTGCCGGCGATCGCGCGCACGTATGGGGTGACCAACGGGCAGGCCGGGATGGTGGCCGTGCTGACGCAGGTCGGCTACGCGATCGGGTTGGTGGCGTTTGTGCCCCTGGGCGATGGGGTCGAGCCGCGGCGGCTCATGCTCATGCTGCTCGCCGCGGTGACCGTGTCGCTCGTCGGTGCGGCGGTGGCGCCGACGTTGGCGCTCGGCAGCATGGCGGCGTTGGCGATTGGGGCGACCACGGTCGTGCCGCAGATCATCTTCCCGTTGGCCGCCGGGCTCGCGCCGCCGGAAAGACGTGGCGCGACGGTGGGGCGGATCATGGGTGGGGTGTTGGTCGGCATCCTTGGGGCGCGCACCATCGCGGGGTTTGTGGGGGCGGCCATTGGGTGGCGATGGATGTATGCCGTGGCCGCGATCACGATGGCGCTGTGCGCGGTCGTGGTGCGAGTGGCGCTGCCGGCGTACCACCCACGAGCGACGGTCTCGTATCGGGAGCTGCTGCGGTCGCTCGTGCCGATCGCGCGCCGGGAGCCGGTGGCGCGGGATGCGGCGTTGCTTGGCGCTCTGATGTTTGGGAGCTTCAGCGCGTTCTGGACGACGCTGGCATTTCGACTGGAAGCGCCGCCGCTCCACTACGGGAGTCGGATGGCGGGGTTGTTTGGTCTCTTAGGGATCACGGGTGCGGCGGTGGCGCCGATCGCGGGGCGGTTGGCGGATCGGCGGTCGGCGCGGGTGACGGTAGGGTATGCGATTGCCGCGGTGGCTGTTGGCTGGATCATCTTCGCGGTCGCGGGGACGACGTTGTGGGGGATCGCGATTGGCGTCGTGGTGCTCGACGCTGGGGTGCAGGCGGCGCAGGTGTCGAATCAATCGCGCATCTATGCGCTCGATACGCGGTTGCATGGGCGACTGAATACCATCTACATGGTGAGCTATTTCATCGGCGCCGCGGTGGGGTCGGCGCTCGGGTCGGCGGCCTGGGAGATCGCGCGCTGGCCAGGGGTGTGTGCGGTCGGTCTCGGGCTGACGGTCGCGGCGGGGCTGCGGTACAGACTCGCGCGACCGCCCGCTTAAGGCGCGCTCTTAAGGCGCGCGCTTAAGGCGCGCGCTAGGCTCGGAGATCGTCGACGCCATCGGTGGCTCGGCGGGCCACGTCAGGGCGGAGCGTCGACTCCGTGACGTGTTCCTCGAGTACGACCGGGCGGCCGGCGCGGGCACTGTCAAAGGTATCGCGCGCGTAGTCGCGGACCGACTCCCAGGAGCAGAGGCGAAGGGCGACGGTTTCCCAGCCGCGGCGGAGCTCCGCCTCGACGTCGTCGAACCGGCGGCCGGTCCAGTCGGGGTTTGCGCCGGCGAGGTAGCCCAATTGGAGGGCGGGGCGAATGTCGTCGAAGGAGAGATCGGCGGGCAGCTTGGGCGTAAGCTGCTCGCGATAGAGCGGGTCGTACTCCCTGTCGTACTGGCGTGCTTCCTCGGCGATGGTGTGGCCGGCCCACCAGCCGGCGATGGCGCCGGCGATCGCGCCGACGATGCTGCCGATGGGGCCACCGAGTGAGCCGAGTGCGCCGCCAGTGATCGCGCCGGAGACGCCGCCGGCGGCCTCGCCGAGTGTCTCGCTGACTTCGGGCTTATGCGGGTCGATTCGCGGGGCTTCGACTTCGTCATTTGGACGGTCCATGGGGGCCTCTCGCGATGCAGGATATTGATGAGGCGTGCAAGAAGGGGACCGGGGTTGACAGTACTCGGACAGGGCGTCCGATTCCGGGGTATGGCGGGCACAGCGCGGGTACGAATTGGGACGCAAGGGTGGAACTACGAGGCCTGGGTCGGCCCGTTCTATCCGGTCGGGACGCGCCCGGCAGAATTCTTGACGGTGTTTGGTCGGGCGTTCGACACGGTCGAGGTCGATTCGACGTTCTATGCGGTGCCGCCGGCGACGACGGTGCGTGGGTGGGCGGATCGTACGCCGGCGGGGTTTGTGTTCGCGCTCAAGATGCCGCAAGAAGTGACGCACGAACGGCGGCTCAAAAACTCGGCTGACGTGGAGGCCGAGTTCTTCGAGCGGGTGCGTGTGCTGGGGCCCAAGCTCGGGCCCGTGCTGGTGCAACTCGGGCCGGACTTTGGGCCGGTGGAGTTGCCGGCGTTGGCGGCGTTTCTGGCGCGGCTGCCGAGTGACATCAAGGTGGCGATCGAGTTTCGGCAGCGGGCGTGGATCTATGACGGCGTGTTGGCGTTGCTCAGCGAGCACAATGTGGCGCTGGCATTGGCCGACGCGCGGTTTCTGCCCCGGAAGACGGTGCTCGCCCTCGCCGAGCGGCCGACGGCGGACTTTGCCTACATCCGGTGGATGGGGCCCAACCGCGATCTGGTCGACTACTCGCGCATTCAGGTCGATCGGTCACGGGAAACCGAGACCTGGGCGCAGGTGTTGGCGCCACTCGCCGCGCGGGTCGAGACGATCTACGGCTACTTTAATAATCACTTCGCCGGTCATTCGCCCGCCTCGGCGCGGGGGATGCAACGGCTCGTCGGCGCCGTGCCGGTCGAGCCGGAACAGCTTGGCGAGCAGATGTCGCTCTTCTGACCAACAGAACCCAGCACACCCCAGTCGCATTCCCCAGGAGAACTCGAACGTGCCAGGTCCAACGCGTCGGCGGTCCGCGAGCGCGGTGCTTGTTGTTGCCATGACGGTGGCGTGTCCGGGGCCGAGTGTCGGCCTCCGGCCAGCTGACCCATCGCTCAGGGCGACGCCCGAGCCGGTGATGCCCGCCAACGGCACGATCTCCACGGCGGATCTCGAGTGGCGGGTGTATCGCATCGCCGACGACTCGATGCGGGGACGCTATCCGGGGACGCCGGGGAACGTGAAAGTCACGGCGTTTGTCGCGGCGGAATTCCGGCGGTTTGGGCTGACGCCCGCGGGTGATAACGGCACCTACTATCAAAACGTGCCGTTCGTGTCGACGACGCTGGATACGACCGTGACGCTGTCGCTCGGCGGGCAACCGTTGGAGCGGTGGCGCGATTATATCCCGATCAACCCGATTCACACGTCGAACCGGTTTGACGCCGCGTCGGCGCCGGTCACGGTGTACGCCGGACGGCTGGGGGATTCGCTCACCGTGCCACCGGGCGACGGGCGGCTTGTCGTCTTCTCGTTGGGACGGCGGCCGGACGGGTCGCCGGACGCGCGGTCGACGCGGTTTCTACCGACGGCGCGTCTTGCCGGCGCCGCGGCGGTCGTCATCGTGTACCCCGGCGCGCTGCCGCAGTCGATCGCCGACAGTTATCACCAACGGCATTTCTCGCTGCCGCCGGAGGCTGGGGCGCACCGGCCGATGCTGCTGCTCGTGAATAGTCGCGTCGGCGAAGCCCTCATCGCGTCGACGGAAACCGTGCTCCGCGGCAGTGTGCGATTCACCGGGCCGGACACCGTATTGGCGCGCAATGTCGTTGCCGTCTTTCCAGGCGTGGATCCGGCGCGTCGTGGTGAGTATGTAGCGATTGGCGCGCACAATGATCACATCGGAGTGGCCGCGCACGCGGTGGATCATGATTCGTTGCGGGCGTATAACACGCTCCTTGCCAGGCGTCATCTCGATGGGCCATCGGCAGGAAATCCCGGGGCCGCACGCGACGCTCTGCACGACTCGATCGTGTTGGTAAACGTCGACAGTCTGCGCCGGCGCCGCGCGCCGCGGCGTGATTCGATTTTCAATGGCGCCGATGATGATGGCTCGGGGACCGCGGCGCTCCTGGCGATCGCGCAAGCGTTTGCGACCGCGCCGACTCGGCCGGCGCGGTCGATCGTGTTCGTGTCGCACGCGGGCGAGGAGCAGGGGTTGCTCGGCTCGCATTGGTACGCGGACCATCCGACGGTGCCGGGCGACTCGATCGTTGCCTATCTCAACATGGACATGCTCGGTCATGGCGACTCGGCGGACGTGGCGGGGGGCGGCCCGCGATACGTGCAGTCGGGTGGCGCGCGGCATCTGTCACGCGAGTATGGCGCGCTCGTTGACTCGGTGAATGCCGGGTTGGCTGAGCCGATGGCGATCGACTACAGCTGGGACGCGCCGGGGCATCCGTCGCAGAAGTACTGCCGGAGCGACCAGGTGTCATACGGCCGACATGGGATTCCGTCGGCGTATTTCTCGACGGGGTACAGTGTCGACTACCACCAGGTGACGGACGAGCCGCAATACCTCGACTATCCGCATCTGGCCCGGGTCGTGAGGTTGGTCTACGCCGTCGCGCGACGCGTCGCCGACCTCGATCATGCGCCCATCATCGATGGGCCCAAGCCAGACCCGAACGCGCCATGCCGGCAATAACACAGGCAATCACAAGTCGGTTGACGCCGCGCAACATCGTCTTTCTCATGTGTGCGGCGGTCATGGCGACGCTGTTCACCAGGCTTGGGTTCTGGCAGCTCAGTCGGCTCGCGGAGCGACGGGCGCGGAATGCGTTGGTCATTCAGCGGCTCGCTCAGCCGCCGGTCGCGCTGGCGGCGTTGCCGCGCGACACGGCCGTGGCGCACCTCAGGCGGGTCGTGCTCGACGGGCGGTACGACTACGCGCACGAGATGGCGTGGACCAACCTGTCGCACGACGGATCGCCGGGGGTGCACCTGCTCACGCCGCTCCGGCGCGCGGGCACGGACACGGCGGTGCTCGTCGATCGAGGGTGGGTGTATGCGCCCGACGGGATGACGGTCGATCGGGCGCGGTGGCGGGAAGCGGACACGGTGTCGGGGATCGGTCGGGTGCAGGAGATCGGACGGCCGTTCGCCGAGCCGGCGACGCGGGTGGGGCACCCGGACGAGATCCGGTGGCTGAGCCCCGACTCGGTCGGGCGGTGGGCGGGGTATCCGGTTGCGCCCTTCTACGTGGCGTTGGACGGCGATACGTCGATCGCGAAGCCAGTCAGGACGCCGGCGCCGGCGCTCGATGAGGGGCCGCATTTGGATTATGCGATCCAATGGTTCTCGTTTGCGGCGATCGCGATCTTCGGGACCATTGTCGCAGTCTTTCGGGAGCCACCGCGGGTGATCGATGCGCTAAATTAGGCCATAGACCGACTGGAGGCATGCGCATGTCAGCCGTCTCGGAGCAGGAAGCGCGCGACGTTGCGGAAGCCGCACGCGAGACCGAATGGACGCACCCAAGCTTTGTCAAAGAGCTGTTCCTCGGCCGCTTCCGACTGGACCTGATCCATCCATACCCTGAGCCGGACCCCGCCGAGATGGCGAAGGCGCAGCCGTTTCTCGACACGCTGCGCGCGTTCCTCGAGCGGGTCGATTCGGATGAGATCGACCGGACGGGGGAGATCCCCGAGGCGATCGTGCAGGAGCTCCGCGACATGGGGGCGTTTGGGATCAAGATCCCGACGGAGTACGGCGGGCTCGGGCTCTCGCAGATGGCCTACACGCGGGCCATGCAGATGGTCACGTCCAAGGACGGTTCGCTGACGGCGCTCCTCTCGGCGAGTCAGTCGATCGGCGTGCCGCAGCCCTTAAAGCTGTTTGGGACGGAGGCGCAGAAGCGGCAGTTCTTTCCGCGATTGGCCAAAGGGGCGATCTCGGCGTTCGCGCTGACCGAGGTCAACGCCGGATCGGATCCGGCCAACATGGTGACGGCGGCCACGCCGGTCGACGACGGCAGCGCGTTCCTGCTCAACGGCGAGAAGCTGTGGTGCACGAACGGGACGCGCGCCGAGTTGTTTGTCGTCATGGCGCGGACGCCGGACGTCGTGGTGAACGGCAAGCCGCGGAAACAGATCACCGCGTTCATCGTTGACGCCGCGACGCCCGGTGTGACGGTCAAGCATCGGCTGCGGTTCATGGGGCTCAAGGCGATCGAGAACGGGGTGATCGGGTTCACGAACGTGCGCGTGCCGCGGGAGAACATTCTGTGGGGTGAGGGGAAGGGGCTCAAGCTGGCGCTCATCACACTCAACACTGGGCGCTTGACGCTGCCCGCCAGCTGCGTCGGGACGGCCAAGGCGATGCTGGAGGTGACGCGGCGGTGGGCCGGGGAGCGGGTGCAGTGGGGGCAGCCGATCGGGAAGCACGACGCGATCGCGCACAAGATCGGGCTCATGGCTGCCAATACGTTCGCCATGGAAGCGGTCGCCGAGGTGGCGACGGGGCTGTATGAGCGGGGCGGGTACGATATCCGGCTCGAGGCGGCGATCGCCAAGATGTACAACTCCGAGGCCGGGTGGCGGATCATCGATGATGCGCTGCAGATCCGGGGCGGCCGTGGGTATGAGATGGCCGAGTCGATGGCGCGGCGCGGGGAGACGCCGATCGCGGTCGAGCGGGCGATGCGGGACTTTCGCATCAATCTCATCTTCGAGGGGTCGTCGGAGATCATGCGGTTGTTCATCGCGCGCGAGGCGGTCGATCATCACATGAAGACGGCGTTCGCGTTGGTGAATCCGCAGTCGTCGATGGGGGAGAAGCTTGGCGCCGTGGGGCGCGTGGCCAAGTTCTATCCGGCGTGGTATGCGCGGCGATGGGTCGGACAGGTGGGCGGGTACGCGGAGTTCGGGGTGCTGGCCAAGCACCTGCGGTTCGCCGAGCGGGCGACGCGACGGTTGGGGCGGGCGATTTTCCATGCCATGGTACGGTTTGGGCCCAAGTTGGAGCGGCGGCAGATGGTGTTGTTCCGGGCCGTCGACATTGGGGCCGAGCTGTTCGCGATGTCGGCGACGTGCGCGCGGGCGCTCATGCTCGCGCGGCAGGGGCAATCAGAGGCGTTGACGGTGGCGGACGCGTTTTGCCGCGCGGCGCGGGAGCGCATCCAGGAGACGTTCAAGACGCTCTTTGGCGTGAACGATCCAGCGCTGTATCGACTGGCGCAGCAGGTGCTGAGCGGGGAGCACCGGTGGCTGGAACGGGGAATTGTGGGGCTGGTGCCCAGTAACGTCGTGTCCCCCGCCCGGCCCGCGGAGCTCGAACGGAGTGCCGAGCCCGCGGGGGTCTA
The DNA here is from genome assembly GCA_035569435.1 of Gemmatimonadaceae bacterium. GTDB lineage: Bacteria > Gemmatimonadota > Gemmatimonadetes > Gemmatimonadales > Gemmatimonadaceae > DASRDS01. Next base: position 14,420 of record DATMNB010000328.1, read on the forward strand.
AGGGCGTCAGCCTTTGGCGATGGTCTTGAACTCGTCGGCGGTGAGCTTGATCCCGGCGGCGGCGATGTTCTGGTCGAGGTGGGCGACCGACGACGTGCCGGGGATCGGGAGCACCACGGGGGAGCGGGCGAGCAGCCAGGCCAAGGCGATCTGGGCCTCGCTCGCGTGGTGGGCACGGGCGGCGGTCTCGATGCCGGCATTGCGGAGCCCCTTGCCCGAGCCGACGGGGCCCCAGGGGATGAAGGGCATCTTCTCCTTCTCGCAGTAGTCGATCACGGCGTCGCTCGAGCGGTCGGCCGGCGAGTAGCGGTTCTGGACCGAGACGACTTTGACGAGCGCGCGGGCCTGCTTGATGTGATCGACCTTCACGTTTGACACGCCGATGTGCCGGATCTTGCCTTCGCGCTGGAGGTCGACGAGTGCGCCGATCGAGTCTTCGTAGGGCACGGCCGGGTCGGGGACGTGGAACTGATAGAGGTCGATCCGGTCGAGCTTCAAGCGCTTGAGACTTCCGTTGCAGGCGGCGCGCAGGTGTTGGGGGTCGCCCTGCGGCGTCCACTGGTTGGGGCCCGTGCGGCGGTAGCCGCCCTTGGTGGCTATGACGAGACCCTTGGGATACGGATACAGCGCCTCGGCGATGAGGTTCTCGGCCACCTCGGGGCCGTAGGAGTCAGCCGTGTCGATGAAGGTGACTCCGAGCTCGACGGCGCGTTTGAGCACGGCGATCGACTCGGTGTGGTTGGCTGGTGGGCCCCAGATGCCGGTGCCGGTGAGGCGCATGGAGCCAAAGCCGAGTCGGGCGACGGGCATGTCGCCACCGATCGTGATAGTACCGGCCGCGCCGGCGGACACCGTTTGGGTCTCGCCGGTTACCGCTTGAGACTGTGCCATGATGGGCCTGAGAGGTAAAGTGTGAGCGTCAGGCGGCCGTGCGTCGGGCCTCGTAGCCGGCATCGCTCACTGCTTGGGCAATGGCTTCCGGTGAGGTGGAGTCGAGGTCGTAGAGCACGCGTGCACGGCCGACCTCGACGCCTTTCACGACGACCCCATCCACGCCGCGGAGTGCCGCGGTGACGGCTTGCACGCAGTGCGAGCACGTCATGCCGTCGATGTGCAACGTCAACTGTTCCATGCTGTCCTCCTCCTTCTTTTGCGCAATCTAGCGCGTGCGTCATATGTTCTGACAAGGGCGACGCGCGGTACATGCAGTCCCAACGATCGCGGCTAGATTTGCGCCATGACACGCATCGCGTTCTTAGGGCTGGGCGACATCGGCGCCCCCATGGCCGGCCATCTGGCCGCCGCGTTTGAGCTTACCGTGTGGAACCGGACTCCAGCGCGGGCGACCGCATTTGTGAGCGCGCATCGAGCGCAGGCTGCACCGACCGCCGCCGAGGCGGTGCGTGGGGCGGCCGTGGTCGCCAGTTGCTTGTCGACGTCCTCCGATGTGGAGGCCGTCGTGGGCGCGGCGGCGTCGGGGTTGGCAGCGGACACGATCTGGGTGGATTTCACGTCGGGGGATCCGGCGACGTCGCAGCGGATCGCGGCGCGGTTGGCGGAGCTCGGGGTGCCGTTTCTGGATGCGCCGGTGAGTGGTGGGACGGCGGGGGCGCAGCAGGGGACGCTCACGATCATGTTGGGCGGCGATCCCATCGTCATCGAGCGGGTGCGGCCGGTGTTGAACGCCGTGGGGAAGAAGATCGTGCACTGCGGGCCGATCGGCGCGGGAGATGCGGTCAAGGCGGTGAACAACGCGTTGTTGGCGGTCAACCTGTGGTCGGCGGGCGAGGGGTTGGCCGCGCTCAAGAAGGCCGGCGTATCGAGTGCGGTGGCACTCGATGTGATCAACGCGTCGAGTGGACGGTCGAATGCGACGATGACGTTGATTCCCGAGCGGGTGGCGTCGCGGGCGTTTCCGCGGACGTTTCGGTTGGCGTTGTTGGATAAGGACGTGGGGATCGCGGCGCAGGTGGCCCGCGATCAGAAGGTGCCGTCACCGCTCTTGCAGCTCACCGCGGAGCTCATGCGGCTGGCACATGTGACGCTCGGAGAAGTGGCGGACCACGCCGAGGCGGTGAAGGTGATCGAGACGTGGGCGGGGGTCGAGATTTCGTGACGCTGTTCGAGCTCTGGTACGACCGACTGGTGGCGTCGGTGCGTCGACGGCTCGACGATCGCGATGACGCCGAGGATGTCGCGCAGGAGGCGTTTGTGCGGCTGCTCGGCGAGGAGACGCCGCGAGATCCACCGGCGTGGTTGTTCGCCGTGGCTGGGCGTCTCGTCATCGATCGGCAGCGCGCGGCCGCGCGGCGCGCACGGATTGCCGCGCGACTTGGGCCAGAACTGGTGGTTGATGACTCGGCCGAGCGTGCGGAGACGGTGGCGATGGTGCGGGCGGTACTCGCGCAGCTGCCGGAGCGGGACCGGCAGCTGCTGCTGTTGCATCACGATGGCGCGTCGTATCGCGAGATTGCCGCTCGACTGGGATTATCGCCCGCGTCCATCGGCTCGTTGCTCACGCGGGCGCACCGGAGATTCCTCGCGGCGCACGACGCGCGTGCGCCGCGTCAGGGCGTCGCGGTCGGCGTCGAGCGGTGAGTCGCGGCGACCATCGGGCCGCCGGCGGGTGTTTTCTTGTGTGAGACGGGGTGGCGCTCCAACCCCGCGACGATGGCGTCGTACCTGGAGCCAGGCGACCAGAGGACCCAGCCGTCGTAGCCCGCGTCGTAGACGGCTTGCTTCTGGGCGCGGATCTCGTCCGGGCCGTAGGCTGGGGAGCCGAGGGTGAAGGCTTGGAGCCAGGGGCGCACGTGCTCGCCGGAGAGTCCGAGCTTGGCGTCGCGCTTGTAGGCCGCGGACACGGCGGCGGTCACGATGCCGTAGGGTTGGGCGTTGGGTCTGTCGAAGCCGAACGAGCCGTGTGGGTAGTGGGATGGATACACCATCGGCAGCAAGACGTCGGTTGACTGCGCCAGATCTTCCCACCGTTGTCCCACCTCCAGCGCGCCCGGCACGGAGGTGACGAGGCCGAAGATGTCGGCTGTCGTTCTCACATTGTATTTCGCCAGTCGTTGGTGCGCGGTCTTCAGGAATTCCGCGAGGACGGCCGGTTTGGAGACGTCACCCGCGCCGGGGAAGACCTGCGTAGGGAGGCTCTTGTAGGGCTCGGGGAAGCGAATGTAATCGAACTGCACCTCGCCGAATCCCATGCGCGCCGCTTCCTCGGCCACACGGAGGTCGTACTCCCACAGGTCGTGATTGTAGGGATTGACCCAGGCGATGCCTTTCTTGTCGTGCCACGGGGTGCCGTCGCTCTTGCGAATGACCCACGCCGGGTTGAGTCGGGCGGTGACCGAGTCCTTGAACACCACGATCCGGGCGATGGCCAGGATGTGATGGGCGTGGAGCGTGTCGAGGAGCGCGGGGAGGTTGGCGATCGTGCCACCGCGGCCCGCGTTGCGGCGGACGAGCGTGTCTTGCGACTGATAGTTGATTCCGAACTCGTCCTTGAGATCGATGACGAACGCGTTGATCTCGGTCGTATCGGCGAGGGCGATCAGGTGACGCATCTTGCGATCGCTTTCGGCCGCGTAGCGGTTCACGTATAGGCCGCGGACAAACGGCAGCGGGGGCGGGGCCGGCGGCGCCGCCGGCGCGGGCGTTTGCGAGGAGAGCAGCGTGGCGGTGGACGCCAAGGCGGCGGCCGCGATCGTCACGAAGAGACGCATCGAGTTGTCAGCGAGGACGGAAGGTGGCGGTCAGCATGGGGCGGGCCCCACGAAGTTGCGGGCCCCAATGTAATAAGCAGTACGACGTGTGACGACGGCGTTCGTCAACGACAGGTCGTTCAGGGAAGACTATATTTGCCTCGTATGCGTCACGCCTTTCGTGCCATGATTTTCGTGTCGGTTGTTGTTGCCCTCGGTTGCCGCGGCGTCGCCGAGGGCAGTCGTGTGGACGGCAGACACGGAGGGGGGGCGCGGTCGCGGCCGGCGTCGGCGGTGGGCGGGGGGGCGCTGCCCGCCGCCGACCTGCTGATCGCGGCCGGGGACTCGACCTTTTGGATCACGACCGGGCGGGATGGGGTGCACGTGCGTGGGGCGCCGCTGACGTTGTCGCGGTATGGCGGGCGGTTCTACGAGGTGTACGTCGCTGACGAGGACCGGTCGTACTACGATGCGGTGTTTGTCGGGCAGCGGATCTACCGGCGGGACCTGCTGAGCGGGGATTCGGCGGCGGTATTCGAGGATACCACGGTCGGGAAGGCTGCCGACCGCTACGCTGCCCGTCATCCCAACGACCAGCCGCTCGGCGCGGACGAGGATGGGGCGGACGAGCCATCGAGCACCGTGACCGGCGAGGTCGAGATCATCGATGTGCACGGGCCGTTCCTGTCGTACGAGTATCGGGGCTCGCGGAGTGGGGGAGGGAGCGCGGCGGGGACCGCGTCGACGGTGCGGCATGGGGTGGTGGACCTGCGCACGCACCGAGCGGCGTCGGTCGGGGCGGTGGCTGGCCCGAGCGATGCCGCGCGCATTCTGGGGGTGGGGCGGCGGACGTTTGCGGCGCTCAAGGATTCGGTGTTGGCGGCGGACAGTGACGGCGCGGACGAGGCGGTCCATCGGGCGGCGGTGGCGCTCAAGTCGGGGGTGTTTGCGTTTGATCCCGAGAGCTTCACGCTCGTCGATTCCAACCGGGTGCTTGGGGTGGCGTTCGCCGTGCCTGGGCGGGGGCCGCGGGGGAGCGGTAAGTCGCTCGTGCTGCCAGCGGCGCCGGTGCGGACGCCGTCGTCTGGTGGATGGTGGGACGAGGTACGTGGGACGTTGCCAGAAGTGACGCGCCGGCCGTCTGGCGATGCCGGTGACCTCTGGCGCCACGGGCGCACGGAGTTGCTGGCGCGGTACGACTCGGTGGAGGATGGCGCGGGCGTGCGGGTCGTGCTGCGTGACAGCAGTCATCGGGAGTGGAGCATCGGGCGGTTGCCGGGGCCGACGCACCGGGTGTACTGGTTGGCGAGCGACAGCGCGGAGCACGCGGCGCTCCGGCGGGCGTTCGATGAGTCGGCGCTCTATGCTGACGATGCGCGGGGGGTGCGGCTCGAGCAGCGGCGGCCGGTCGTGGGGCGCGTGGTCGTGGCGACCGGGATGCGGGTGCACCGTCGGCGGCGGGCGCGTGCGTCATTCATGACCAGGCATTCGTGAGCGATACCGATCGTCTGGCGCCCAAAACCGTCCGCGCGTCGCAGCATGAGACGTCGGAGCTCATGATGCCACAGAACGCCAACCTGCTTGGGCACGTGTTCGGCGGGGTGATGCTCTCCATGATGGACAAGACGGCGGCGATCGCGGCGTTTCGGCATGCGCGGGCGGCGTGCGTGACGGCGTCGA
>DATMNB010000329.1:0-5667 GCA_035569435.1 Gemmatimonadaceae bacterium
ATGGCGCCGCCGAGATCGAACTGCTCGCGCTGCGTGCCGCGATCACGCGGCAGGTACTGGTGCGAGCCGACAGCTTTCTCATCGGGCCGCGTCATGTCCGTGTCACCGCGGATTCGGCCGCGCGCGTGCTTGCCGCGCTGCCCAAGCCAACGTTGTGCCGAGGCGAGGCCGAGCGAGGTACCCTCTCGGTCAGCTGCACCTCGTTGACCGATGAGGCGCCAATGGAGATCGCCATCCAACTCGTGATGCACTACCACGGCAAGTACGGCGATATCTCGGGTGGCGGCCTGCTGGGATCCGTGCACGCTCGCCGCCCTTTGCCGTTCGACACGTTACGGGTGTTGTGCGTCGGCCGGGATACGTTGGTGATCGAGGCCCCAGCCGTGGAACGGTGGGAACGTGATTACTATCCGTTGATCGACGCGTCCACGCCCGCCTACAACATGACTGGAATGGATGGTGGCGATGGACGACACTCTGGTGTCATCGAAGTATTGACCTTCTCATCGTCCGCGGATCATCACGGTGTCAACGTCGCCATCACCATGAGCGGTAACCCCCGAGAGCGCCCTAGCGACGATGATCGTTCCGCGATGCTGGCGGACCGGCTCAGCGGGCTGACGCTCGGAGCGGATCAACCGCTCCTCGCGCCCGCCCTGGCCAAGGTTGCCGTGATGTTCGAACGCCAGTGGGTCAGTCGCCCCATGCCACCTATGGTGTTGGAGTTTGTGAACCGATATGCGCCCTCAGGGCGCCCGTGAGCTTCCTGACGCCGCACTCCCTGCCTGGTGGTAGTTGGGATAGCTCGGTCGCGTGACGACCGTCGACGGCGTCTTGGCCAATGCGTCGAGCGCGATCGAGACGGCGCGCTCGAGCTGGGTGTCGTGGCCGGCGCGCCACGCCGAGGGGTCGAGGTCCACGGTGACATCGGGCGCCACGCCGTGGTTCTCGATCTCAAACTGGCCGCGCGTCGTGTAGAGCGCGACGCGCGGTGCCGTGACGGTCATGCCGTCCATGAGGGGCGGGTAATCGTAGATCCCCACGAGGCCTCCCCACGTGCGCTTGCCCACCAGCGGACCGAGCTTGGTCTCGTGAAACATGAACGGCAACGCATCGCCGCCCGACCCGGCGTACTCGTTGGTGATCATCACCTTGGGCCCATAGATGGCCCCGACGGGCGACACGAAATCGCTGGCGTCGCGTGTCATCTCATGAAACAGCGGCTGCCGCTGCATGACCTCGATCATATAGTCGGCGATCGACCCGCCGCCGTTGAATCGTTCGTCGAGCACGACCCCCTGCTTTGCCGTCTGCGCGAAATAGTACCGGTTGAAGCTCGTGTACCCCGCGCCGGCCGTGTTGGGCAGGTATACGTAGGCGAGCTTGCCACCGCTCAACCGATCGACCGTGCGCCGGTTCTCCTCGATCCAGGCGAGGTTTCTAAGACCGGCCTCGCTGCCCACCGGGACGACGCTCACGTCCCGCGCTCCAGCCGCCGTCGGGTCGCGGCCCACGCGCAGGATGACGGTCTTGCCGGCGGTCGCGCCAAAGTATTTGGAGACATCCTCCGTCGCCCGCACCTCGACACCGTTGACGGCCAGGAGATACTCACCGACGGCGACGTTCACCCCCGGTTGCGTGAGCGGCGCCTTGAGGGCGGGGTTCCAGTTCTCGCCTGAATAGATGCGGGCGAACCGATACCGCCCGTGATCGACGTCGTAGTCGGCGCCAAGGAGCCCGGTCCGCGGCGGATGCGCCGCGGGCATGTCGCCGCCCCCGGAGATGAAGAGATGTCCAACCGTCAGCTCGCCCAGCGCCTCCGTCAGGAGGTAGCGCAGCTCGTCCCGACTCGCCAGGCCCGGCACGTAAACCGCGTACTTGGCCTCTGCCGCCGCGAGGTCGAGTCCGTGGAAGTGCGGATCATAGAAGAAATCCCGCTCGACCCGCCACGCCTCGTGGTACATCTGCGCCCACTCGGCGCGCGGATCCACCGCGACCTGCGCGTCGTTGATATTGAGCACGCCCTCGCCGGGCTTGCCCGAGCCCTCCACCGGCGCGATCGTCCACTGCCCGTCGGCCTTGTACAGCATCTTCTGGCCGTTGGCCGAAAGGCGGAACGTCGTCGGCGTGTGCTCGTCGACGTCGCCGTTCGGGGTGAGCCCCATGATCCCTTCGGTCACCTTCACGAGCTTGCGACTGGTGAGATCCCACTTGTCGAGCGTCTGCCGCGACCCGCCGCCCTCCTCGGCCGATGGCGCCGGCCGATCGACGGTCTCCAACGCGAACAACGTTCCAGGCGCGCCGGCCGCGAGGCCACTCCACCGGCGCTCGCCGATCGGCAGCGCCAGCACGCGCTGGTCGATGTTGGGCAGGTCGACGCGAACGCGCGACGTCGTATCGGCTTTCTTACTCGCCGTGTCCGCTTTTTTCTTGGTGGTATCGCCCTTCTCCTCGTCCGACAGCGGCACGAGCGGCGACGGCCGGTCGTTGCGCAAGACGACCAGGTAGAGGCTTCGCGTCACCGGCCGGTCATAGCTCGACATGTCGAGCCACCCCGCCGATGCCCCGGCGTTCGTGCTGGCGGCAAAGTACAGATACTCGCCCCCGCGATCAAACGTGGGAAACCGCGCATCGACCATGGCGTCGGTCACCCGCGTCGCCGTGGCACTCTCGAGCGAGTACAGGTACACGGCGCGGAAGTGATTGGGCAAGCTCTTGGTATAGGCGATCCATCGGCTGTCCGGCGACCAGACCGGCTCGAACGCGCGCCAGGGTGCCTCGTACGGATCGGTGTCGACCTTGACCGACTTGCCGGTCGCGACGTCGAGACACCAGAGCTGGAGGCGTTTGTCGAGGTAGCTGATCTTCTTGCCGTCCGGCGACCACCGGGGCGAATAGTAGAACGACGGCGCATCGCCGAGCGGGATCGCACGCGCGGCGCCGACGCCGTTCTGGGGCGCGATGCGCAGCGTGTATTCGCCAGACGTGTCGGAGAGGTACGCGATCGAGCGGCCATCGGGCGACCATGCCGGGTCGCGCTCCATGACCGCGGGCGTGTTCGTGATGTTCCGGATATCGCCTTTGTCGGCCGGCACGGTCACGATCTCGCCATGCGCCTCGAAGACCGCGCGGGCCCCCGTCGGGGACAGATTCGCGGCGGCGATCGACTGCGCGACCGGGACATAGTGCGGGCGGACAGCCGGGAGATCGCCCGCGACCGTGACTGGGATGCGCGTCGACGTCTTGGTGGCCGGATCAAACACGAAGAGCGCGCCGAACTGCTCGTACACGATCGCATCCGGACCGGCGGAGGCCGACTTGATGTCGAGGCCCGTGTTGGCGACGACCTGCGTGACCTGTTTCGCCTTTGTGTCGTACTCGAACAACGTCGTCGGACCGTTGCGATCGGACAGGAAGTACACCGAGCTCCCAACCCACATCGGATCGTTATCGTTGGAGTTCTCGCGTGGCACGCGCTCGATCGATGCATCCGACATCCTGGCGAGCCAGATCTCCGATGTCATCCCGCCGCGATAGCGCTTCCAGATCTCGTTGGCGGGGTCGTTGGGCACGTAGGCCAGCCGGGCACCGTCGGTCGAGAATGATCCCGTGTACCCGCGCGGCACGGCCACATCGGTCGCCGGGCCGCCGTCCTTGGAGACGGTGTACAGGCGCATGAACCGACTGAAGCTCGATCGAGGCGAGCGAAACAGGATGTGCGACCCATCCGGCGTCCACCCGACGACGACGTCCGGCGCGGGGTGATACGTTAGTCGCGTGGGCACGCCCCCGTCGGTGCTCACGACGTAGACGTCGGTATTGCCGTCGTACGTCGCGCTGAAGGCGATGAGGCTGCCCGAGGGTGAGAAGACGGGGTTCGTTGCGTCTCCGCCGGCCGTCAAGCGTCGCGCGGCGCCGCCGGTCCGCGGGGCGGTCCAGATATCGCCGCCGTAGCTGAAGGCGACGAGCGTCCGGCTGATCGTTGGGGTCCGCAGGAGCTGCGGGGGGGTCGTTTGGGCGCCGAGAGGCACCGCGGCGGAGAGGCACGCGACGAGAACAGCGATTTGAAGGGAGCGCATGGGGCCAGTATGCCCACCGGGCCCTCCGCGCGCCAGCTAGAAGCGAGCTCGGCCTTTACAACACCGGCGTGCTGTCCGTGGCCAGCCGCTCGAACCGCGGGTTGCCCCGGAGCGGCGCAAAGTTGGGATCGATCCGAAGCCACGCCGGCGAGAGCGCATACGGGATTCGGAGCAGCGGCTCCAGCGCGTCGAGTGCCCGCTCCTGCTCCCCGAGCAGGATGTACATACGCACCAATTGGTGCTGGATATACGAGCCCAGCACCGCCTCGCGCGCAATGGGCAACAGGGCGGCCGCGCGCTGACCCACTCGGATCGCCGCGTTGCGTTGGCCCAGGTACGCGAGCGCGACACCCAACAGCGCGTTCCGCTGCGGATCGTCCGGCGTCGCCGTGACCTGGGCGCCGAGCTCCACGCGCGCCGTGTCGGCGTAGGCACGCGCACGCCGCGCGTCCCCCCGAAACCCATACTGCTGGGCGAGCGCCAACGCCCACGCCCCCCGATCGCCGTCAAAGGCGTCCGGCCCGAGCCGGAGCAGCCGTTCCGCGTCACTCGAATCCAGCGCCCACCCCAGATCCTGGTACGTGCTCAAATACGCGACCAGACTATTCCGGTCGACGCTCGACGGCACGGATCGGAGAAACGCCCGGGCTCCGGCGAGATCGCCTTGCATGAGCGACAGCATCACACGCTCATCGATCACCGCGAGGTTGGCGGGCGACAACGCCACGCCGCGGTCCAGCGCGGCGCGTGATTGGGCGTAGTGGCGGCGCAGCATCTCCAGATCACCCAACTCCTCGTCCGCCGCCGCCGACCGCGGGTCGAGCCGCACCGCAGCCGCGAGGTGCGCCTCGGCCGCGTCCCATCGCCCCGCCGTCACTTCGACATCTCCGGTCCGTCGCAGGGTGTGGACGTCGCGAGGGGCGAGCACGAGCGCTATCGAGTCCTCACGCAGCGCCGCCAGGGGATCCTTCCGGATTGCGAAATAGAAGTCTGCGCGGGCGATATGGGCCGCGGCGAGATTGGGCGCCAGGGCGAGCGCGTGGGCCGAATTGCGGTCGACCGAGTCGGCCAGCGCCGTACCGGGCACACCGTTGACATACGCTTGCGCCTGCGCATTCGCGAGCGCGGCCCACGCGAGCGCGAAGGCCGGGTCGCGGCCGACCGCCTCCGTGAACAGCATCACCACGCGATGGTCGGCGCTGGACCCGGCACTCCCCGCATCCACCAGCGCCTCGCCCCGCAGATAGTCGTCATACGCGGTCAGGTCGGTCGTCGGTTGACTGGCGAGCGCGCGTTCCGCCGCCGGGGTCAGGGCGACCTGGAGCTCCTGGGCGACCTCGCCCGCGATAGTACTCTGCATTTGAAAGACATCGGTGAGTGGGGCGTCGAACGGCTGCTCCCACTTGTCCATCGCCGTCCCTGCATCGACCAGCTCAGGACTCACGCGCACGCGGTTCGTGCCGCCCGGGCCTTTCGCCCACCGCACTTTGCCCTCCAGCAGGTAGCGCACTCCGAGTTCCGTCCCGATCTCCTGCGCCGTCTTGGTCGTATGCCGGTACTGCGCCGAGCTGGTCGAGCCGATGACCTC
>DATMNB010000330.1:0-16066 GCA_035569435.1 Gemmatimonadaceae bacterium
CGAGACCGTGAGTGAGCAGGCCGGGGTCATCAACGTCGGACTCGAAGGCATCATCATCGCCGGCGCGTTTGGCGGCCTCGTTGGCGCGGGGCCACTCATCGGGCGCGAGTCCGGCGTGGCGATGGGATTTCTGGTGGCGGCCGCGGCGGGGACGGCCGTCGCGATCGTGTTCGCGCTGTTCGCCGTTGTGTTGCGCGCGGACCAGATCATCACCGGCACCGCCATCACGCTGCTCGGTCTCGGCCTCACCGGCACATTGTACCGCGGGCTGTACGGCACGGGCGGCGCGGCGCTCTCGATCCCCACGGCGCCGGCAGTCCCGGTCCCGTGGCTCGTGCGAATTCCGGTGATCGGGCCGGCGTTCTTCGCCGAGCCGGTGGTCACGTACGTCGTGTATCTCCTCGTGCCGGTACTCTGGTGGTGGAGCACGCAGACGCAGTCGGGTCTCGCGGTGCGGGCGGTCGGCGAGAGCCCGGAGGCCGCGCGGGCCGCGGGACTCTCGCCGCGCCGGCTCCAGTGTGGCGCCGTCCTCACCGGCGGCGTGCTCGGCGGACTGGCGGGCGGGACCCTCGTGCTGGCGCAAGTCGGGACGTTCGCCGAAGGGATGTCGGCGGGACGCGGCTTCATCGCGATCGCGATCGTGGCGCTCGGTCGGTGGCGGCCGCTGGGCGTGGCGGCGGGGGCGTTGCTGTTCGGCGCGGCCAGTGCACTCGAGTTTCTCTTTCAGGCGATGGGGTGGGCCGCACCCTATCAGTTATTTCTCGCCATTCCGTACCTCGTGACGCTGATCGCCCTCGCCACACTGGCCGGTCATCACGCGGCGCCCGCCGCGCTGGGCCGGCGCGACATCGCGACCTGAGCCTCTGACCGTCGTGCTGCGTTCCCTGCCGCTCGTGCCGCAACCCACCGCGCGCAACACGCGCGAGATTCTCGTGCACATCGGCCACGAGCTGGCCGCGCTCGGCGCGCGCATCGAGTACTCGGTCGTGGGCGGGCTTCGCTTTCACATGCCGCCGATCTGGCGGCGACGGCGGCGCGACATCTTCCTGGCGATCTCGTCGGGCCGCGTGACGATCGGCGCCGACTCGGGCGAGCCGTGGCGTGTGCGGTACGACGTGCGGTTCACGCTCGTGAGCTGGCTCGCGCTCGTGCTCATGGCCGGCGTCGTATTCGCCGGGTTCCATCGGTGGACCGGCACGCGGGTGTTCAACGTGTTGGTGCTCGTATGGGGCGCTGCGTATGTCGTGCCGACCATTGCGGCGGATCGTGCCTTTCGGTGGTGGCTGGCCGCCACGTGCCGTGCGGCGCCTCGCACCGACCCACCGAGTCGCGAACGCTAGCAGCCCGTGTAGGCGCTGTTCCAGCGCACGCGCCACCGGGCCGGCGCGGCGCGCTCGAGGAGGGTGTACGCGCCGCCGTCGCCGTAGTCGCGGCTGATCACGATCGTCGGCACACGCCGGGGGCCCAGTCGGACCGCGGCGAGGATCTCGCTCGACTCGACGGCGTCTTCGGGGCCGGAGACGCGCTCGAAGTACGCGGCGACCGGCTTGCCCGTCACCGGGTCACGCTCGCTCACCAGCAGAATGTGCTCTTCGCGCGGGTTGGCTTCCTCGTTCACGGTTCGGATGACTTCGGCGGCGATGACCGACGTGCCGCTGTCGAGGGCCAGGCGCCCAGCGCTCCGCACGACGAACGGCAACCCACGAAACGCGGCCGCGGTGTCGTTGGGGAGCGTTGACGCCACGAGCGCGATCTCGGCGGCGCGGCGCGCGGAGTCGACGGGCGACAAGGCCGGAGTCGAGTCCATGGGAATCGACGTCGCGTGCCCGGCTTGCAAGCCCACCGTCCAGGCGGGCGGCACGCCGGCACTTCCCTGCTCGAGTGATCGGACGTGCGCCGTGGGCCAGGCCGTGCAATCGCCAGTGAGCGTGCCCGCGGTGGCCAGCACAAGGACGGCCTGGCCGGCCGGGCCGCTCCGGTTGAACAGATCCACGTGCGCGCGGTTGACCGCGGCCGTGTCGAGCGTCGTCACCGCGCCCAGCGTGCTGTCGTTGAAGTGCGGGAAGACGACGGCCGCTTCGGTCGGGTTGCTGCCGGCGACGACCAACACGGACCCGGCGCTCGAGTCGTTCCAGGCGAGGGCCGGCGCGGCGGCGGGCTTGCCCGGCCCAGTGGTCGATGACGACGCCGTGGGCGTGGCGCCGCTCCCGCTCGTGCTCTTCGGGCTGCGGTCACCGCAGGCCAGCGCGCCGCCAGCCAGCGCACCGGCGACTGCCACGACCAACACAACGTTCACGGGGTGGTGTGGCATAGCCGGAAATCTTACATCAGAGTTTGGTCTCCAACCAATCGCGGCCGACGCCGACGTCGACGACCAGCGGCACTGACAACGTGGCGGCGTGCTCCATCTCGGTGATCACCAGCGCCTGCACGGCGTCGACGTCGGCCGTCGGCACCTCAAACACCAACTCGTCGTGCACCTGGAGGATCATGCGACTCTCCGGTTGCTCGGCGCCGAGCCGGCGATCGATGCGGATCATGGCGATCTTGATGAGGTCCGCGGCCGAGCCCTGGATCGGCGAGTTCTGGGCGGTCCGCTCGCCAAAGGCGCGGATGTTGAAATTCCGGTCGCGGAGCTCGGGGATATAGCGCCGGCGCCCAAAGATGGTCTGCACGTACCCCTGCTGGCGCGCCTGTTCGATCGTGGCGTCGAGAAAGTCGCGAATCCCCTGGAACCGCTCGAAGTACCGGGCAATGAACGCGCGCGCCACGGCGTGCTCGATCTTGAGCTGCCGCGAGAGCGCGTGCGGCCCCTGGCCATAGATCGTGGCAAAGTTGATCGTCTTGGCGCGGGCCCGCATCTCGGACGTGACCTCCTCGACGGGCACGTCGAAGATGATCGACGCGGTCTGTTTGTGGATGTCACCGCCGGCCCGGAACGCTTCGACGAACGCCGGATCGCCGGAGAGGTGCGCGAGCAGCCGGAGCTCGATCTGTGAGTAGTCGGCGCCGACGAAGAGCGCGCCGGGACGCGGCACGAACCCACGACGAATGTCGCGGCCCAACTCCCGGCGAATGGGGATGTTCTGCAGATTGGGATCACTCGACGAGAGCCGGCCAGTCGCCGCGACCGTCTGATTGAACGAGGTGTGCAGCCGCCCGTCTTCAGGGTTGAGCAGCGTCGGCAGCGCATCGAGATACGTGCCTTCCAGCTTGAACAGCTCGCGATACTCCATGAGGAGCGCGGGAAGCACGTGCCCCTCGTCGGCCAGCTCCTGCAGCACGCTGGCGTCGGTCGAGGCGCCGGTCGCGGTCTTCTTGCGGACGGTCAGCCCTAGCTTGTCAAAGAGGATCGTGCGGAGCTGCGGGTTGGAGTTGATGTTGAACTGTTCGCCCGCTTCGGCATAGATCGCCTGTTCGATGAGCTCGCGTTCGGCGCGGAAGCGGGTCTTGAGGGAGCGGAACCAGTCGACGTCGATCGACACGCCCTGCCACTCCATGTCGGCGAGCACCTCGAGGAGGGGCATCTCGATCTCGCGGAAGAGCGGCAGGAGGGCCAACGATTCCAGTTCCGGCTGGAAGCGTTCGCGGAGTTGGAGGGTGAGGTCGACTTCCTCGCATGAGTAGTCGCGCGCGCACGACACCGGGATCTGGTCGAACGGAATCAGCGACTTGCCCTTGCCGCACAGCTGCTCGAACGACGTCATCGGGTAGTCGAGGACTTCGAGCGCCAGGATGTCGAGACCGTGCGATCGGCGGCCGGGATCCAGGACGTAGCTGGCGATCATCGTGTCGAAGGCGAGCCCACGGAGTCGCACGCCGGCGCGGCGGAGGACGAGGATGTCGAACTTGGCATTCTGGGCCGTCTTGTGGACGGCCGGGTCCTCGAGCACGGCGCGGAGGGGCGCCATCTCGGGGGCGCCCAAAGCCGGAAGGTTGCGCACGGGGCTCACGTCGCCGGCCGCGAGTGCGCGGGCGGCGAGGCTGTCGCCCGCGGCCGGGGGCCGGGCCTTGGGGCCGACGCCGTCGGCGACGAGCTCGCCCTGGGCGTTTGGCTGCCGCTCGCGGTGGCGGAGGGGCAGATAGTACGCCTCGCCGGGGGCGAGGGCGATCGAGATGCCGACGAGTGTGGTGCGGAGCGGGTCGACGTCCGTTTGCACGGCGCCGTCGATCAAGGCGTCGGTGTCTAGGGTCATCTGGCCATGCCGGCGGACGTCGGCGATGAGGCGCTCCATCGCGTCGATCGTGTCGATGGTGACATAGCGTCTCACTGGTGCGGCCGGGGCGGTCGGGGCGGTCGGGGCGGTCGGGGCGGTCGCCGCAGTCACTGCGCCTGCTGCCGGCGACTCGGCGGGCACTGGTCCCGCCGCTGCATCCGTCTCGACCAGTGCCTTGGCCATGCTATGGAACTCGAGCTCCGCGTACAACGGGCGGAGGCGCGAGACGTCGGGGGCGCGCATGGCCAGCGCGTTCAGGTCGAGCGTGACGGGGAGATCCTGGTGGATCGTCACCAATTGTTTTGAGAGCCGCGCCTGGTCGGCATTGGCCAGCAGCGCCTCGCGCGGGCGCTTCTTCGTGACCTCGGCCGCGTGGTCCAGAATGGATTCGAGCGACCCGTAGGTCGAGAGCAGCTCGACGGCGGTCTTGGGGCCGATGCCCGGCACACCGGGCACGTTGTCCGAGGAGTCGCCGACCATCCCGAAGTAGTCGGTCACCTGCGACGGCGGAACGCCGAGTCGTTCGGTGCCGTTCTCGACGCCGACCCAGTGTTCCTCGACGCTGGCCGGCCCGCCGCGGCCGGGGTTCAAGAGCCAGATGCCGGGGCTGACGAGTTGTTGAAAGTCCTTATCGCCGGAGACGATCACGGCCGAGATCCCGCGCGCGGCGGCCTGCACGGCCAGGGTGCCAATGACGTCGTCGGCTTCGTAGCCGTCGAGCGTCAGGATCGGCACGTGGTGGGCCTCGAGGAGCGTGCGGACTCGCTCCATCCCGCGGTCGAAATCGGACTGGAGCTCCTCGGTCAGCTTTTCACGCGTGCCCTTGTAGGCGGGGTACTGTGTGGTGCGGAACGATGTGCCCGAGTCGTTGACCCAGCCGAGGTATTCGGGCTTGTGAGCGGCGACGAGGCGGCTCAGAAACGTGGCGATGCCGAAGGCGATCGACGTGTTCTCGCCGCGGCTCGTGGTGAGCGGCCGCTGGATCAGCGCGTAGAACGCGCGATAGATGAGAGCGTACCCGTCGACCAGGAACAGCCGCGGCGCGGGCGGAGGCGTGACGTCGGCCATAGCCATGAAATCTACATGGCGCTGGCCGTCCAGTGCGGTGTCCCTGAACTACGAGACTTTCTTGACGTTCGCGGCGTTCAGGCCCTTCTCGCCCGTGCGGACCTCGAACTCCACGAGCTCGCCCTCGGCGAGGGTCTTGAAGCCATCCATCGTGATCGACGAGAAGTGCACGAAGACATCCTCGCCGCCTTCCTGCTCGATGAAGCCAAACCCTTTGGCGTCATTGAACCACTTCACTTTGCCCTGTGCCATGCGGCTTATATATGAATCCACCGCGCAATTGTCAACAATTGTCAGCGATGCACGCGTTTGCGCAGGGCGTCGTAGTCGTTCGTGCTACGGGGCGTGAGGCGCCAGTGGCCCGTCCCACTGTCGTCGACGAAGACGAGCCGCGTGAGATAGCGCTGGTAATCCCAGATCTGGCGGTGTGAGGCGCTCTGGAGGAAGATCTGTTCGGGGTCGCCGAGCGTGAGGTAGACGCCGCCGCGCGGGGTTTCCCATCCGGGGATGCCTTCGTCGGGGAAACGGACGTCGGCCTGGTGGAGCACGCGGAGATAGCTGGCCAGCGAGTCGGTGCCGACGCGGCGGAGAAATGCGGTCCACGCCGCGCCGCGCACGGACGGCGGGGTGGCGCGGAGGGCGGCCAGGGTGGCAGGTGTAGTGAAGTAGCGCAGGTAGTCGAGCTGTCGGTCGAAGGGCGCGACGGGCACGTCACGTCCCAGCGTGACGAACAGCGGCACCGTGCTCGTATCCTTGGCGGGATTCCACACCTCGAGCATCGTCGCGCCGGGGCCGAGCCGGGCGATGGGCACGAGGGCGATGCCGGCGCAGAGGGCGCCGGTCCGGAGCAGGGTGACCGAGTCGCGCCAGAGAATGCTGCCGTCCATGGCGCGGGCCTGCAGCCTGAGCGGGCAGCGGGCGTCGGATCCGTAGCCCTCGACATAGATCGCGATCGTCGAGTCGCGACCGACAATGGCGGTGGCGCGCGGCCACTGGGCGAGGCGTGGGATGGTGTCGCGTCGTGTGCGGTCCCAGGCATCGTGGACGGCGATCGCGCTCGAGAGTGTGCGCAGCGCGGGGACTCTCAAGGCGAGCGCGCGGCTTGCGGTGCGGTCGCTGGGCACGTCGTGCATCACGAGTGCGAGCTGATAGTCGCCCGGGGCGAGAACGAGCGCGGACTGGAAGGTCACGAAGCCACTGTCCTGCCTGTCCGTCGTCGGGTCGATGTGGGTCGTCGCCGTCGTGTCGACGTGGCGCACCACTTGCCCCTGGTGGGTGACGTCGATGGCCACGTTGTAGGAGGTCTGCGCGCGGAAGGGGAACGACAGGGCCAGCAGGATGAACGTCGAGTCCGGCGTGGCCGCGGCGATGAATGTGATGCGGCCTGTAATTGGGAACGCGCCGGCGTTGGCGATCAGACCCATCCGCTCGTAGACGCGGGCGCTCGTGAGCACGGGGTCGACGCGGTCGATCACGCGCGGGCGGGCGCGCGCGGTGACGGGCGCGTGGGTCGCGCAGGCCACGACGAGGGCGCACAGGAGCAGGCGAAGGTTGCGTGCGCGGGAACTCACGGGTTACCTTCGCGACGTGACGCGGGAGCGCTTGGTCGGGACCACCGTGGCCGGGTATACGATGGCGGCGCTCGTCGGCGAAGGGGGCACGTCCACCGTGTACCGCGCCGAGCACCCGCAGCACGGGACGGCGGCGGTCAAGGTGCTGCGCGAAAAGTTGCGGCAGGACAAGACGGCGGTCGAGCGGTTTCTGCGTGAGGCGCGATACGGGGCACGGGTCGTCCACCCCAATGTCGTCCGCACGATCGAGATCGGCACGGCCGAGACGTTGGACGGTGGGGCGCCGTTGCACTTCCTGGCGATCGAGTGGGCCTCCGGGGACCTGCTCGAGCGGTACGCCAAGCGCAACGCGCCCCTACCGGCGTCCGTCGTCGCCGAGATCATCGTCCAGATCGCGGGCGCGGTGCAGGCGGCGCATGCGGCGGGCATCGTCCATCGGGATCTCAAGCCCGAGAACGTCATGTACGATCCGGAGACCCACCGGGTCAAGCTGTTGGATTTTGGGATCGCGACCGACACCGATCCGGCGACGGATGAGCGGTTGACGCGCGCGGGGTTCTTCGTGGGGACCCTCATGTACGTCGCGCCCGAAGCGCTGTCCGGAGAGTTGGTCACGCCGGCGGCCGATCAGTACAGTCTGGCGACGATCGCGTATTACCTCCTGACGGGGGCGTTGCCGTATCCGGCGAAGAGTCCGCGGGAGATGTTCACGCAGCTCCTGACGCAGCCGCCACTGCCGCTCAACAAGGCGCGACAGGGGACGACGTTTGCGCCGGCGGTCGAGGCGGTCGTCATGAAAGGGCTGGCGAAAGCGCCGAGTGATCGATATCCCAATGTCGTCGCGTTTGGCGATGCGTTGCGCGACGCGATCGCGGCGGCGGCGGCCAGCTCGGGGATCTTCGGGAAAGTCAAAGGGATCTTCGGGCGCAACAAGTAAGTCATTCGCCTACGTCATTCGGCGCCGTCGACGGTCAGCATGGCGCCGGTCACGCGCGGCGGGCGGATGTCCACGCTCTCGACGGGGAGCCAGAGGGTGAAGGTGGCGCCTTTGCCGAGTTCGCTCTCGACCGTGATGGTCCCGCCGAGCAGCCGAGCGAGGCGGCTCGAGATCGGGAGCCCGAGTCCGGTGCCTCGGCGAGCGGAATCGCCGCGGGGGCCGGCGCTCACCTGCTCGAACTCATCGAAGATGCGATCGTGGTCGGTGGGGTCGATGCCGATGCCGGTGTCGGCGACCTGGATCGCGATCCACGGGGGCGCCCCGTCTCTCGATGCATCTCCGGGCTGCCGTAGGATGGGCGGGAGCGGATCTTTGGGGTCGACGACGCGCGCGCGAACGGCGATGCCGCCTTCGGTGGTGTATTTGGCGGCGTTCCCGAGGAGGTTGACGAGGATCGACCGGAGGTGTGCCGGGTCGGTGCGGAGTCGCGGGACGCTCGGGCCGATGGCGATCGCGAGCGAGAGTCCGCGCTCGGTGGTGAGGGGCTCGATCTCGGTGGTGACGTCGAGAACGAACGGGCGGAGGTCGGTGACCTCGGTGTGGACCTCCATGCGACCGGCTGTCATTTTCGCCAGGTCGAGGACCTGGTCGACGAGGTGGCGGAGGTGGGTGGCGGAGGACTCGATGCGTTGGACGGGGCTGATCTGACGCGGCGCGAGGTCGCCGTAGACGCCGTCTCGGAGGAGGTCGACGAATCCGACGATCGCGTTGAGCGGGGTGCGGAGCTCGTGCGAGATGTTGGCGAGGAACTCGCTCTTGGCCCGGTTGGCGCGGAGCAGCTCGGCGGAGAGTCGTTCGAGCTCCGTCGAGCGCTGGGCCACGCGGCGCGTGAGGCGGCGCTCGTGGAGGAGGGCGAGGGTGAGGGCCGAGAGGGTGATGAGGCCGATCAGCCAGAGGGCGGGGCGGAGCTCGCGGATGGCGTCGGGATCGCGGGCGAGCTCGCGGTCGGCGATGTAGAGGACGATGATGGTGAAGACGAAGACCGCGGCCAGGGCGGCCGAGGAGAACCGGACCGGCCAGTGCAACGGCGAGCGAAACGGCGAGCGCATTCGCGGCGACCGCATACCCAACGGATACTTGGCCATGACGACACCTATGACGACTGCTGACATCGAAGAACTGCTGGTCCTGCTGGCCCGACGGTCGGCGCGGCGCGGGGATTTCACGCTCGCCTCGGGGCGGCACTCCTCGTTATACATCGACGCACGGCTGACGACAATGAGCCCCGAGGGGTTGTCACTCATCGGACCACTCGGCCGGGCGGCCGTGCGGGCGGTGGCGTGGGGGGCTGGCGTCGGCGCGATTGGCGGGCTCACGATGGGGGCCGATCCGATCGCGTATGCAATCAGCTATGCGAGCGCATTAGCGGGAGATCGGCCGCCGCTGCGGGCGTTCACCGTGCGAAAAGAGGCGAAAGCGCACGGGACGGGCAAGCTCGTGGAGGGGCCGTTTGTGGCGGGGGATCGGGTCGTCATTGTCGAAGACGTAATAACCACGGGCGGGTCGGCGTTGCGCGCGGTCGAGGCGGTGCGTGGGGCGGGTGGGACGGTCGCCGGGGTGCTCGCGCTCGTCGATCGCGAAGAGGGGGGGCGTGAGGCAATCGAGGGCGCGGGGTTGCCCGTGCACGCGTTGACCCGGGCACGGGAGATTGTGGAGCGGATGGGCGGGTAAGCGCCCCTTAGGTACGCGGCACTTCGCTGGTGATGGCGAGCAGGTTGTGTTCGCTGTCGCGGAAGAAGGCCATCCAGATGTCGTGGGTGGCGAGTTGGGCGATGCGGTGGGGCTCGGCGTCGAAGGCGACGCCGGCCGATTTGAGGGCCGCGGCGGCGGTGGTGATGTCGGGGACCTTGTAGTAGATGATCGAGGCGGGGTGGTCGAATTCCTTCTGTTCCGGTTTGTCGAGCATGAGGCGGACGCCCGCGCAGTCGAAGAAGGCGAGGCCTGGCGGCGCCTCGAAGAGCAGGGTCATGCCGAGGGTGTCGCGATAGAAGGCGGTGGCGCGGGGGAGGTCTTTGACGGTGACGGCGATTTGGGCGATCTGCGAGAGGGCGATTGGCGCGGGCATTGGTCGGCTCCTTATTATTTAGCTATGCTAACTATTATGGGCGATGCCCGCGTCGCGCGCAAGTGAAAGGGCGGGTAACGGCGCGCGTGAGGCAGCGCGGGTCGCCGATCGGCTGCACAGCGCGGCGATCCATCTGTTGCGGCGGCTTCGGCGCGAGGACGAGCAGGCGGGTCTGACCGCTCCCCGTCTGTCGGCTCTCTCCGTTGTCGTGTTCGGTGGGCCGCTCACGCTTGGCGAATTGGCGGCGGCCGAACAGGTGCGGCCGCCGACGATGACGCGTCTGGTGCGGGCGTTGGAAGCCGAGGGGTTGGTCGAGCGTGAGGCTGATGCGCGCGACGGGCGTATCACGCGCGTGCGGGCGACGGCCGCTGGGGCGGCACTGCTTGCCGAGGGGCGTGCGCGGCGGGTGGCGGTGTTCGCGGCACGGTTGGCGAAGTTGGCGCCCAAGGAGCTGGAGACGTTGGGGCGGGCGACGGCGATTCTCGAGCGCGTCTTTGAGCAGGAGCATCAGGCGCGCGCCGAGTAGCGGTCGCGGGCATCGAAGTGGTCGAAGGCGATCTGGCCGCGGTGGCCGCCGTAGACGTGTTGGTGGAGCCAGTCGCATTCGGCATCGACGGCGTCGGGGCGGAGATCGCGGTACCAGGCTTTAGGGCGGCGGTGGTCGCCTGGGTACCAGCGGTAGCGGCGGGTGCGGAGGCGGTCCTTGTGGACGTACGAGGCGCCGACGGCCCAGAGGCGGACCGTCGGGATGCTTGCCGCCTTCAGCAGGAGCGCGAAGGGGCGTTCGCCGGTCGTGGTGGGGGTGGCGAGGATGTGGATGCCGGCGTAGCAGTCGGATTGGGCGCGGTGGGCCTCGTCGAAGTACTCGCGGCAGTGCTTCATGAGCAGGTACTCGAGGCTGAGCGAGGTGAAGCCGAAGGTGTGCCACGGGACGTCGGCCATCGAGCAGGCCCAGGGGAGTTTCTGGAATGCTGGGAGGCGGCGTTCAACGAGTGGTCGGTCGAAGCGCGCGTTGTGGGCGATAACGAGGGAGACGTCGCGGAGGGCGGCATCGACGGCGGCCTCGTCGATGCGGTGGCCGGCGAGGGAGGCCGCGGTGAGGCCGGTGAGGGCGGCGATTTCCGGGGCGAGGGGGTGGCCGGGGTCTTCGAGGGCGTGGAGTGGTGGCTCGAGGTTGTAGATCGCGGCGGTGTCTGGGGCGTAGTGGAAGCGGATAGCCGAGAGCTCGATGATGGTGTCGGTGTGGCGATCGAGGCCGGTGGTCTCGATGTCGATGAACAGCGCCACGCGGGTGGCGGCGGTTCCCATGTGATAGTGGGTGCGCGGGTGGAACGCGCGGAGGATTCGTGTGGCAGGGGAGCGTGTCATGGGACGGGTACGAACGTGATGAGCGTGGGGCGATAGGGGAGGAGCAGGTGTTCGCGGAAGTGGTCGAGCATGCCGGCGCCATCGAACGTGTGGCGGAAGGCGGTGGCGGTCATGGTGAGGGTGGATTGGATGGAGCGGCCGAGTGATTGGGGGGAGGAGTAGTCGAGTGCGTTGGCGACGTTGGCGATGGAGAGGCCCGGGCTTTCGAAGAGGTGGGCGGCGCGGGTGAGGCGTGCCGAGGCCAGGTAGAGGCGTGGGGACGGCAAGTCGGCGCGGTGGAAGCGGGTGGCGAAGGCGTTGGGGCGAATGTGGAGGAGCTCGGCCAGGGCTCGGACGGTGTTGACTGTGGTTGGCGCGGTGAAGAGCATCTCGAGAAAGGCGACGCAGCTGGCGGATGCGCCTGGGAGATCGGTGGCGAGGCGGGCGAGGGCGCGTCGGGCAAACTCGACGTAGGAGTCGGGCGCGAGGGCGTCGCGGAGGGTGCGCCAGCCGTCGGGGGAGCGGGCATCGATGAGGCGTTGGATGCCGGAGCGGCCGAGTGAGAGGACGGCGAAGGGAGTGGCGCGTTCGAGGTGGGTGAGGAGGGCGAGGGCGGGGATGCCGGGGAATTGGCGGATGACGGACGCGACGTGGGGCGCGGTGCCTGAGTCGATGCGGGCGACGGAGACGAGGATCGCCGCCGCGCGGTTCTCACGAACGTCGCGGACGACGTCGTGGATGGAGTCGCGGTGGATGGTCTGGTAGATGCCTTCGCCTGCCGCGTCGACGCGGTGGCGTTCGGCCGGGGTGAGCATGGTGGAGATGCGACGTTTCACGCCGCGCAGAGTAGGGCGGCGGTGTCTGGGTGGTGTCGGGTGTTTACTGGAGCGCGATCACACGTTTATGGCGGATAGCACACAAAGAGGGGGTCGACGTATCACGTGCTACGGTTGCGGAGCGCGGGCGTCGCGGATCGCCTTGTATATTGAACGCAGTGAGCCGCCGGTCGGACGGTCGCGACACGGGTTCCGCATTGCGGGGCTGTCGGTCGAGGAAAGTCCGGGCTCCAGAGGGCAGACTGCCAGGTAACGCCTGGGCACGCGGTGGATCGCGTGACGGATAGTGCCACAGAGAAGAGACCGCCGATGGCTCGCCGGGAGAGTGGCGGGATCAGGCAAGGGTGAAACGGTGGGGTAAGAGCCCACCGCGCTGTCGGTAACGACGGCGGCATGGTAAACCCCAGTCGGAGCAAGGCCAAATATGCGGCGAGGGGTGGCCCGCCCCGAAAGCACGACCGACGCCGCGGGTAGGCTGCTGGAGGGTACGGGCGACCGTACTCCGAGAGAAATGACCGTCCGGGCGGAGCGCGTGGCCGTCCGACAGAACCCGGCTTATAGACCGGCGGCGGGTTCGTTCGGAGAGAGGGGGTTCTGCTTCTGGTCGTAGAAGCGGGACCCCCTTTTGCACGGAGGCTACCCCCAGCAATGGGAGGGGATCGATCGCATGCACCAACAGTGTCGAACCGTGGTGATTGGCGCCGCGCTCATCGCGGCGCCGATGGCCTGCACGAGTAGACCGCCGGTCACTACCGTATCGCCGACCACGACGCCGGCGCCCGCGGGCGGGCGACGGGCCGCAGACAGCACGGCCCTCACGTCGGCGACGCGGTACGCCACGGGGCGCGAAGTCTATCAGTTCGCATCGACGGGCACGGTCATCGTGGTCGGCGATACATCGGCGCATCCGGACACGCTGTCGACGCAGTCGATTGTGCGGTATGACTCACGATGGACGGCGAGCGGGTTGGAGGTGACGGGGTCGGTCACTCCGGGGGCGAAGGGTGCGCTGGTTCCCTTCTCCGCGACGGTTGACACCGCGACGGCGCAGGTGCGATTCGCCGCGGATTCGGGCCGCACGCCGGTCACGTGCCCAGCGTCCAATGGCGCGGCATTGGCGAGCGTGCGGGAGTTTCTCTCCGCGGTCCCGCGCTCGCTGGCGCCGGGGGCATCGTGGACTGATACGGTGACGACGGTGACGTGCCGCGGTGGGATTCCGGTGACGACGACGGCGCGGCGGCACTTCACGGTGGCGTTGGAGCGTGCCGAGGTGGTCGTCGCGCATACGACGAGCGCGGAGCTACAGGGTGCGACGAGTCAGCATGGGGTGAATGTCCAACTCACCGGACATGGTGAGGGGCAGGCGAGCCAGCGGTATCAGGCACAGACCGGACGGTTGCTGGATGGGGTATCGACGGTCGATGTCGATCTGCAGGTCGGCACGGCGGGGCATCTCGTCGCGCTCAGGCAACACGCCGAGACGAGGGTCACGCCCGTCGCGCGTTAGAGCAACCGCGCTCGTGCACCCGGCTAGTCGACGAGTCGGAGCGGCATCACGAGGCAGAGATATTTGGCCGGGCTGTCCCAGCCTTCGGGCTCGATCGTGGCGGCGCGCTCGGGGGCCTTGAAGGTGAGCTTGACCTCGTCGGTCGGCATGTAGCGGAGGATCTCGAGGAGATAGGCCGCGTTGAAGCCGATGTCGAGTGGGTCGCCGGTGTAGCGGACGGCCAGCTCGTCTTGGGCTTCGCCCAGGTCGGGGGTCTGGACGCTGAACTTGAGCATGCCGGCGTTGAAGGCGAGCCGGATGCGGTGGGTCTGGTCCGAGGCGACGATGGACATCCGGCGGAGGGCGCCGGTGAGGGCCTGCTTGTCGACGATGGCCACGCGGTCGTTGTCGCGCGGGATGACCTGGTCGTAGTTGGGGTACGGGCCCTCGATGACGCGCGTGTAGACGGCGGTGAAGGGCGAGCGGAAGCCCAGGTGATTTTCGCCGCGGGCGATCTCGAGCTCTTCGTCGGCTGGGAAGAGGCGGCGGATCTGTTCCAGGGCTTTGGGTGGGACGATGAGGTCGCTCGACGAGCCCGCGCCGGAGCCGGCGACGACGGGCAGGTCCATCTTGGCGAGTCGGTGTCCGTTGGTCGCGACCATGCGCATGTAGTCGGACCGGAGCTCCCAGAGGACGCCATTCAGGATCGGGCGGCTTTCCTCGGTGCTGACGGCAAAGGCGGTGTGGGCGATCAGGTCCTGGAGCTCGCCGGATCGGACGCGCCAGCTGCCGTCGAAGGACACGGCGGGGAAGGTCGGGAACTCATCGCGTGGGATCCCGAGGAGCTTGAAGCGGGAGCGGCCGCAGTCGATGGTGATCCGTTGTTCGCCGGCCGCGCCGATTTTCACGGGGGCGGGTGGGAGCTCGCGGGCGATCTCGGTGAGTTTGCGGGCGGGGATCGTGACGGCGCCTGGGGTCTCGACGTCGGCGGTGACTTCGGTCGAGACGGCGATATCGAGGTCGGTGCCGGAGAGGCGGATGCCGCGCTCGGTGGCTTCGACCAGGATGTTGGCGAGAACAGGGAGGGTTGTCTTGGCGGGGATGCTGGCCGAGACGGCGGCGAGGCCCTCCTGCAGTTTCTCGCGTGCGATCGTGAAACGCATCCCCGGCTCCTAGTGGCGGGTGCTCAAGGGCGACTCGTGTGGCGAGTGCCTTTGTAAGTGCCTGTGTGTCGAAAACTGCGGGTCCCTAGTGTCACTAGTTAGTAAGAAAAAAGCATAGTAGCACTAGTAGAGCGTGTGGGCTTGTCGAGAGACGCGGCAACTTACGACCCTCACGGGACTTTGCCTAGTGAGGCTGGTGTGCGTTCGAGGTGTGTCGTGTGGATGTATGGGGCGGAAATCGGATGATGTAGCGGCCGCGTGTTGCCTTCTGTGCAGAAAATCCGCCCTCCTGTGCATAGTCAGGTGCCAGTGTGGGCAGATTTGTGGATCAGGTGCGGGGGGCAAGCTGCGCGCGCAGCTTCTCGACGCGCGCGCGGAAGGCCGGGTCGGTCGAGGTTTCGGCGGCGACGCGTTCGAGGCTATGGATCACGGTCGAGTGATCGCGGCCGCCGAAGGCGTTGCCGATTTCGACGAGTTGGACGCCGAGGAGCTCGCGGGCGAGGAACATGGCCACCTGGCGCGGGGTGGTGAGGGCTTTGGTGCGGGTTTTGGATTTGAGGCCGTCGGTGGTGACGCCCCATTCGGTGGCGACGGTGTGCTGGATGGTGGCGACGGTGAGGCCGCCGGCCGCGCCGGCGCGGTCGGCGTCGGCGCCGAGGCGGATCTTGTCGCGGAGGGCATCCTGGGCGAGCTCGACGGAGATCGCGCGGTGCTTGAGGGAGGCGTAGGCGAGGAGCTTGATGATGGAGCCTTCGAGCTCGCGGACGCTGGAGCGGACGTGTTCGGCGATGAAGCGGATCACGTCTTCGGGGATGGTCGCCTCGAGGTGATCGAGCTTGGCTTTGTGGCGGAGGATCGCGGTGCGGTGCTCGAGGTCGGGCAGGTCGATGTCGGCCACCATGCCCCACTCGAAGCGGGAGACGAGTCGGGCTTCGATGCCGGGGATCTCGCGGGGCGGGCGATCGGAGGTGAGGATGATCTGGCGGCCCGCCTCGTAGAGGGCGTTGAAGGTGTGGAAAAACTCTTCCTGGGTGCCTTCTTTGCCCTTGAGGAAATGGACGTCGTCGACGAGGAGGACGTCGGTTTCGCGGTAGCGGCGGCGGAACTCGTGGTTGGTGCGGGACTGGATGGCCGCCACCATTTCGTTGGTGAACTGTTCGGTGCCGACGAAGGTGATGCGGGTGGCTGGGGCGCGGCTGAGGACGTCGTGGGCGACCGCCTGCATCAGGTGGGTCTTGCCGAGTCCGGTAGCGCCGTAGAGAAAGAGGGGGTTGTAGTATTTGCCGGGCGCTTGAGAGACGGCTTGGGCGGCGGCG
>DATMNB010000331.1:0-4717 GCA_035569435.1 Gemmatimonadaceae bacterium
CTTGCGTTCGAGACGTTCGGCGACAAAAAGCGTGCAACGGAGCAATACGACATCGCCATCGAGATTGCCGAATCCCACAAACTCGGCCAGGAGCTGTTCCGCTTCGACTGTGCACGGGATGCCCTGGTTGACGGACTCAGCAACATCGTCCCACCGCTCACACCGCCCCAGCTGCCATCGGTCGATCGCGTCGGCCGCGCCCTCACTCAGGCGAGAGTTACCGCGCACTAACCGCGCGCGTTAATCCCCGCCCGTGTCGACGCCGGGCGGGTGCGCGTACGCAACCGCCCGGATGCGTGCGACTAATGACAGGTACTACCACCAGTCGTCGACCCGCCTCCGCAGTCTCGCACTACCGGCGCGGTCGACGATTGACACGCCGTCAGCAGGCTGGCGATGGCGGCCGCAGCAATGATACCGCGCGCTATCTGGCGGACGGGCGATCGAGTAGAGGGCATTGGCAACTCCGGGCGAAAGGAACCCACAGAATGGTCATTGACCGCAACCTTCCTCCTCGTGCCACTCCCCTCCATGCACGACCTGGAACGGGCCGAGCACGAAGTGGAACGGTCGTCAACCAATGCTGGTCGTAGCCCGCCTCGACGAGCCGCTGCTCCACCGCGTCATCGCCGCGGGAGCCGTACACTCGGGCCACGGACGAGCGCACGATGCCTCGCCCGACTGGCACGTCCACGCCGTGTCCTCGTTCGCGGCGCTCCCGGTCGTCGTCGCCCAACTCGGGCCCGACGCCATCGTCGTCGACCTCCTCTCCCGCGATGGCTCGGTTTGCCTCGAGGCCGTGCTCGCAATCCGTGCCGAGTTCCCAAACGTCCCAATGCTGGTCTACACGGCCCTTCGCGCGCAGCTGATGGCGGCCATGGTCCCACTCGGTCGCGCCGGCGTGGTCGAGTGCATCGTCCGGGACTTCGAGGATGCCCCGTCAGTGCTGCGACGCCGCATCGCCGAGCACGGTGCCAGCACAGCCAGCCGCGAGATCATCCAGATCGTGGAGGCCGCGCTGAACGAGGCGGGCGCGCCGGCACAAGTGATCGACGCCATGCGCGCGCTCTTCGCCTCTCCCACTCGCCTGTCATCGGCGCACGCACTCGCGCGTCAAGCGCACATCACGCCCCAGCGCCTCAATCGCTGGCTCCGGCGCAGCGGTCTCGCCAGCGCACGCGTGATGGTGGATGCGGCGGCCGCCGTCCGCGGCTACCAGTACGCACAGAATATGTCCGGTACCCTGGACACCGTGGCCCGGCGACTAGGCTACCCGTCGCCCCGCGTGTTCTCGCGACAGCTCCGCGAGCTCACCGGTCACACGCTATCAGGGTGGCGCCACCTCGACGTGGCGCGCTGCGTCGCGACGATCCGCGGGCGACTGAACGCCCCAGTCTCATCGCATCGACGCCAGGCGCATGGAAACGCCCTACCTGCCGGGCGTCGGCGTCCTAGGCGACGGATCCCGCCGTTCGAGCACTGACCACAAAAAGCGAGCAGCGTCGAGCCGCCCCAGCTCATTGTCAATGACGTTGGCCTCGGCGATCACGTCCCCCTGACTATCAACCGCCCACATCTCGGCTTCCAGATGGAAGCCCTGGCGCAGCTTGAGATACACGCCCCGAGGACGCGGCTCGGTTCGTGACTCGGGAATGTCGTGGCGGGCCAGGTCCAGCGGGCACGCGGGACGGAGTGCCATTCGTTTGCGGATGACATCCGGATGACCGATACCGTTGGCCGGGAGATTCTTGTTCAACCATTCATCGCGGCTGATGCGCTTCACCCGACCCGCCTTCTTCTCCAGATCCGCGATCAGGGACTCGTACATCATCGCCACAGACCGAACCTGTTCATTGAACAGGTCAGCCACGAACTCCGTCAACTGCGGCGCGGTCACGCCCGACGGAACGGCAAATTCGGTCGCGGTCACCGGATCCAAACGCGCCTTCGCGTCGGCCATCGTGACTCCAGACGATGAGAATTGCACTGTGCAGCCTACTTAACAGTCTGGACGGCGCTCCGCCGAAATGCAACGGCCTAGTCGGAGCATAGCCGTCGGGACCCTGTAAACAAATGTTGTCCGCTGCCCAGCGGAGCCCGTACTACCCGCGGCGACTCGCGCGAGAAGGAAAAGGATCCTGCCATTCGAGCACCGACCACAGATGCCGGGCGGCTCCAAGGCGAAGGATCGCATCATCAACGATACACGCTCGATCGATCTGCTGGCCGCGCCTGTCGTACGCGCGCATGTCCGCGTTCCGGTAGCACCCGCTGGTCAGTCGCAAATACACGCCACGCTCACGCGTCGGCCGAAAGTCCGGAATATCACTCCGATCGTCATCGTCGTTCGGCGGACGAGCAGGCAGGCGCTCGAGCCGCCGCCGAATAGCGCTCGGCGACGCGACACCGGCGCTAGAGCAATCCTTCGTCAGCCATGGATCCCGCGCCGCGCGCCTGATATCACGCGAACGCCGCTGAAAATCCGCCGTGAGGCGCTGGTACAACGCCGCCAATGCGTGAACCTGCGCATCGACGAGTGCGTCCATGTACGCCGTCAGTTGCAACGCGGTCACATACGGCGAAACGACAAACTCTGTCGGCGGCTCGAACCGCTCCAGTATCTCGACCATGTCTCGCACGACCGATGTTGAAGATGTCTCACGGGTAATACACCACACGAGAGATTATCAACAGTTTTAACGCGGACATCGCGAAACGCAACGGTCTGAGCGGATCAGACGTCGTTCAGTACTTCAACCCCCCCGCCGCCGCAAACTCCTTCATCATCCGCTCCTGCTCCTCCGTCAACTTCTCCGGCACATTGACGGTCACCTCGACCAGCAAATCCCCCCGCTTCCCGTCCTTCTCAATCCCCTGCCCCGGCACCCGAAACCGCTTCCCCGACGCCGTCCCCGGCGGAATCCGAATCGCCACCTTCTTCCCCGCTAACGTCTTCACACTGATCCGCGACCCCAACGTCGCCTGCGCAATATTGAGCGGCACCGTCGCCACCAAATCGAGCCCTTCACGCTTGAAGAACCGATCCGCCGCCACCTGCAACGTGATGATCAGATCCCCAGACTCGCCGCCGTCGGCTCCACGCCCCCCCTGCCCACGCAGACGAATCTTCGTCCCGGTATCAGACCCAGGCGGCACCGTGATCAACACCTTCTTCCGCGTCCGCACCTCCCCAACACCATTGCACGTCGGGCACCGCTCCGATGGCACCTGCCCCCGCCCCAAGCACATGGGACACGGCCGCGTCACCGCGAACCCACCCTGACCAAACGACACCACCCCACGCCCATTGCACTCAGGGCACGTCTTGAACGTCGCCCCCGGCGCCCCGCCCGTCCCATGACACGTCGGACACTCTTCATTCACCTCGAGCTCGATCGGCACCTTCCCACCAAGCGCCGCCGTCCGAAACGGAATCTCCAACGTCGACTCGACCGACGCCCCACGCTCAGGCCCCGATGCGCGACCAGCCCGCGCGCCATTCCCGCCGAACATCGAGCTGAAGAGATCCCCGAGCCCGCCAAACCCCCCAACATCAAAATCCTCGAACCGCACATTGGGCCCACCACCCGCCGGCCCTGCACCGAAACCGCCACCCGGTGCCCCAGCCCCAGGCCTCGCACGCGCGCCCCCACTCGGCCGCGCAAACCCGCCGTCCGTCCCAAACCCACCAAACGCCCCGAGCCGCCGCATCTCATCGTACTGCTTCCGCTTCTCGGCGTCCCCCAACACGGTGTACGCCTCGGAGATCTCCTTGAACCGCTCCGCGGCTTTCGGATCGTTCCCGTTCGAATCAGGATGGTTCTTCTTGGCGAGCTTGCGGTACTGCTTCTTGATCTCGTCCTGCGTCGCCGACGCCGAGATACCAAGGACCGCGTAGAAGTCCTTCGTCTGCGCCACGGCTCACCCGTTCCATTGCTTGACAACCACCCGCGCGGGTCGAATGAGCTGGCCGTTGAACACATAGCCAGGCTGGTAGACACGCGCGACCACATGGTCGTCCTCGGGTGACAACGCCGTCTCCGTTCCGACGGCCTCATGCAACGCGGGATCGAACGCCTGATCGACAGGGTTCACGAGCTCGAGACCGGCACTCTGCAGTGCCTTGAGCAGCTTCCGCTCCGCGATGTCGGCGCCATGCACCGCCGCGGCCGCGTCGATCGTCCGCGGATCCACGTGCGCCACCCGCGCAAGATCGTCCAGTCCGTCCACGAGCTGCTTCACGAGATCCGCCTGCGCCCGCGCCCGCTCCTCCTGACGCTCCCGGCTAACCCGCTTCCGATAGTTGTCGTACTCGGCTGCCAGCCGCAAATACCTGTCCTTACTCTCGAGCAACGCCGCCTCCAGCGACTCAGTGACACTGGGGGCTGGCAGCTCGCCAGCGACACTCCCATCCCCGCTCGCGCTATCCGACGCACCGCGCGCGAAGGCGTCCTCGGAATCCGGACCGCCCGGCTCCTGCTCATCCTGTCTAGAGAATCCCATGTCGTCCCACTCGAACCGTGAACCTGATATGCGCTCTCATAGAAATGTCTCGGAGCCACCTCACGGGTGCAACGCCCATGCCTCCCGCAAACTGCCGTTCAGGCAGTGCGAGACCAGCACTCAGTCGGTGAGTCCGAGCCGCAGCCCGTTCAACGCTGCCTGCGTGGCGCGCTGCCGCACCTCGTCCCGGTCACCAAAAAGCCGCGTCTGCACC
>DATMNB010000332.1:0-5559 GCA_035569435.1 Gemmatimonadaceae bacterium
CCCTGATGGAGCGCACCGGGGGCTGGGCGCCATTCGTCGGGTGGATCGGTGCCGGCATGGGACTCACCATTGCCGCGGCCGCCCTGCGCTAGAGATGCAGGTTGAGCAGGGGCAGGAGCCGGGCGAGGCCGTGGTTGTTGCCGGCGAGGTTCAGGAGACCGAGCTGGACTCCATGCAGTGACCGCGCGTAGTTGAAGATGCCGATCGACACGCCGTGCAACTCTCCGCGCACGTCGTTGACCGCGCCGATCGATCCACCGGTGAGCTGGCCACCGACGATGCGCGTGTAGAGTGGGGCGATCATGACCCCGTTGACGTCCTGGCCTCCCGCGGCGAGGCCGGCGACGAGGAGGCCACGCACCAGCGGCGCGCCCGCGGCACCGCCCGCGATCGCGACGCCGTGGATAGTGCCGCTGGTGCCCGCGGCAAGACCGCCGACCAGGAGGCCCTTGACGTCGCCAACGGCCACGGCGGCCAGGCCGGCGGCAGCGATCCCGTCGAGTCGACCGCCACTGGCCACGACCAGGCCGGCGACGTTGAGCCCCGCCAGGCCCTCCCGGGCGGCAACGCCCAGACCACCGACCGCGATGCCGGTGGCCGAACCGCCGATCCCGCTGGCGAGGCCGGCGACCAGGAGGCCGTTGACATCGCGGCTCACGGCGAACCCACCGACGGCGATGCCCAAGCCGTTGATCGTGCGCGCGCCGGTCGCTGGCAGGCCGATGGCGAGGCCATTGATCGTGCCTCGACCCGCGCCATCAGGCAGCCAGACGGTGAGGTTGACGCCGTTGACGCGATAGAGCCGGCTGTCGCGAAAGTTGAGCCGCAGCCCGTTGACGCCGGCGGTGTTGCCAATGCTCACCACCGACCCGATCCGCGTGGTGTCGGTGCGTGTGCTGTCCTGTGCGTTGGCGCTGGCGACACATCCTACGACCGCTAGCACGGCGAGACTGACGCGCATGCCTATCGCGCGCTGGCGTCGGCGAGGGCTGGGCGCCGGTGTTTCATCAAGTCCTCGACTTCTCGCACCTCGCGCGGCGCGAGCGAAAGGCGCTCGACTCCCGTGTCGGTCACGACATAGTCGTCCTCGATTCGCACGCCGATGTTCGCGTAGCGCTCGAGGAGCGGCCGAACGCGCGCAACATAGGCGCGATTGCGCGGCGTATCGGGGAGGATGTCGGTGATCCCCGGCCGAATGTAAATCCCGGGCTCGATCGTGAACACGTCGCCGACGCCGAAGGCGCGGTTCGCGTAATACCACTGGGCCGGGTCGTGCACGTCGAGCCCCAACCCATGGCCCGGGCCGTGCGGCATGAACAACGTCACCTGGCGACACTCCGTGGTCCGGCCACAGAACCCGGGCGGCGCGTCGATCATCGCGTTGGTCGAGTCGACAAGCCCGAGTCGTGTGAGCCCCGCGCTGACGACGGCGCGAATCGAGTCGACTTCGGTCGAGCCGGGCACGCCCGGTCGTACCTGACGCTCGCCGGCCGCTTGGGCATCACGCACGATCTGGTAGATCCCACGCTGGTCGGCCGTGAACGTGCCGCTGACGGGAAGTGTGCGCGTCACGTCGGCTGCGTATCCCTGATAGCTCGTGGCGCAGTCCATCAGGATCACCTCGCCGCCCTGCATGACGCGGTCGTCGCGGTCGTAGTGGAGCGTCGTCGAGTTCGGGCCCGACCCGACGATCGACGAGTAGGCGGGACGCTCGCCGCCGTTTCGCCGAAAGGTGTATTCCATGATCGCCTGGACGTCGCCCTCATTCCGCCCCGGCCCGATCGCCGACGGCGCCGCGAGGTGCCCCAGTGTCGAGATCGCTGCCGCACGTCTCAGGAGCGCGACCTCGGCGGCGCTCTTCCTGGCCCGGAGGCTGTCCAGCGTCCGCGTTGCGTCGTGCATGGCGAGAAACGGGTGCGCTGCGCCCAAGCGCCGGGTCGTTGCGCTGCCAAAGCTCAAGCTGTCGGGCGCGATGAACTCGTCTGACTCCGCGTCGCCGACGATCCAGAATCCGAGCCCGGTCGCCGCCAGCGAATCGAGCACCGGCACGAACCGCTCATTGATCTCGGCGTCCATCCCGGTCTCGGCACGGACCGCCGCCGGTGCCATCCGTGCGCCTGTGTAGAATTCCCGACGCGGATTGGAGCTCTGCACGAACAAGGTGGTCGTGATGTGTCCACCGCGCTTGACGATGATCAGGGCCGCATCCGGCGCCAGAAACCCAGTCAGATACCGAAAGGGCGCCCGCTGGGCAAACGGGGGATAATGGTCCACCGGCTCCCGGGCGCCGAATGCCACGAAGACGCCGCTGTCGGCAATCGCCGTGAGCGCGGCCCTGCGGGCTGCGTACTCGGCCTGGCTGATGGGCGCGGCCTGCGGCTCAGCGGAGGCGAGGGCAGGGACGGTCATCGCAACGAGCCAGAAACGGTTCATGGGCGAATTGTACACCGGCGCGAGCCTTGCGACTACACAGCGACAACCCGGAGGGACCATGGCCGAACTGTCGAAGGGGACGATCAGCAGCGTGCACGACATCGCGTGGGGGGACGAGGAGTTGTACTGGCGCGGGGAGTACGCCCGGCGTCCGTACGTGCGGGGAGATCGGGGGTTTGCGCACTATGAGGCGGCGTATCGGTATGGCGCGACGTCCGCCGGCCGGTTCCGGGGCCGGAACTGGGCGGATGTCGAGGGGGAACTGGCGGCGGGGTGGCACCGAGCCCGTGGGAACGCCGAGACGGCGTGGGACGAGATTAAGGGTGCTGTTCGCGACGCATGGGACCGGGTCAGGGCGCGCATCGGGAGCTCATGACCGGAGTTCACCCATCGGGGATTTCATGATGGGGTTGCTGAGTCGTACACTTCGCATGTGAGACTGCGCGTTTCTATCGGCCCGGTCGCGGTGCTGTGCGCTCTGCTCGCCGCGGGGCCGTTGGCCCTGCGGGCGCAGGCCCCTATCGACGATCGGCCATCTGTGCCGCCAGCGGCCGGGTACGCTCCGGTGGCGCAGGCGCTGGAGGCGTTCATCCAGCAACAGATGACCGACAAAGCGATCCCCGCGGTGTCGATTGCGCTGGTCGACGACCAACGCATCGTCTGGGCCCGGGGGTTCGGGTTCGCCAATCCCCGGGACAGTCAGCCGGCATCGGCGACGACGGTTTATCGGGTGGGGTCGGTTTCCAAGCTGCTGACCGGGATCGGCATCATGCAGCTGGTGGAGCGGGGCCGCTTGAGCCTCGATACGCCGGTCACCAGCTATCTCCCCGACTTCACGCCGCACAATCCGTTTGGCGTCAACGTCACGTTGCGGGAGCTGCTCGCCCACCGATCCGGGCTCCCGCTCGAGCCGCCGGTGGGGAGCTATTTCGACTCGAGTGGGGCGTCGCTGGAGTCGAGTGTCGCCAGCCTGAGTAGCACCGCGCTCGTCTACAAGCCTGGCACGCGCACCAAGTACTCGAACGCGGGGATCGCGACCGCCGGGTACGTGATCGAGCAGACCAACGGCCTCCCGTTCGAGGCGTACATGCAGCGGTCGGTGCTCGACCCGGCCGGGATGCGGAGTAGCGCGTTCGCCGAGACGGCCAACCTCGCGCCGCACCTGGCGACGGGCACGATGTGGACGTACGAAGGGCGACGGTTCCCGGCGCCGACGTTCCCGTTTGGGGAAGTGCCCGCCGTGTCGTTGTATTCCACGGTCAGCGATCTCGGGCGCTTCCTCAGCGTGCTGTTTGCCAACGGTCGCGGACCAGGGGGCGAGCTGCTGCGCCCCTCGTCGCTCGCCGAGATGTGGCGTCCGCAATACGACACGGTTGGCGAGGGCGTGCGATTCGGTTTGACATTCGCCATGTCCCAGTTCGACGGGCGCCGTCGATTCGGGCACGGCGGGTCGGTGTATGGGTTCGGCACCGAGGTGACGGGGTTGCCCGAGGACAAGTTGGGGGTCGTCGTGGTGACGACGCTCGATGGCACGAGTGGTGTGGCCAATCGCATCGCCGAGTTCGCGCTGCGTGCCATGCTGGCCAACCGCGCGGGCACGCCGTCGCCGAAAATACTCGCAACGGTGGCGCTCCCCGCGTCGCAGGCGATGCACCTCGACGGATGGTACCACGCCGGGACGCGCGGCATTTTCTTGCACGCGCAGGATGGGTCGCTGTACGCGGCATCGTCCCGTGGCGGGGAGCGGCTCCAACTCAAGGCGATTGGCGACACGCTCGTCACTGATGATCGGCTGGGGTTTGGCGATCGATTGGTCCCCCTCGGCTACGCCCTCATCATCGATCGCGACACGCTGTGGCGGGCCGAGGTGCCGAAGCCCGACAACCTGCCGCCCAAGTGGCAGGGGCTAGTCGGCGAGTACGGGTGGAACTACAACACGCTGTATATCCTCGAGCGCGGCGGTCGGCTTACCGCGCTGATCCAGTGGTTCGAGGAGTACCCGCTGGTCGAGGTAGGGCCCGATACCTATGCCTTTCCCGACTGGGGGGTGTACGACGGCGAGCGCGTGGTCTTTTCGCGAGATCCCAGTGGGCAGGTGACGCAGGTCGTCGCCGGCGGCGTGACGTTTCCGCGCCGGCCGATGCCGGTGCTCGGTGGCCCGTCGTTCGAGATCACGCCAACCGCGCCCGTCGATCAGCTCAAGAGGGCGGCGCTCGCCGCCCAGCCGCCGACTGAGACGGGCGATTTTCTGCCGACGGACTTGGTGGACCCGGTGGCGATGGATTCGAGCATCAAGCTCGACGTTCGCTACGCCACGCCAAACAACTTTCTGGGCGCGCCCGTGTACCCGGTGGCTCGGGCGTTTCTGCAGCGACCCGCGGCCGAGGCGCTGGTCCGCGTCAGCCGATTCCTGCGCCAGCGGTTCGCCTATGGGATCGTGATTCACGATGCCTATCGGCCGTGGTACGTGACCAAGATGTTCTGGGATGGCACGCCGCCTGAGGACCATGTCTTTGTCGCGGACCCGTCGCAGGGGTCAAAGCACAATCGCGGCGCCGCCGTCGACCTCGGGCTCTACGACCTGTACACGGGGCAAGAGGTGACCATGCCCAGCGGGTACGACGAGATGTCGGACCGCGCGTATGCCTATTATCCTGGCGGCAGCTCGATTCAGCGCTGGAACCGCGATCTCCTGCGCAGCGTGATGGAGCGGAACGGATTCACGGGCATCGATACCGAGTGGTGGCACTTCGACTACAAGGATTGGCAGCGCTACCGGATCGGCAACGTCGACTTTGAGAAGCTCATCGCGGCCAAGCATTGATGATCGCCATCCGGCACTTGCGGACCGCCCACGAACTGGACGCTTGCGTGGCGCTCCAGCGGGCGATTTGGGGATCGACGTTCAGCGAGGCGGTGCCGCGGACCATCTTGCTGATCGCCGAGAAGCTGGGGGGCGTGGTGGCCGGCGCATTCGAGGGCGACCGGATGGTGGGGTTCGTCTTTGGATTCACGGGCCTGCGCGATGGCCGTCTGGCGCATTGGTCCGACATGCTGGCCGTGGACCCCGCGTGCCGCGATCAGGGGATCGGCCGACAGCTCAAGGCGTTTCAGCGCGAGGCCGTG
>DATMNB010000333.1:0-8754 GCA_035569435.1 Gemmatimonadaceae bacterium
ACTCACCCCAGCGATGAGCAGTCTCGTCATACGCGTCCGCTCATCGCGAGCCCCAACCGCGCCCGCGCCGCCTCGGGCGTGATGGCGACCAGGTGATCGAGCACCGACCCCGATGCCGTCGGAATCCCCATCCGCTCGACCAACGCCCGTCGCCCACCGCCCGCCAGTCCATCGGCAATCATGGCAGCCCCTTCCGCCGCCTGCTTCGTCCCGATCCCACTCAACCGCGTGACCGGCGCGATGGCGACAAGCCGCGCCGCACACGCGCGAAACACAGGCTCCGACCACGCCAATCGCCCCGACAGCACGATCTCCATGGGCGCCGGCACCGACACCGCCAGCGCCGCCGCCATTTTCCGCACGCCTTCGACAAATGCGGCCCACGCCGTCACCTGCCGCGCCCCGACCGGCGCCGCAAACGCATCCGGCGTCGGCTCATCCCCACCCCAGATCGCCGTCGCCCCACCACCAAAGAGCATCGCCTTGGTGACATGATCGGCGAGAAACGCTACCTCGCCGTCCCACGCGCCACTGGCCCGAAACCCGATCGGCCCCGCCGACCCGCCGATCCCATCGACGATGCACCCGCCCGACACCGCGATCCCTGCGGTGAACGCCCCACCAAGCTCGATGAGAATGAGCGACACATCCTCGACCGCGCACCCACGCCGCCGCTGCTGTTGCGCGATGGCCAGCGCCGTCGCGCAGACCTTGTCCGCTGTCCCGAGATCGACGCGATTCACCTTGCGATGCGCCGGCACCGTCCCCAAGTGCACCACGCCGGGAATGAACACGACCCGATCGTTGGACGATGCCAGCGTCCGCGCCAACGCGGTCAACCCACCGATCCCGCCCGACTCCCCAGGCGCCGTAAGAAACGCCAACCGGAGCGCTTCCTCGGTGACGTCTTCCCCGCGCGTGACCGGCATGCCGTACCCCGACGGCCCGACGATGCACTCGACCGGCCCCGCGCCATCGAGCATCGCCACAAACGCGCCGGGATCCCGGAGCGCCACGCGCGTCGGCACCGAGCGGGCAAAGAACACCGCATCGCCGGCCAACCCGCACACGTCGATACTGACCGTGCCCGGATCGATGCCGATGACCCGCGGATGCGTCACGTGACGCCCCTGTTAACCCAGGGCGCGCGCGAGATCGAAGATCGCTTCGGCGTCGAGCACGGCATCGTTGCTCTCGAACAGCCGCGCAATACACCGCTTGTGGATCTTCATCTTCAAGCCGCCCACGCCGAGCGCCCCGTAGCAGATCACGCCGTCGCGCGTGACGCCGTTGTCGTTGGCCTCGATCCCTTCGATCCCGAGCGGCGGCGCCGCGTTGAGATCGACGGCCACCTTGAGCCCTGTCCGGTTGGCCCACGCCGCGCGTGGAATGAGCTGCACGCCCGCTGGCCCACAGTTGAGCACCACGACCGCGCCCTCGAGCACGCCCGCCGCCTGCGACGGCTCGGACATCTGCACGCACGAGAGCTTCCCCCCAAACCGTGCGACAATATTGCGCAACGCCCGCTCACCATCTGGCCCGCGCCGCGACGTGATGAGCACGTCGGCGCCCTGCTTGGCGAGCAGCCCCGCCGCCCGCGCGCCAACAGGCCCCGTGCCCGCGGTTACGACGACACG
Organism: Gemmatimonadaceae bacterium; assembly: GCA_035569435.1. Taxonomy (GTDB): domain Bacteria; phylum Gemmatimonadota; class Gemmatimonadetes; order Gemmatimonadales; family Gemmatimonadaceae; genus DASRDS01. The sequence continues at coordinate 1,638 of DATMNB010000333.1, forward strand.
CTTGCCCTGTAGATCGCCCGCGCTCTGCATGATCTTGGCGACGGCCGCGACCGCGGTCGTGTTCGACCCGTTGGAGTCGAGCATGAGCGACACGCGGAACGCGCCAAAGTAAACTTCTTGCGCCGCCGTGAGGATCGCATCGCCGACATTGATATCCTGGCCGCCGATGAAGACGGCCGAGTTGGCTAGATCCTTGGGACCGCGCGTGAAGATGAGACCATAGATGAGATCGCGCACATCGGCGGCCACGATGCCGCCGTAGCTCAGAATCTCGTCAGCGCCGGCGTCGTAGCCGACGACACGGTCAAAGACACTCGGCAGCCGATTGCTGTCGAGCTGGAGCAGCAGTTTTCGCATGAGAACGACGCCGGAACGGCGGACGGGGTACAGCAACCATCGGGCCGCGTGCAGTACGCGCAGTACCGTTGTCGCGACCCGGCGATCTACAGGCGTTTTACAGGCGTTTTACATCCGGCGGATCAGCGGCACCTCAAAGGGTGACCACTGATCCGCCGGCACCACCGACAGCGAGCGGAGCCTCCGGAGCGGCTACTTGGCCACGTCCGCGCCGCCGGCGTACGGATGGTGCGCCGTCTTCGCCCCCGTGATCACCTGATCGATCGTCGGCGTGCCCTTGAGCGCGCGCTCGATCGATTCCTTCGTCGCCTGATAGTTGTAGGTGAAGATCTTCTTGTCATCCTTGGCATCCCAGTGGATGAACACGCCAACGGTGATGACCAGGTCGTTCACCTTATCGCGCGGGATCACGCCACTCGACACCGAGTCCACGACCGCGCGCGCCACGGCCGCCTGCGCCGGGCCGAACATCTGCACCGCCTGCTTGGCGCCCTTGATCGTGACCTTGTTGTACAGGATCGTGTCCGGCTTCGCCGGCAGGTTGGGCGCGACGACCGCGAGCAGCGTCGTGAACCCATCCTTGTTGTTGGTGAGCGCGTTCGCGAACGCCTGACCGGCGTGACCCGTACGCGATCCGATCATCAAATCGATGTGGGCAACTTCGTTGCCGTCGCCAACCAGCGACTCACCGATGGAGAATTCCGCAGCCATGGACACTGACCTCCGAACCAGGTAGAGAGCGTAGCGCCGGGTGCGACCCCGACACTACAGGGGAAACGACACACCATACGGAGCGGCACGCCGGACCGGTCTTCCGGTCGCGCGATCCCTCGTCGTTGCGTTGCGGTGAAGCAACTGCGCTCGACGAGGGTAGCTCGGAGAACAATGAGAATGAGCGGGCTCCAATGGGGTGTCAAGGGGGGCTACATTGGTATCATGCGAATTCCAATCGACACCTTCCGCCTGCCCAACGGGTTGTTCGTTACACTCTCAGAGGACCACACGGCACCACTGGTCGCCGTGAACCTCTGGTATCACGTGGGATCGGCCAACGAGCGGCCCGGTCGCACGGGATTCGCCCATCTCTTTGAGCACATGTTGTTCCAGGGCTCGAAAAATGTGGGGGCGAACGAGCACTTCGAGTTGATCCAGCGCGCGGGCGGGACCCTCAACGGCTCGACCTGGCTCGACCGCACCAACTACTTCGAGACCGTCCCGTCGAACCAACTTGCGCTCGCCCTCTGGCTCGAGGCCGACCGCATGGGCCGACTCCTCCCGGCGATGACACAGGTCAAGCTCGATACCCAGCGCGACGTCGTGAAGAACGAGCGCCGCTGGTCGATCGACAACCAACCGTATGGCACCTGTTGGGAACGGCTCCAGGAACTGGCGTTCCCGCCGACACACCCGTTTCACCACTCGCTCATCGGCTCCATGGAAGACCTGAGCGCGGCGAGCTTGGACGATGTGGCGCGCTTCTTCGCCACCTACTACACGCCCGACAACGCCGTGCTCTCCATCGCCGGCGACTTTGACCCGCGCGAAGCGCGCCGCCTCGTCACCGAATACTTCGGCCCGATCCCCCGCGGGGGCGGCGTGCCGCCCCTCCCCGAGATGTCGGTCACGCCAACGTTTGGCACGGCGCCGCGCATGGTCGTCCCTGACGATGTGCGCCTGCCTCGCCTCTTCATCGCGGCACGCACCCCGACGTTCGGCAGCGAGGGCTCGTATGTCGCCACGGTGACTGCCGCCATCCTCGGCCTCAAGAACGGCAGCCGTCTCTATCGCCGACTCGTGCGCGAGACGCAGATCGCGGCCGACGCAACCGCAGGAACGTTCGATCTGTCCAAAGGCACGGACCTCCTCATGGTCGACGTCACGGCACGCCCAGGCATCGCCGCTGAGACACTCGAAGCCGCCGTCACCGCCGAGCTCGATCGTCTCGTCCGCGATGGCGTCACCGCCGACGAGGTCGAGCGCGCCGTCGCCCTCCTCGAGACCGAGTACGTCGCATCGCTCCAGTCGGCCGACACGCGCGCCGACAAGCTCTCCATGTTCGCCACGTATTTTGGCAACCCAGCCCTCGTCAACGACCAGGTCGACCGCTATCGCGCCGTCACGGCGAACGCCGTCAGCGCCTTCGCCCGCGAGCGACTCGGTCCTGACAATCGCGCGCAACTCCTGTACGTCCCACAAGAGACACAAGCAGCCGCAGCATGACGACGATATCACACGATGAGAGCCGGACCATGGTCGAGCCGCCGGCCCCACCTCGCCCGGGCGCCGGTGAACCGAGGCCCTACCACTTCCCCGCGTTCGAGTCACGTACGCTGAGCAACGGTCTCCGCGTGATCGTCGCGCCGGTCACCAAGCTCCCCGTCGTGAGCGTCGTCGCCATCGTGGACGCCGGCGCGGGCACCGAGCCACCAGAGCGCGATGGCCTCGCGAGCCTCACCGCCAAGGCGCTCCTCGAGGGCACGACGACGCGCGACGGCGCGGCACTCATCGAGGAAGCCGAGCGCCTGGGCGGCGCGCTCGACGCCGACGCGGACTGGGACGCGGCCACGATCAAACTCACCGTGCTGAGTGAGCGCATCGCGCCGGCGCTCCGCCTCATCGGCGACGTGTTGCGCACCCCGTCCTTCCCCGAGCACGAGATCGAGCGACTCAAGGCCGAGCGCCAGGCGGAGCTCTTGCAGCTCCGCGCCGAGCCCCGCGGACTCGCCGATGAGATGATCGAGCGATTTGTCTTCTCGCCCAACGCGCGCTATGCGCGCCCCGAGGGCGGGTCGGCCGCGTCGGTCGACGCCTTGCGTCGCGCGCATGTCGACGCGTTTTACGCCGCCCGCTATCAGCCGGACGCGATTACCCTCATCGTCGTCGGCAACGTCACGACGAGTGAGATCGAGGGACTCGCCGAAAACGTGTTCGGCGGATGGACCGGACACGCCGCCACGGCGTCCGACGCGGTGCTCGACACCGCCGCCGGCGATCCGCCGGCCATCCGCATCATCCGGAAACCCGACGCGCCGCAGTCGGAGATTCGCGTCGGACACGCGGGCCTCCCGCGCGGACACCGGGACTACTTCCCGGTCCTCATCATGAACGCCATCCTGGGCGGCCTCTTCTCCTCGCGCATCAACTTGAACCTGCGCGAGGTCCACGCCTACACCTACGGTGCGCACTCGAGCTACGATTGGCGACGCGGCGCGGGCCCGTTCGCCGTGAACACCGCGGTGCAAAGCAACGTGACCGATGCCGCGCTCCGCGAGATCCTGCTCGAGATCACGCGCATCCGCGCCGACGCCGTCGAGCCCACCGAGCTGTCCCTGGCGACGAGCTACCTCGATGGCGTGTTCCCGATTCGCTACGAGACCGCGTCGGCCATCGCCAACGCGTTGGCCAACCTCGTCATCTATGGCCTACCCACCGACTATTACGACCAGTATCGCGCGAACGTGCGCGCGGTCACGGCCGTCGACGTCCTGACCGCGGCCCGCACGCACCTCGACCCCGCGCGCCTCCAAGTCGTCGTCGTCGGCGACCCCGAAGCGGTGCGTGGACCACTCGAGGGACTCGGCGCCGGGCCCGTGCTGGTGTACGACGACACCGGCAAACCCCTGTGACGGGCAAAATCAGTAGCCAACGGATCTACACCGGCAGGGTAATGAACCTCGACGTCGACACCGTGCAGTTCCCCGACGGCTCCGTCGGGGAGCTTGAAATGATCCGCCACCCCGGGGCGAGCGCGGTGTTACCCTTCTTGAGCGAGCCCAGGAGCGCGGATCCACAAATTTTGTTGATTCGCCAGTACCGCTACGCCGCCGACGCGTTTATCTACGAGGTGCCGGCAGGACGGCTCGAGCCCGGCGAGTCGCCGGAATCGTGCGCCCATCGGGAACTTCAGGAGGAGACCGGGTGTACGGCGGATCGCCTCCAACGGCTGACCACGGTATATACGACGCCGGGGTTCACCGATGAGAAGATCCACCTCTTCATGGCGACCGGACTCACGCGGGGCGAGGCTCGGCGAGAATCTGATGAGTTCGTGGAGAACATCGTCCTGACGCTCTCGCGGGCCCTAATGATGATTGAGCAGGGTGAGATCAGTGACGGCAAGACCTGCGTCGCCCTCATGTTCGCGGCGGGATTTCGCGCTGGGCTGTAAGCCGGTAGTGAGCCGGCAGTGAGCGGGGTTGGCACAGAAATGAGGTCAGGCCACTGTAGCCTTACGTAGACAATTCGGAGAAATTTCGGTATATTCCATTCCTCGTCGGCGATCCTAAGTAGTTGCAGTTAATAGCTTTGGTACGTTAGGCGCCTCAGGCCCGCTCTGGGCATGCCGCGTGCTTTCGTATGAGAAGCGAAGGGGTCGTATCCGTCATGCCTGCTGTGGGCGTGGCTACGACGTTCAAGCAGGAGTGGAGCATGGCCGGAGCGGCGCTGCGTAGGGAAGTGCCTCAGGAAGTGTCTCGAGCCCGTGGTGCGGAAACCACCCGGGAGCAGTTGCACACCCTGGATGACGCCGCCGTCGTGGGCGTGTTCCTCGGCGGCGACGAGCGGGGGTTCCAAGAGCTCGTCGAGCGCTACGAGACGCGGCTGCTCAACTTTGTCTACCGCACCATCGGTGACCGCGAGAAGGCCGAAGACCTCGTCCAAGAGGTGTTCATTCGCGTCTACCGGCACCTGCACCGCTTCGACCGGTCCAAGAAGTTCTCGACCTGGGCCTACACGATCGCGTCCAACCTCGCCAAGAACGAGCTCCGGAACCGGTCGCGGAACCCCCTGGTCCTCTTCCAGGCCATCAAGCGCAACTGGGAGGACGAGGATCGGCCCCTCCAGTTCGAGGACCCCGGCTCGCGCCCTGACGACCTGTACCGCAAGCGCCACCTGCGCGCCCTCGTCGAGCAGTCGGTCGCGCAGCTCCCCGAGCACCATCGCCAGGTGTTTGTCCTGCGCGAGCTCGAGGGCAAGTCGTACGAAGAGATCGCCGAGATCACCGAGTGTAACCTCGGAACCGTCAAATCCCGGCTCAACCGGGCCCGGACCTCGTTTGCCGACATTATCGCGCCAGCATTGCGGTAGCTGATTTTTGGCGGGAACCGGCCCGTGAACAACGGGTATGTTCCCGAACATGAATTGCTGCACGTTCCGAGAGAACCACGCGGCCTACGTCGACGACGCCCTCGCCGAGGGGGAGCGTGCGGACATGCACGCCCATCTGGCCGAGTGCTCTGAGTGCGCGGCGCACGACACATCGGTGCGGCGCGCACTGTTGTTATTTAGGAATATGCCGACCATTCAGCCCTCGCCTGATTTCTCGGCGAAGCTGAATGAGCGGCTACGGGCGGCAGGGTATGGCCATGGGAAAGGACAGCCGTCATCTCGCCTAGGTGGAATCAGCGGCGTTGCGTCCGCGGCCGCGGGTTTTGTGGCGGCTGGCTACCTCGCGGTCGCGGTCTTCGGCACCTTGGGCCCCGTGCGCGCGGACCTCGCCCTCGCTCCCGTCGTGGCGACGGCCATCGAGCCCGCACCTCCCCCGATCAACATCTACGCGCCGCAAAGCCCCGAGATCGTGGCCTCCGTCTCGGCCGGCCTCCCCGTCTGGCCCGCCGCGATGCTCGCCGCCCAGGCGCCACTCCACTTCACCGCCGCCAGCCTGAACGCGCAGACATCTCGGTAACGCAGGCAACGGTGCGCGGCTTGGCGCGCCTGCGAGCCGATCCCAAGCTTCGGTATAAACTCCTGGAGCAGAGTCCTCCGCCGGCATCCCGCAGGCATCCCATCGTGGAGAACGACCCGACCGAGTGGGTGTCCGCGAGCGAGCTCGCCGCCTACGCCTACTGCGGTCGCGCCTTCTGGCTCGAACGCGTCGTCCGCGCCGAAGTCACCGCCCCCCACGACCTCCGCCGCTCCGCGGGCGTCGACGCGCACACCAAGCACGGTCGCCGCGTCACCATGGCCCGCTGGCTGCGCCGCCTCGCGGTTGTCGCCCTGCTCATCGTCGCGATCAGTCTCGCCCTCCTCCTCGCGGCGACCCGATAGCGATGCCCTTGGCAACGATCGCCATCCTGGCGGCCCTGGTGGCACTCACGCTGTTCACCGCGGCCCACTGGATCGCCGCCGACACCGGCCTCGCCGCCGGCGCCCGCGTGATCTCCACGGACGTCGGCCCCGAGCCATCCACGATGCTCACCGACCCGACCTTGGGCATCCGCGGCCGACCAGACTATCTCGTCCGCGAGCCCACGGGCCTCGTCCCGATCGAGATCAAACCGATGCGCAAAGCGTCCGCGCTCTACGAGTCGGACCGCGTGCAGATCGGCGCCTATCTGCTCCTCGTCCGGGCAGCCTACCCGGCGACATTCGCCGGCTACGGGCGCGTCCGCTACCGCGATGCGACCTTCGTCGTCCCCCTCACCCCGGAGCTCGAACGCCTCTGCGCCACCACGGCCGCCGCCGTCCGCGCCGCGCGCCGCGCCTCCGACGTGCACCGCACACACACGATCGCCGCCAAGTGCCGCGCCTGCGCCATGCGTCCCGCCTGCACTGAGGCATTGCCGACCGTCGGGTAGCCCATACTATTTGATCGCATGCCGCCATCAAGCCAGCAGGCTACCGAGCGCGCCCTGAAAACGGCGATCACGCGACGCGTGTTCGATCCGGTCTACTACCTGTATGGCGACGACGACTTCCGGAAAGACGACGCGCTCACCCATCTCCTGACCGCGGCCGTCGATCCCGGCGTGTGGGACTTCAA
>DATMNB010000334.1:0-13782 GCA_035569435.1 Gemmatimonadaceae bacterium
CGACGTCGCGCACGATCCCCAGCTCGACGACACTGATCACCGGTACCTCGGGATCCGGCACCTGCCCCAACCGCGCCCAGATCGCCGCGGTGTCCGCCGTCACCACGTGGCCCCCGGGTACGAGCGTTGCACGATCTGCATCTCCGACAAGAGATGCCCGAGATGTTCCGTGTGTCGCCCCTCGCGCCCGCCGCGCTGCATGTATCCGGTCTCAGGGAGCGTCAGCGTCGCCCGCTGCACGACGTCCGCCACCTGCGCTCTCCACTGGGGCTCGACCGTCGCCATGTCGGGAATCATCCCCTCCCCGATCAGCGCCGCGTCCACGTCGTCCTTCAAGAACATCTCTCCAGTAAATCTCCACAGGCCGTCCAACGCGTCCTGCGCCCGCCGATGACTCTCCGCCGTGCCATCGCCGAGCTTGATCACCCACTCGCCGGTATGCCGCACGTGGTAGCGCGTCTCTTTCACTGCCTTGGCCGCCAATCCGGCCAACGCCGTGTTCTTGCTTCTCCCCAACGCTTCCATTTGATAATATGCCGCAACACTGAACAGGAACTGGCGCACGATCGTGAAGGCGAAATCGCCTTTTGGCAGCTCGACCATCAGGACGTTGCGAAAGTCGATGGCCTCACGGAGATAGGCCAGCGCGTCCTCGTCGCGCCCTGTCCCCTCGATCTCGCCCGCCAGGGCGAGCAACCGCGAGGCCTGCCCGATCAGATCGAGCGCGATGTTCGCCAGCGCGATGTCCTCTTCGAGAATCGGCGCATGCCCACACCACTCCGACAGACGATGCCCGAGCACCAGCCGATCATCACCCAGCCGAAGCAGGTACTCGACGAGCGGCGCGTCCACGTTCAGACGCGCACGCCGCGGGGCGACGCGTAGAACTGTGGGTGCCGATAGGGCTTATCGTTCCCTGGATCAAAGAACGGCCCCATGTCCTCGGGCGTCGAGGCCGTGATGGATGCCGTGGGGACCACCCAGAGATTGACCGCCTCACCACGACGCGCGTATACGTCGCGCGCATTCTGCAACGCGCTCTCCGCGTCGACGGCATGCACGCTCCCCGCATGCTCAAACGGCGCGGCGCCAGGCGGCTGCACAAACACCTCCCACAGCGGCCACTGACTATCGCGCAATCAGGCCGCCTCGGCGGCGCGCTTCGCCGCGTACGCCGACGCCGCCTCGCGCACCCACGCCCCATCCTCATGGGCCACGTTGCGCGCCGCGAGTCGCTCACGATTGAGCGGCCCGTCACCATGAATGACGCGCTGGAACTCCTCCCAGTCGATCTCACCGAAATGCCAATCCCCGCTCGCCTCATCGTAGCGAAGGTCCGGGTCAGGCAAGACGAGATCGATCGCCTTCGCCTGCGCGACCGTGAAATTCACGAACCGCTGCCGCAGCTCGTCATTGCCTTTGCGCTTGACCCCCCACTTGATCAACTCCGCCGAGTTCGGCGAGTTGGTATCCGTCGGCCCAAACATCATGAGGGTCGGCCACCACCACCGGTTCACGGCATCCTGTGCCATGCGCTTCTGCTCCGGCGTCCCCGCCGCGAGCGTCGCCATGATCTCGTAGCCCTGCCGCTTGTGGAAATTCTCTTCCTTACAGATCCGCACCATCGCCCGCGCGTACGGACCATACGACGCCTTGGCCAACATTGTCTGGTTGACGATCGCCGCGCCATCAACGAACCAGCCAATCACGCCGATATCCGCCCACGTCAACGTCGGATAGTTGAAGATGCTCGCGTACTTGGCCTTGCCGCTCAGCAGCTGGTCGATCAACTCCGCGCGGTCGACACCAAGCGTCTCGGTGCCACAATAGATGTAGAGCCCGTGCCCCGCCTCGTCCTGGACCTTGGCGAGCAGCCCCATCTTGCGCCGCAACGTCGGTGCGCGCGTGATCCAGTTCCCTTCCGGGAGCATGCCGACGATCTCGGAGTGCGCGTGCTGCGACATCATCCGGATCAACTGCTTCCGGTAGCGCTCCGGCATCCAATCTTTTGGCTCGATCGTCTCACCGGCGGCAATGCGCGCCTCGAACTCGCGCTCGGCGGTTGACTGATCGGCGGGTGCATCATCGTGCATGTGGCACTCCGGCAACTGTCTCAAGTTAGTCTACATCGCGGCCAGGCGACCCGCTAGCCGACGCACGAGCGTCAGAATCGTGTAGACGGCGACGGGTTCGCCGTCCTGGTTCGTCACCTCGACATCCCAAGCAACGACACCCTGCGGCACTTGCCCGTCCCGGTCCTCTTTGATCGTCTTCTGCTTGCAGGTGAGCCGCGCCTGAATCGTGTCGCCGATGTACACCGGCTTCACGAACCGCAAACCCTCCAACCCATAGTTGGCCAACACCGGCCCCGGCGCCGGATCGACAAAGAGCCCGGCCGCCGCCGATAGCACAAAATAGCCATGCGCCACCCGCCGCTCGAAGATCGACTCCTTGGCGGCGATGTCATCCATGTGCGCATAGAAAAAGTCGCCGCTGATCCCCGCAAAGTTCACCACGTCGGCTTCGGTCACGGTCCGCCGGTGCGTATGCAGAGTCTCGCCGATCGCGAGCTCCTCAAAGTGCTTCCGAAACGGATGCACCCGATCGCCCGTCTCGGCCGCCTTTGGCAACCACTCGTGCGTGATCTTCGACAGGACGGTTGGCGACCCCTGGAGCGCCGTCCGCTGCATGTAGTGCAACACCCCGCGCACGCCGCCCATCTCCTCGCCGCCGCCCGCGCGTCCGGGCCCCCCATGCACCAGATGTGGCATGGGCGACCCATGCCCGGTCGACTCGCCCGCGCTCGTCCGGTCGACGATCATGATCCGACCGTGGTACGCGGCCGTCCCCAGCACGACCGTCCGCGCCGTCCCGGCGTCAGCCGTGAACAGCGACCCCACCAGCGACCCACGCCCCAGGTTGACCAACGACACCGCCTCATCGAGCGACCCGTACGGCATGACGGTGTTGACGGGCCCAAACGCCTCGACATCATGCGGCGCCGTGCGCTCGAATGGCCGATCATCATACAAGAGAAGCGTGGGGAAAAACGCGCCCCGCTCGGGATCCGCACCGACCACCCGCATGCTGTCGAAGCTCCCGTGCACGACCTCGGCGGCTTTCCGTAGCTTGGCCACGCTCTCTCCGACCTCGCGCACCTGCGTCTTGCCCGCGAGTGGACCCATTCGCACACCCTCACAACTCGGGTCGCCAATCGTTACGCCATCCAGCCGCTTCTTGAGCGCCGCGATGACGTTCTCGACGACTGGCTCGGGGACGATCGTCCGACGGATCGCCGTACATTTCTGCCCGGCCTTCACGGTCATCTCGCGCACGACCTCCTTGATGAAGAGGTCGAACTCGTCGGTCCCCGGCCTCGCATCGGGCCCCAGCATCGAGAAGTTGAGCGAGTCGGCTTCCTGATTGAACCGCACGGAGTGCTCCACCATCGCGCTGCCCATCTTGAGCTTGTGCCCCGTCACCGCCGACCCCGTGAACGCCACGGCATCCTGACAATCGAGGTGGTCGAGCAAATCGCCCGCGCTCCCACATAACAGCTGAAACGCCCCCGGCGGCAGGATCCCCGACTCGACCATCGCTCGCGCGACCGACTCCGTCAGAAACGACGTCACCGTCGCCGGCTTGGTGATCGATGGTACACCCGCCAGCAGGGACGTCGACAGCTTTTCCAGCATCCCCCACACGGGGAAATTGAACGCGTTGATATGAACCGCCGCGCCCTCCAACGGCACGCAGATGTGCCGCCCGACAAACGTGCCGCCCTTGGAGATCATCTCCATCGGCCCATCGACATAGAACGTCTCATCCGGAAATTCGCGACGCCCGCGGCTCGCGTACGCGAACAGCGTTCCGAACCCGCCTTCGATGTCGATCCACCCGTCGCCTTTGGTCGCGCCCGTGGCCTTGGACACTTCGTAGAACTGCTCCTTCCGCGCCACGAGATACTGCGCCAGCGCTTTGAGCATCCGCGCCCGCTCGTGGAACGTCATCGCCCGGAGCGCCGGCCCCCCGACTGTCCGCGCATACTGGAGGGCACCCTTGAAGTCGATCCCCCCGGTGCTGGCTTCGGCGAAGGTCTCACCAGTGACGGCATTGACCAGCTCCATCCCTGCACCGGTCCCCTCGACCCACTCACCCTGCACGTAATTCTTGAGCCGCCGCATTACTTGCCTCTCCGCTCGATTATTTGCTTCTTCGCTCGTGCCATGTCTCGTACATCTTGTTGCCAACCTGTTCTTCCTTTCGATCCTCTGGCAACGCGCGCAACGGCTCGCACGCCATGAGCGTCTCGTGCAGCCGGCCAGGCAGCTGCTGATACAACCGCGTGCCCTCGGTCTTCCAGGCGAGCATCTCGTCGCTCACGTCCTTGACGATGCGACCAGGATTCCCCACCACGACCTTCCGTTCAGGGATCTGCATATCCGCCGGCACAAACGTCAGCGCGCCGACGATGCACCCCGCCCCAACCGTCGCGCGGTCCATGACCACGGCGTTCATCCCCACCAACACGTTCCGTCCGATATGCGCCCCATGGATCACCGCGCCGTGCCCGATGTGCGCTCCGGTTTCGAGCAGCACGGTCACGCCGGGAAACGAGTGAATGACACACGTCTCCTGCACGTTGCACCCATCCTCAATGACGATCCCACCCCAATCCCCCCGGATCGCCGCGCTCGGCCCGACGTACACGTCGCGCCCAATCACCACGTTCCCAACGATGGTCGCCTTGGGGTGCACAAACGCCGACTCGTGCACCACAGGCCGGATGCCTTCGAACGCATAGAACGTCGCCGCCGCGGTCACGAGACGCGTTCGATGATGGTCGCCATCCCCTGCCCCACGCCGACACACATCGTCGCCAGCGCATACCGTCCACCAGTCGCCTGCAGCTCGCGCGCAGCCGACAAAATGATCCGCGCCCCCGACATGCCCAGCGGATGCCCAAGGGCTATCGCCCCACCATTTGGATTGACCCGCGGGTCATCGTCGCCCAAACCGAGCTCTCGGACGCACGCCAGCGATTGCGCCGCAAACGCCTCATTGAGCTCGATCACCTGCATGTCGTCGAGCGTCAGCCCAGCCCGCGCCAGCGCCGCGCGCGTCGCCGGCACCGGCCCCATCCCCATCGTCCGCGGCTCGACACCAGCGGCAGTCGTCACCACCACCCGAGCAATCGGCGTGAGACCAAACTCCCGCACCCCGTGCTCGGACGCGATCAACACGGCCACGGCCCCGTCGTTGATCCCGGCCGCATTGCCGGCCGTGACCGACCCGCCCTCACGGAACGCCGGCTTGAGCTTCGCCAGCCCTTCGATGGACGTGTCCGGCCGCAGAAACTCATCCTGCTCGAATCGCTTGATCTCCCCCCGCTTGTCGCCCGGCACATCCACAGGCGTGATCTCGCTCACGAACCGCCCCCGCGCCCGCGCCGCGGCAGCGTGGCTCTGCGACACACACGCAAACCGATCCTGATCCTCGCGCGAGACCTTGTACTCTTCCGCAACATTCTCGGCCGTCTGTCCCATCGAATCCACGCCGTACTCCTCCTCCATGCGCGGATTCACAAACCGCCAACCGATGCTCGTATCGTACAGCTGCGCATCGCGCGCGAACGCCGTGCCACCCTTGGACAGCACATACGGCGCCCGCGTCATACTCTCGACGCCCCCCGCGATATAGACATCGCCCTCACCAAGCCGCGCCCCCCGCGCGGCATGCGCGACGGCACTCATCCCCGAGGCGCAGAGCCGATTGACCGTCTCGCCAGGCACCGACACCGGCAAACCGGCCAGCAGCACCGCCATTCGCGCGACGTTCCGATTGTCTTCCCCGGCCTGGTTCGCGCACCCGAGAATGACATCGGTAATCCGCGCCCGATCAAGCGTCGGATGCCGGTCCAATAACCGCCGGATCACCAGCGTCGCCATGTCGTCCGGCCGCACCGTTCGCAGGCTGCCGCCAAACGATCCGATGGGAGTGCGCACCCCATCGACGATATACGCTTCACTCATCCCAACGCTCTCCCATCGCGCACCATGCGCGTCAGCAACACGCTCGGCCGATACCGCTCCTCGCCATATTCCTCTCTCAACGCCGCCACCCCGGCCAGCACGCGATCCATCCCCAACTCGGCGCCCCACGCGAGCAGCCCTTTGGGGTAGTTGACCCCTTTTGTCACCGCCAGATCGATGTCCGCCGGCGAGGCCACGCGCCAGTGCACGGCATCCACCGCTTCATTGATCAACATGACGAGAATCCGGTCGAGGATTCGAGCCCCAAGCGCGCGGTCGGCGGTCGGTGCGGGCTTGGTCGCGCCATCGCGGTAGTCGTAGAACCCGCGCCCCGTCTTCCGGCCGAGTCGGCCGGCTTCGACCAAGCGCTGCTGCGTGAGCGACGGCCTGTACCGTGAGTCGAAAAATAACCCCTGATAGACCGCACTGGTGACCGCAAAGTTGACGTCGAGGCCGATGAGATCGATCAGCTCGAACGGCCCCATCCGAAACCCGCCCAACTCCCGCATCGCCCAGTCGATCGTCGGCGCGTCGGCAATCCCCTCGTCGAGGATGCGCAACCCTTCGCCATAGAACGGACGCGCCACCCGATTGACGATGAAACCCGGCGTGTCGGCCGCAACGACCGTTGTCTTCTTCCACCCGTCCACGAGCGCACGCGTCTCCGCCGTCACATGTGGCGCGGTCCCGAGCCACGGAATGATCTCGACCAGCGGCATGACAGGCGCGGGATTGAAGAAATGCACGCCGATCACTCGCTCGGATCGCGTGCACGCCGACGCGATCGCCGCGATGGCAAGCGACGACGTGTTCGTTGCCAGCACGCAGTCGTCGGCCACCACGCGTTCCACGCGCGCGAACGCCTCGCGCTTCACGTCGAGCCGCTCGACGATCGCCTCGATCACCAGGGCGCAGTCGGCGAACGCGTCGAGTCCCTCGCCATGGTAATGGATACGACCCATGATCTCGCCCGCCGCCCGGGCGTCGAGCCGGCCCTTCTCCGTCTCGCGGCGCATGGCCTGCTCGATGGCAACACGGGCACGCTCCAACGCGTGCGCGTCGGCATCCACCAGCACCACCCGGTGTCCATGCGACGCCGCGACCTGTGCGATCCCGCTTCCCATTGCCCCGGCGCCGAGCACTCCAACGGAGGCGGTTCGCGGGCGAGTCATGCCTGGGCTACCGTCCCACGAAGGCCGGCGCTCGCTTCTCCTGGAACGCCCGCACCCCTTCCATATAGTCTGCGGTGCGCCCCGCCTCTCGCTGCAGCGCCGCCTCGAGCTCCAGCTGCGCGGGGAGATCGTTGTCCATCGACGCGTTGAGCGCCCGCTTGATCAACCCGAGCCCGCGCGTGGGCTGCGTGGCCAGGTCGCGGGCGAGGCCGCCCGCCGTCTCCATTAGCACTGCACCTGGGACCACGTCATGGATCATCCCCCACTCTTTGGCCTGCTGCGCAGTCACCTTGGTGCCCAGCATCATGAGGCTCGCCGCGCGCGCCAGCCCCACGAGACGCGGCAGCACAAAGGTGCCCCCCGTATCGGGAACGAGCCCGATCTTGATGAACGCCTGAATAAACGATGCCGTGTCCGACGCGACGACAATATCGCACGCCAACGCCAGGCTCGCGCCTGCGCCCGCCGCTGTGCCATTCACGGCCGCCACGACCGGCTTCTCCAACCGCCGCATGGCCAGCACAAGACCGTTATATCCCTCGACGATATCACCGATGTCCGGCACCGGCCCATCGGGCGGCACGGCTTCAGCCAGGTCCTGCCCCGCGCAGAACGCGCGTCCAGTGCCCGTGAGGAGCACAGCGCGCACCCCCTCGTCGGATGCGGCCCCCTGGAACGCGTCGTGCAACTCGGACACCATCCGGCGGTTGCAGCTATTGAGCACCGTCGGACGGTTCATCGTCAGCGTGAGCACCCCCGCGTCGACGCCGCGGAGGACGGTCCCGTATTCCATTCGCGCCTCGTCAGTGGTAAAGTCGCGTGACAAAAACATATGGGGTCGGCAATCGCGCCGCACGGGCGCGCCGCCTTGCCGGCGCCCGACACGCGGGTGAGAATGCCACACATGACCAAGACCTGGCAAACAAAACTGATCCACTCCGACGCCGTCGTGCCCGAGGGCTACCGCTCACTCGCGACGCCCGTCTATCGCGGGTCCACGACGATCTTCCCGCGAGCGGCAGCCGTCGATGACCACTGGGACCAACACCGTGTCGGCTACACCTACGGTCTCTACGGCACGCCCACCGTTCTCGAGCTGGCCGCTCGCATCGCCGAGTTGGAGGGAGGCACCCACACCATCATCTGCCCCGGCGGTCAAGCCGCGATTTCGCTCATCGATCTCGCATTGCTCGAGAGCGGCGACCACATCCTCGTGCCCGCGAGCGTCTACGTCCCCAATCGCAAGCTCGCGACGCAGATGCTCGCCCGTTTCGGCATCACGACCACGTACTACGACCCCGCGATCGGCGCCGACATCGCCTCGCTGATCCAGGACAACACACGCCTCGTCTGGTGTGAGAGTCCAGGCTCCATTACGATGGAGGTACAGGACCTTCCGGCGATCGTGGCCGCGGCCCACGCGCGCAACGTCCGCGTCGTCCTCGACAACACCTGGTCCGCCGGCGTCCTCCTCGATGCCTTCGCCTTGGGCGTCGACATCACGATGCAGGCCCTGACCAAGTACGTCGGCGGCCACAGCGACCTGCTCCTCGGCTCCGTCACCGTGCGCGACGACGCCATCCACCAGCGACTCGGCACCGCCCACCAGCAACTCGGCTTTGCGGTATCGCCAGACGACGCGAGCCTCGCGCTCCGCGGTCTGCAAACGCTGGCCGTCCGCCTCGCCGCGATCGAACGCTCGGCGCTCGACGTCGCCACCTGGCTCGCCGCACGCCCGGAGATCGAGCGCGTCCTGCATCCCGCCTTGCCCTCCTGCCCCGGGCACGATGTCTGGAGACGCGACTTTCTCGGCTCGTCCGGTGTCTTTGCCGTCGTCTTCGCGCCCGGCCCCTCGCGAGCCCAGATTCACGCGTTCATCGACGCGCTCCAACTGTTCAAGGTCGGTTACAGTTGGGCCGGCGTCACGAGCCTCGCCGTCGCCTACGACCTGAGTACCATCCCTGGCCGCCCTCCGTACGACCATCGCATCGTGCGCTTCAGCATCGGCCTCGAGTCCACCACCGATCTCGTCGCCGATCTCGAGCACGCGTTGCCAGCCCTTCGCCATTGATACGAGACGAATGGCTTTGGGGCTGGGACCCGACCCCCGGCATCGTCTCGATCCACGCCACCCTCGATGGTAGGGCACTCATCTGGCGTCGTATCGCGGAGACCGACACCCTCATACGCGAGGTGGAGCATTTTCGTCCCTGGCTCCTGGTCTCGCACCTCTCTGATGTGCCCGCCGGTACGCACCATCAGGAGCTGGAAGGCCCAGGCGCGCTGCGCCATCTCGTCAGCGCCGACGATGGCCGCGCACTGATTGCCGGGTTGCTCCACGCCGCGTCGGAGCGCTTAGGCACACGCCTCCGCCACGTGAGCGAACTGCAGCACCAGGAACCGGAAACGATCCTCTCCCTGCCGCCCGAGGAGCAGTACCTCGTCGCGACCGGACGCACCTACTTCCAGGGCCTCACGTTCGATCAGTTGCACCGGCTCCAGTTTGACCTGGAGACCACGGGGCTCGACCCACGACGCGACCGGATCTTCATGATCTCGATCCGCTACCATACGGGCGACACCGAGGTCCTCGAAGCCCGGGATGACAGCGCCGCCGCGGAGGCCGACCTCATTCGCCAGCTCATGGCCCGCGTCCGGGAGGCCGATCCCGACGTCATCGAGAACCACAACCTGCACGGCTTCGATCTCCCCTTCCTCGATCGGCGTTCCCGCATCCTCCACGTCCCGCTGTCGCTTGGCCGCGTCGCCGGGGCCAGGCTCACCCTGCGCGCAGCCCGCCGCGGCATCGCCGACGAACGCGGCGACGGCCGCCGCAGCGTGCGATACGTCGCCCCGGGGCGCGAGCTCATCGACACCCTCGACGCGGTCCGCCGCTACGACTTCTCGACCCGCGAGCTCCCGGGCCATGGCCTCAAGGCCGTGGCGCGACACCTCGGCATTGCCCGCGCCAACCGCGAGTACATCCCAGGCAGCGAGATCTACACGACGTACCGCACCGATCCGGACCGCGTCCGCCGATACGCGACCGACGACGTCGAGGAAGTCGCCGCGCTGTCCCGCATGCTCGGTGGCGCCGCGTACGCGTTGGCCCGGATGGCACCCCGCCGCTACGAGCGCCTCGCCGACACCGGCGCGGCAACAGGCGTCATCGACCCACTGCTCGTCCGGGCCTACGTACGCACCGGCACCGCGTTGCCCGTCCACCAAGCAAGCGATGGCACCCCGCACACCGGCGCGGCCCTCTATCTCTTCGCATCCGGCGTCGCCCACCGCGTGGTGAAGGCAGACGTCGCGAGCCTCTATCCGTCACTCATGCGCGCGTACCGTATCGGCCCCGCGCGCGACCGCCTGGGCGCCCTGTTGGCGCTCGTCGACAGCCTGGTGGAGCGCCGACTCCAGGAGAAGACGCTGGCCCGCGCGTCCCCTCCGGGATCAGCGGAGCAACACACGCACGAGGCCACGTCGGCCGCCCTCAAGATCGTCGTCAACTCAGCATACGGTTACCTCGCCGCCGGCGGACTCACCCGCTTCGCCGACGTCCACGCCGCCAACGAGGTGACGCGCCGCGGCCGCGAGGTCCTCGAGCTCATGTGTCGCGAGCTCGCCGCACGCGGCGTCACGCTGATCGAAGCCGACACGGATGGCGTGTACTTCGCGGTGCCCGCGTCCTGGACCGAGGCCGATGAGCGCCGCGTCGTACGCGAGGTCGCCGCCTTGCTGCCCCCATTGGTCCAACTCGAGTTCGAGGGCCGCTACGCCGCTATGCTGTCGCACGAGCCCAAGAACTATGCGCTCCTGGGCTATGACGGCAAACTGCTCCTGCGAGGCGTCGCCTTCCGGTCCAGTCGCGCCGAACCGTTCGGCGAGACATTCCTACGCCACGCCATCGCGCGCGCCCTGACGGGCGACATCGCCGGCGTTCGCCAAGGCTATCTCGCGACCATCACCGCCCTCCGCGCGCGCGAGCTGCCCACCTATGACGTCTCGTCACGCGTGCGCCTCACCAAGTCACCCGACGAATACCTCGCGGCCAGAGCCAACCGCCGCGAGCTCCCCTACGAGGCGCTCCTCGCCGCCGGCCACACGTCCTGGGACGTCGGCGACCGCATTCGCGTCTACCGCAAGCGCACCGGCGAGGGAGGCCTGGCCGGCGACCTCCGCGACTACGACATCGATTACTACGTGCGACTGCTGCGCACGACCTACGCGGAGCGGTTGGCGCGCGCGTTCACACCCGAGGACTTCGCGGCCGTGTTCGCCGATGCGGATCAGTTTTCGCTATTCACGCCTTCGATAGAATCCATACGCACCGTACTGACGACCACCCGCTAGCCTGGACGTCGGCGGCGTGGTGCGGTCGTCCCCCGAACCCATTTATTCATCTTACGCCAACCCACCGACCACGCGCTCCAGACCCTCGATAAACCGCTGCCACCCGTAGCTCGCACCCTTGTAGTTGGCATCTTCGTCCGACCGGAAACCGGATTGCTCCATGCGGACATGCGTGCCGCCCGTGGTCGGCGTCAACGTCCAGGCGACGACGGTCTTCAAACCCAAAGACGCCCAGCCATAGGAGAGCCGTGCATTCGGTTCGACCACCAGGACTTCACAGTCTATGACACCGTCCCATTTCGGCATGGGCGGCGCGCGGAACGTGAACTGATGCCCCGGCACGGGCTTGAAATCGTTCTTCAGCAACCATTGCTCGATCAACGCACCGTCCGTGAGCGCCCGCCAGATCTTTTCCGGCGGATGCGGCATCTCCCGTTCGATGACAAGGGACCGCGTGGCGCTGGCGACTTTGGTCATGGCTCCATCCTATTCAGGAGAGTTTCGAGTCGATCGAACCGGTCGCGCCAGAAGGCGCCGTAAAGGCTCATCCAGTCGATCAGCGGAGCCAGCGCTTTTGGCTCCGCGCTGTAATGGACCAACCGTCCCTCAGGCCGGTCGCGCACCAAACCGGCAACCTTGAGCACCCCGAGGTGCTTGGACACCGCCGGCTGCGACACGCCGGCGCGATCCGTCAGCGCTCGCACCGTCTGCTCCCCGTCGCGCACGAGCCACTCGAAGATCGAGCGGCGGGTCGGGTCGGCGAGCGTCCGGAAGAGGGTATCTGACGTGGCAGTCACACCTAATCCATAACCGGCGAGTTATGGATTAGTCAAGCCGTCGCGGACGGTTTTCTGCCTATTACATTGGCCGCATGATGCCCCTCCCACGCCAGCTCTGCGTTCTCGGGCTCTCGCTGCTGTTACCAGTCACGACCTCCGCGCAGGTCTCCACTGAGTGGCCCCAACACTCGATGGACCGTCCGAAGCCTCCCGTCGTCGATCCGGGCGCATACACGCAGCCCACCCCGCCGCCCGCCGACGCCATCGTGTTGTTCAACGGCCACGACGTCTCCAACTGGGAGCGCGCCGACAGCGCCGGGAAACCCGCGCGCTGGAAGGTCCAGAACGGCTACATCGAGGTCGCGCCCGGCACCGGCGACATCTCGACCAAAGAGGCGTTCGGCGACTGCCAGCTCCACATCGAGTGGGCGACCCCCACGCCACCCACCGGCGAGGGTCAGGAACGCGGCAACAGCGGCGTCTACATGGCCAAGACGTACGAGGTCCAGGTCCTCGACTCGTACAACAACCCGACCTACGCCGACGGCCAAGCCGCGTCGATCTACGGCCAGTATCCGCCGCTCGTCAACGCCAGTCGTCCGGCCGGGCAGTGGCAGACGTACGACATCATCTGGCACGGTCCTCGATTCAACGAGAACGGCACGCTGCTGCGACCGGCCCGCATCACAGTGTTTCATAACGGTGTCCTCGTACAGGACAACGTGACGCTGTCCGGCCCCACGGCGAACAAGCGCCGGCCGCCGTACGCCCCGCAGCCCGCGAAAATGCCGCTCGAGCTCCAGGACCACTCGTACCCGGTGCGCTTCCGCGACATCTGGGTCCGCGCGATCCCAGACTGAGCGTCACGAGTGGCCGAGACACTCCCGCGGCGGCACGTCTTCGACGTCGCGATCGTCGGCTCGGGCGCGGGCGGCGGCATGGCGGCCTACATGCTGACCAAAGCCGGCGCGGACGTCGTCATGCTCGAGGCCGGGCCGATGTGGAACGCCACCGCTGACGGGGCCATGCTCAAGTGGCCCTACGAGTCCCCTCGGCGCGGCGCATCGACTCCGACACATGCCTTCGGCGAATTCGACGCCTGCCTTGGCGGATGGTCGATCGATGGCGAACCATACACCAACGCGCCCGGCTCGCGCTTCGACTGGTGGCGCGCCCGCATGCTCGGCGGCCGCACCAATCACTGGGGCCGCATTTCGCTCCGATTCGGCCCCGATGATTTCCGCCGGCGCAGCCTCGACGGACTGGGCGACGATTGGCCGATCGGCTACGACGACATCAAGCCGTACTACGACGAGATCGACCGGTTGATCGGCGTCTTCGGCAGCACCGAGAGACTGCCCAACGATCCCGACGGGATCTTCCTCCCGCCGCCCAAGCCGCGGTGCTACGAACTGCTCATCAAGCAGGCCTGCGACAAGACCGGCG
>DATMNB010000335.1:0-22294 GCA_035569435.1 Gemmatimonadaceae bacterium
TACGGCGTCCGGACCGCCGGCGCCCGCGACCCCGTCGACGACCGGACCATCTTCGCCATCGGCTCCTGCTCCAAGGCGTTCACGTCCGCCGCGCTCGCCATGCTCGTCGACGAGGGGAAAGTCCAGTGGGACGCCCACGTCACGTCCTACCTGCCAGGGTTCCAGCTGGCCGACCCCTACGTCACCCGCGAGATCACCGTCCGGGATCTGCTCACCCATCGGTCGGGGCTCGACCGCGGTGAGCTCGTCTGGTACCAATCGGACTTCTCCTGCGACACGATCATCCGCCACCTGCGGTACCTGAAACAGGCGACCAGCTTCCGCAATGAATTCGGCTACAACAATCTGATGTACCTCACCGCTGGCCAGGTGCTGGCGGCGGCCAGCGGTATGTCGTGGGACGACTTTATCACGCGCCGCATCTTCGAACCACTGAACATGCGATCCAGCAGCACGAGCATCACCGCCCTGGCCGGCCAGGCCGACGTCGCCTCCGGACACCGCACGACCCACGGCGTCGTGCGCCCAGTCCCCTGGTACAACGCGGACAACATCGCGCCCGCGGGCTCGATCAACTCGAATGCCCGCGACATGGCCCAGTGGCTCAGGTTCCAGCTCGCCCAGGGCACGGTCGGCGGCACGACGCTCGTGAGCGCTGGCGCGCTCAACGAGACGCACACGCCCCAGACGATCCTCGCCCTCGGGAGCGGCGGCTCGCCGCTCTATCCGACCACCCACTTCATGAACTACGGGATGGGGTGGCTCGTGTACGACTACAAGGGGCACGTCGCCCTCGTCCATACGGGCGGCATCGATGGATTCCGGGCCCTCGTCGGCTTCTTGCCGGACGAGCAGTTCGGCTTCGTCATCCTCACCAATGACGAGAGCACCGTCATATACGACGCGCTCGCGGCGTGGCTCTTCGACCGGCAGCTGCGCGAGCCGGCTCACGACTGGAGCGCCGACATGCACAAGGTCGTCGCGGCGGGCGACGCGCGGGACGACTCGACCGAGGCCCGGGAACAGCGCCAGCGCGTCACGGGGACGCACCCGACGCTGGCCTTGTCCAATTACGCGGGGACCTACAGTGACAGCGCGTACGGCACCGCGACCGTGACGCTCGACTCGGGCAAGCTCACGTTCGCCCGCGGGCGGCTGGTGGGGGACCTCGAGCACTGGAACTACGACACGTTCCGCGCGAGCTGGCGAGCAGGCGTGATCGATCATAGCCTCGTGACGTTCGACTTGACCGGCACCGGCACCGTCGGCAGTCTCCGCGTCGACCTGGGCGGTGACACGGTCACCTTCCGCCGCAGTCCCGCAGCGCCGGACACCACCACGCGCGCCGCGGGTGGCGCATGACGACGATTCGGCCGCTCGAGTCCACCGCCGACTATCTCGCCTGTGTCGCGCTGCAGCACGAGGTGTGGGGCGAGGGCTATTCCGACACCGTGCCACCGACGATTCTCAAGATCGTCCAGCGCGTCGGGGGCATCGCGGTCGGCGCCTTCGACACGCACGGCACGCTCATCGGCTTCGTGTTTGGCATCACCGGCATCGACAACGGCGAGGTCGTCCACTGGTCGCACCAACTGGGCGTCCGCGAGAGCGCACGCGATGCCGGTGTCGGGCGACGCCTCAAAGAATACCAACGCGATGTCCTGCGTGGACTCGGCGTCGCGCGGATGCGCTGGACCTTCGATCCGCTGCAGGCCAAGAACGCGCATCTGAACATGAACCGCCTGGGCGTCGACATCATCGACTACGTGCCCGACATGTATGGCGCATCCGACTCGGTGCTCTTTCGTGGGCTCAAAGGGACGGACCGCTTCATCGCGTCCTGGGACCTGACCGGCGTCACCCCGCGCTCGCCGGCGAGCGCCGACGGTATCCCGCTCCTCGATGGGACCCCGACCGACTGTCCGCCTCGGCTCAAAATCGCGATTCCGCTCGACGTCGGTGATGTGCTGCGGACCGATCCGTCCGCCGGCGCCACCTGGCGCATGCGGACGCGGCCAGCGTTTCTCTGGGCGCTCAGCAACGGGTACCGGGTCGACGGCTTCGCGCGCGACCCAGAGGCGCAGCTCGCCTACTATATCCTGACGCGGACGTGACCGCGTTCTGCCTGGCGTCGCTCACGCTCCGTGAGATTCGGCTCGCCCTCCGCGAGCCATTCCGCATCTCGTCGGGCGTCATGCGCGATCGGCGCATCCTCCTGTTGGAACTCCGCGATGCCGACGGACTCCTGGCGTGGTCCGAGTGTGTCGCGTTCCAGGAGCCCATCTACTCGGCCGAGACGATCGATACCGCGTGGCTGGCCATCACGTCGTGGCTCGCGCCGCGCGTCCTCGGTATCCCGTTCTCGGCCCCGAGCGCCGTCCATGGCGCGCTCGACCAGGCGAGTCGTGGTCACGCGATGGCCAAGGCGACGATCGAGATGGGCTGCTGGGGCCTCGCCGCGCTGCGCGCCGGCGTGCCCCTAGCCCACCTCCTCGGCGGCACCCGCGACCGGGTCGTCACCGGCATCTCGCTCGGCATCCAGGCATCGCCCGATGCCCTGGTCACGCGGGCCCGCGCGGCGCGCGAGGCGGGCTATCGCAAGATCAAGCTCAAGATCCAGCCCGGTCAAGATCTCGAGTACGTCGCCGCGGTCCGCGACGCGCTCGGCCCCCAGGCGGACCTCATGGTCGACGCCAACTCGGCTTATACCCTCGACCAGGCCGCGCACCTGGCCCGGCTCGACGCGTTCCATCTCCTCATGATCGAGCAGCCGCTCGGCCCGGATGATCTCGTGCGGCACGCGGCGCTGCAGCGGAGGCTGTCGACACCGCTCTGCCTCGACGAGTCGATCACGAGTCTGGATCGGGCCGAGGATATGCTGACGCTGGGGGCGGGGCGGATCATCAATATCAAGCCAGGGCGTGTCGGTGGCTTCACCGCGTCCCGCGCGATCCATGACCTGTGCGCGAACGCCAAGGTGCCCGTGTGGTGCGGCGGCATGCTCGAGAGCGGGATCGGCCGGGCGTACAACGTGGCCTTGGCGTCGCTGCCCAACTTCACGTTGCCGGGGGATTTGAGTCCCAGCGCGCGGTATTGGGAGCGGGACATCGTGACGCCGGAGTGGACGATGGACGCGGACGGAATGGTGCGCGTGCCGCGAGACGAACCCGGCATCGGCGTGACCGTTGACGTGGACCGCGTCGACAACCTTACGGTTCGTCGGGAAGTGGTGACCGCGACCGCCAGATGAAGTACGCCGGCAGCCCGAGAGCGAGCACGGCCAGGCCAGCCAGGGCGCGCTTGGGCTGGCCGATGAGCGTGGAGACGACGATGCCCAGTGCCGCGAGGACGAACAGCGCGGGCGTCCAGGGATAGCCTGGCACGCGGAAAGGGCGCGGGGCATCGGGACGCGTGCGACGGAAGACAAAAATGCTGAGCGCGCCCAAGCCGTAGAAGATCCACGCGGTGAACACGACGTAGGTCAGGAGCTCGGTGAAGGTGCCGGTCGCGGCCAGGACCATTGACCAGAGTGCGGTCGCCGCGATCGCGATCGCGGGCGTGCCGAGCCGGGGGTGAATCTCGGCCAGGCCGCGGAAGAAGAGGCCATCGCGCGCCATGGC
This sequence comes from Gemmatimonadaceae bacterium, assembly GCA_035569435.1. Classification (GTDB taxonomy): domain Bacteria; phylum Gemmatimonadota; class Gemmatimonadetes; order Gemmatimonadales; family Gemmatimonadaceae; genus DASRDS01. The sequence goes on from DATMNB010000335.1 coordinate 3,621, forward strand.
GAAGAACACGCGCGGGGCGGTCAGCACGATCCCGTTGGCGGCGCTGAACACGGAGATCAGGACGATCACCGCGATCATCTTGCCGGCCGCGGGCCCGAAGGCGGCGCGCATCGCTTCGGACGCCACCCTGTCGGATTGCGCGACGGCGGCGGGCCCGAGTGCGGCTAGGTAGGCGACATTGGCGAGCACATACAGTGCGACCAAGGCGGCGGTGCCGAGCGCGATCCCGCGCGGGAACGTCCGTTGCGGGTCGAGCGTCTCGCCCGCTGAGAACGTGACGTACGTCCATCCCTCGTAGGCCCACAGCGCGGCGACCATCGCGACGCCGATGCCGGCGAGTCCTCCAGCCCCGGACGCCAGGGGCAGCGTCGCGGGAACGGCGGCCGGCGACGACATGCGCCCGACGGTCAGGAGCGCCGCGCTCATGATGAGGATCGCGGCGATCTTCACGACCGTCATCCAGTCCTGCACCCGGGCGCTCTCGCGGGTGCCGCGGATGTTGAGCACGGCGAGGAGCACAATGACGCCGAGGGCGATGGCGCGCGCGGCGGTCTTGGACAGCGGCAGGAGCTCGCCGAGGTAGGCGGTGGAGGCGACGGCTAGCGTCGCGCAGGAGCCGCTGGCGATCACGAAAAACAGCATCCAGCCGAAGAGAAACGCCGGCAAGCGCCCAAACGCGTCGCGAATGTAGATATAGATCCCACCCGCATCTGGCGTCATCGACCCCAGCTCGGCGTACGTCAGGGCGCCGAGAAACGATAACACGCCACCGCCGATCCACACGCCGAGCGCGATCCCCACGTGGCCGCCGGTCTGCATGAGGACCGGGCCCGGAACGAGAAAGATCCCGGAGCCGATCACGGTGCCGAGAACGATGTAGACGAGATCCGGCAGGCGGAGGACGCGCGCGAGGGTGCGCGACACGACTATGGCGTCACGGATCGCACCACGGGCAGCTCGAGCGCGCTCGGATGCGCGGCGTCGTGATACAGCGCGATGTGCGCCGTCCGCGCGTCCTTTGCGGTCTCCTCGGCGACCACGCCGCCGGAATTGTAGTTCTTCTCGAGGTAGATCGAGTTCGGAGAGCTGATCACGACGCGAAGGCGGCTGCCCTTGGCGATCCGACGCGAGAAAAACTGAAAGGTATGAAAGTCATAGCGCGTCACCTGCCCGGGTGTGACCGGCGTCGCCTGGCTCGGCGACTCGCGATAGCGGGCGCGCAGCATCGCATCGGTCAAGGCGATGCTCCGGCCATCGGGCTCGATCTCCGAGAGGGTGACACTCACGTCCGCATCCGGGACGTCCATCGCGAGCCACAGTACCAGGTGCACCCATCCTGTGATCTCGGTCGCCTCGGGAAACGGTGGCGTGTGGTAGACGACCCCGGCCCCATAGAGATTCAGCGCGTAGCGCTGGTCGGTCGTCGAATTCGCGATCTCGTCCCGCTCCAATTCCAGGCCCGGGCGTGTGTCCAGGGGGTCATATGTCCAATTGTCCGGCACGCCAGCTCGCGGCGGCCGGTCGGCCGAGAGCGTGCCAGAGGCGAACACGTCGTTCGCCCGGCCGGCAGTGGAGGTGAGGTAGAGCGTTTCGGCGTGGGCGCCGATGCCGCCCAGGCTGTCGGCGTACTTCCAGACCTCGGCGCCCTTGCCGGGGACATAATACGCGACGCGTTTCTTGAGGAACTCGGGTTTGGGGCCGCCTTTCATCGTCCAGTCGTACCACGCGACGTGGAGCGCGGGCAGATCGACCAGCGCCGCCGGGCCGAACTTGAGTCCGCCGACTTCATCCCTCGGCGTGCGCGTGCCGGCGTGATCCCACGGCCCGATGATCAGGTAGTGCTGGGCGATAGCATCCGGGGCGCCGGACTGCATGTGGCGCCGATAGTATTCGAGGGCGCCGCGTTGGTCGCCATCGTAGTGGCCGGTGATCGTCAGGATCGGCGTCGTGATCGCGGCGTACTGCGCGGGGGTCGGCACGAGCGCATCCCAGTGCGCATCCCGCGCGGGGTGCGCGAGCCACTCGTGAAACAGCGGCTCGCGGTTGCCGATGACGCTGTCGAGCGACGCGAACGGCAGGTGGTGCTCGTAGAGTGCCCGAAACCGGTCGATCCAGTACGTGCCTTCGCCGAAGAGGTGATCTTGCGCCGTGACCCCGCTCACGAGCGTCAGCCACTGCGTGTCGTACTGCGAGAACACGTTCGCGTACATCGGGAAGTCGACGCCAGGGTACGCCGCGGCCGCCGGGACGATGGTGGCGAGATGCGGCGGGCGCTCTTTGACCGTCGCCCACTGGTCTTCGCCGGCGTACGAGCCGCCCCACATGGCGACCTTGCCATTGCACCATGGCTGGCGCGCGAGCCACTCGACGATGTCGTAGCCGTCCTTGGCATCACTCAGAAACCGCGCGGGCCCGCCGCCCGAGTTGCCGCGGCCGCGCACATCGACGATGGCGAACCGGTAACCGTGGCGGGCGAAGTACACGCCACGCTCGTGATAGGTGTCGGAGATGTATGGGGTGAGCTCGAATATGACCGGGAGCGGCGCGGTGGTGGTGGCGGGCCCGTAGAGCGTCGCGTTCAGCGTCACGCCGTCGCGCATGGGAATCGGGACGCCCCAGGTGACCTGCACGCTGGTATCCGCGGCCTGCGAATCCGCGGCTGGTGACGCGGACGCTAGCGCCAGCAGTATACACAATGTATACATTGAGCCCTATACTACCACCGGGTGATCAGCGTGACAAGGATTTCGCGCGCCGCCGTTCTGGTCCTGCTGGCCGCACCGCTCGTCCCGCTCGCGGCGCAGGTGCCCTCGTTCACCGTCGAGCAGGTCCTGGGCGCGCCGTTCCCCACGGAGCTGACGGCTGCCCCGGCCAAGGGACGCATCGCCTGGGTGTTCAACGCGCGAGGGAGCCGCAATGTCTGGGTCTCCGAGCCCGGCGCCGATGGGGCCTATGCGGCCCGCGCGGTGACGTCCTACACGGGGGACGATGGGCAGGAGATCGGGGAGCTTGCCTGGAGCCCAGACGGCGAGACGATCGTGTATGCGCGCGGCAGCCTGGGACCGGGTACGCGGACGAATCCGCTCAGCCTTCCGGCAGGCGAGATGGGGCAGGAGGTGTTCGCCATCGCTGTGAGCGGCGGCGCCCCAAAGAAACTCGGCGACGGACACGCGCCAGCGGTCTCGCCAAAGGGTGATCTCGTCGCCTATCTGTCGCACGATCAGATCTGGGCCGCGCACCTGGACGGCACTGGGAAGAGCGAACTGTTGGTCGCGGAAAAGGGTCGGAGTGGATCGTTGCGCTGGTCGCCCGACGGATCGCACCTGGCCTTCGTGAGTCAGCGGGGCGATCACAGCTTTGTCGGCGTGTACGACGTTGCCGCGAAATCCGTCCTGTGGCTGGCGCCGAGCGTGGATCACGACGCCGATCCCGAATGGTCGCCCGATGGCGCGCGGATCGCGTTCGTCCGGGTTCCGACCGGTGGTCCGGGGTTCTTCCTCCAAGGCCGCACCGGCGCGCCCTGGTCCATCTGGGTCGCCGATGTCGCGACCGGTGCCGGGACGAAGCTCTGGCAAGCCGACCAAGGGACGGGCAGCCTGTTCCAGTCGCTCGTGGCCGAGCACCAACTCTTCTGGGGTGCCGGCGACCGCATCGTCTTTCCGTGGGAGAAGACGGGCTGGCTGCATCTCTATAGCATCTCGGTGCGCGGTGGCGCGCCGTTGGAGCTCACGCCGGGCGAGTTCGAGATCTTCACGGCGAGCGGGAGCGCGAATCGCCAGGATGTGGTGTACGCGGGCAACCAGAATGACATCGATCGCCAGCACGTCTGGCGCGTGCCGGTCGGCGGCGGCCAGCCGACACAGCTCACGACGGGGACCGGGATCGAGACGTATCCGGTCGTCGCCAGCGATGGCCGGACCGTCGCGGTGCTCCGGTCGGACGCGCGCCGGCCTGTGCATCCGGCGATCGTGACCAAAACCACCACCGCTGCCGTGCGCGATCTGGCAACGGACGTGGTTCCCACTGACTTCCCGGCGTCTAAACTTGTCGTGCCCGAGCAGGTCGTGTTCTCGTCGGGCGACGGTCTCGTGATCCACGGCCAACTCTTCGTCCCCGCCGGCGGCGGGCATCATCCGGCCATCGTGTTCTTTCACGGCGGGCCGATCCGTCAGATGCTGCTCGGCTGGCATCCCATGGATGCGTACAGCTACATGTACGGCATGAACCAATATTTGGCGAGCCGCGGATATATCGTGTTGTCGGTGAATTACCGTGGCGGCATCGGCTATGGGCTGAATTTCCGCAAGCCACCGAATTTCGCCGCCGCCGGCGCGAGCGAGAATGCCGACATCCAGGGGGCCGGCCTCTATCTGCGCACCCGCGCCGACGTCGATCCGGCGCGGATCGGCGTGTGGGGTGGCAGTTACGGCGGACTGCTGACAGCGCAGGCGCTATCGCATTACTCGGACTTGTTCGCCGCCGGCGTCGACTACGCCGGCGTCCACGACTGGCGCGGGTTCTTGTTCGCTTCGCCGGCGGATACGACGCAGGCCGCGGCGCGCGTCGCGTGGGAGTCGTCGCCGTTGGCCACGGTCCATGACTGGCGCTCGCCCGTGCTGGTGATTCAAGCGGACGACGATCGCAACGTGCCGTACGCGCAGGCGCCGGAGCTCATCGAGGCCCTACGCACCTGCGGCGTCGATGTCGAGCAGCTCATCATCCCCGACGAGACGCACGACCTGCTGCTCTACCGTAGCTGGGTGCGAGTGTTCACGGCGACCGCGGACTACTTCAACCGGCACCTGGGCCAGACGCAAGCCGCCCGCTCGCGTCCATGAGCGCGCCGGGGCCGCGGACGACGCGGCCCGGCTTGGCGCCGGTGTGCTTCTCATCGCGCACGACCTCGACGCCGTTCACGAACACCTCGTGGACACCCGTCGAGATCAGGCTGGGTTTCTCATAGGTTGCGTTGTCGATGATCGTCGTGGGGTCGAACACCACGACGTCGGCGTAGTATCCCTCGCGGAGCAGGCCGCGCTCGGGAATCGACAGTCGCTCGGCCACGGCCGAAGTCATCTTGCGGATCGCATCCTCGATGGTCAGCACGTGCTGTTCCCGCACATAGCGGCCCAGGATGCGGGGATAATTCCCGTAGGCGCGCGGATGCCCCAATTGGCCTTTGAGCGAATCCGGGTCTGACCCGTCGGCGTCAGTACCGAACTTGAGCCACGGCTGGCGCATCTGGAGCTCGAGGTTCTTCTCGCCGGCGATGAAGAACTCGGCCCCCACCTGCGCCTTCTCGCGCGCCACGACGTCCATGAGCGCGTCAGGCCATGCCTTGTGCTCGCGCGTGGCGATCTCGGCGAGACGCAGGCCCTCATAGGATTTGTCGGCGGGATCCTTGAGTCCGACGACCATCACGCCTTGCGGCGTGGCGAGCTGACAGAGACTCTCCCACGCGGTGTGCGGGTTGAGGAGATCGATGCGGATGCGGGCGCGCGAGGCCGGGTCGGCGACGCGCTGTAGCAGGCTGTCGCCCGCCGCGCTCCAGGGGGGCAGGCAGGCCGCGAGGGCCGTCGCGCCGGCCTCGTACGCGTACATGTCCGCGCCGACGTCCTGCCCGGCAGCGCGGGCCGAGTCGATCATAGCGATCACGCGGGCCATGGCGGGCCAGTTGCGGGGACCGGCGGCCTTGAGGTGATAGATCTCGACGGGGACGCCGCCTTCGCGGCCGATGCGCATGGCTTCGGCGAGGCCGTCCAGCAAGTGGTCGCCCTCGGACCGCATGTGCGTGATGTACACGCCGTGGTAGGGCGCCATCGCCTTCGCCTCGGCAATCAGCTCATCGGTCGAGGCGTATCCTCCGGGCGGGTAGATCAGTGCGCTCGCCAGGCCGAACGCGCCATCGGCCATCGCGCGGCTGACCGCGGCGCGCATGGTGTCCAGCTGCGCGGGGGTGGCGGCGCCGGTGTCGGCCGCCTTGCCGTACACCCGGATCGTCGCCGCCCCGACGAACGAGCCGACATTCTCGGACATGCCGTGGCGTTCCATGGCGTCGAGCCACCGGCCGAAGCCGTGTGTCCCACGCCACGCCGTATCGACCCGCGCCATGGTCGTATCGCTCGACGCATCGATCGCCAGCGTCCGCGCGTTGGCCGGCGCCGGCGTTGCGCCCTCGCCGAGGATCTCGGTCGTGATCCCCTGCGTCACCTTGCTGACGTTGCGGCCGTCGCCCAGAAGGAACGCGGAGTCGGATTGGCCCTGGATGTCGATGAACCCGGGCGCGACGACGAGGCCGGCGGCGTCGATGCGGCGTTTCGCGTTTGCCTGGGCGAGGGAGCCGGCGGGCCCGACGCGGACAATGCGGTCGCCCCGAATGCCGACGTCGCCGGCGAACCAGGGGTTGCCTGTTCCATCGACGACGTGGCCGCCGGCGATGACGAGATCGTAGTCGGCGCGGTCAGCGCCCGGGGTCGCCCTCGGCGACGTGCAGGCGGCGGCGACACTCGCCACGGCCAGCATCCGTATACAGCGTGTATACATAGTTCGATATTGGCCCACGCCCCAGACGCGCGCAAGGGGCCCCGTGTTTGCGCCCACCGTATACAAGGTGTATACTCGCCCGAGCGGAGGCTCGGCGCCCGCCGAGCGCTGTCTCACCAACAAGGACGGTTGCGATGGCTCTCAGGTGGCTCGTTGCCAGTGCGGTGACCGCGGGGACCGTGCTCGCCCAGGGCCCGGCGCTCAAGGCTCCCGCCACACCGCCGGGAGCGCCGCCCGCGGTCGGGGCGCACGCGCTGACCGCGCCGGATCTGGACGCCTTCCTCGACGGGCTCGTGCCGCTACAGATCGAGCGTGCCGACGTCGCCGGTGCGGTTATCGCCGTCGTCAAAGACGGCAAGATCCTGTTCGCCAAGGGCTACGGCTACGCCGACGTCGCGCACAAGCGCCCGATCGTCCCGGAGAGCACGTTGTTCCGCCCCGGGTCGATCTCCAAGCTGTTCACCTGGACCGCGGTGATGCAGCAGGTGGAGCAGGGGAAGCTCGATCTCGACAAGGATATCAATAGCTATCTCGACTTCACGGTCCCGCCCGCGTTCGGGGGAGCCCCGATCACGCTGCGGGACATTATGACGCACCGCGCTGGATTCCAGGAGACCATCAAGCAGCTCTTTGTCCAGCGCCAGGACGAGCTGATCCCGCGCCGGACGTATCTCATCGAGCACATGCCGGCGCGGATCTACGCCCCCGGCACGGTCCCCGCGTACTCGAACTACGCGACCACCCTGGCCGCGTACATCGTCGAGCGCGTGTCCGGGGAGACGTTCGAGGACTACGTTGAGCACCATATCTTCCAGCCGCTCGACATGCACCACGCGACGTTCCGGCAGCCGCTACCAGCCGCGCTCGCGGCCGACATCTCGAGTGGCTACAAGCTGGGGTCGGACAGCGCGAAGGCGTTCGAGTTCGTCGAGGTCGCCCCGGCCGGATCGTTATCCGCGGCCGCCGTCGACATGTGCCATTTCATGATCGCACACCTCCAGGACGGCAAGTACGGGGACGTGCAGATCTTGCAGCCGGCGACCGCGCAGATGATGCACAGCCCGCAGCGCGGATGGCTGGCGGGGATGCACGCCATGGACCTCGGGTTCTATGAGGAATCGCAACACGGGCATCACATCATCGGCCACGGCGGCGACACCCAGTGGTTCCACAGCGACCTGCACCTCATCCTTGATCAGGGCGTCGGGTTCTTCGTGTCCTACAACAGCGCCGGCCGGGACGACGTGAGCCCGCGCACGATCCTGTTCAACAAGTTCATGGACCGGTATTTCCCGGAGACGACGCCTCCGCCGCCGACGCTGGCGACGGCGGTCGCCGACGCCAAAGCCGTCTCCGGCGTCTATCTGGGCAGCCGGCGCTTCGAGACGAACCTCTTCTCGCCCATGAGCATGATGTCCGAGGCCACCATTCGGTTCGACCCGACAGACTCGACACTGGTGGCTGTGCAAGAGAAGGGACTCAACGGTCAGCCCACGCATTTCCGCGAGATCGCGCCCATGCGATTCCGCGCCGTCGACGGCGCCGAGCAGGTCGCGTTCGCGTCCGACTCCACCGGCCGACGCATTCTGTACCTCGACTTCCCGTTTGAGCTGGCCCAGCGCGTCGACCACACGCTCGACCGGAAGAGTGCCAACACCCGCCTGCTGATCTTCAGCCTCGCCGTCATTGTGCTCACGCTGCTCGGGTGGCCGGTCAGCGCCATGATCCGCAGACACTATGGCCAGACCATCGCCCTCGATCCCGACGCCCGCCGGCTCCGCCTCATCGTCCGCGTCGCGTGTCTGCTGTGCATCGCGGTCGTGGCGATGCTCGCCCTGTTCGCCAAGCGGTTTACGGACGATTTCGGCCTGGGGAAGAACGGCGACGTCGAGATCCACCTCATGCAGCTGCTCGGGCTCCTCGCCGGCTTCGGCGCGCTGACCGCGATCTACCAGTGCGTCCAGTGGTGGCGCGATCCGCAGCGGTGGATCTGGGCCAAGATCTGGAACACGCTGCTGGCGCTCGCCTTGGTGGGATTCTTCTGGTTCCTCTGGCATTGGCACCTGCTGAATCCCAATCTCAACTATTGAATGGAGCGCGCGTGTTCCTCCTGACGGGACTGGCGTTAGCGGCTCAAGTGGCGTTCGACTCGTCGACCGTCAACATCGCTATGCGCGATGGCGTGCACCTGCACACGCGCATCTTCGTGCCGACGGGAGCGCATCCCGCGCTGCCGATCATCATGTTCCGCACCCCGTACGGCATCGATCACGCGGACGGGATGTTCAAGAACTACTTCAAGGAGCTCGCGGACGAAGGGTACATCTTCGTCTTTCAGGATATCCGCGGCCGCTTCACGTCCGAAGGGCAGTTCGTGATGCTGCGCCCGCCGCGCGACAAGCGTGACCCTAAGGCCGTCGATGAGAGCAGCGATACCTACGATACGATCGAGTGGCTCCTCAAGAACGTCAAGAACAACAACGGTCGGGTCGGCATGCTGGGCATCTCCTATCCAGGGTGGCTGACTGTCATGGCGATGCTCGATCCGCACCCGGCGCTCAAGGCGGTGTCGCCCCAGGCGTCGCCGGCGGACATGTTCATCGGCGATGATTTTCACCACGGCGGCGCGTTTCGCCTGAGCTATGGGTTCGAGTACGCCGAGGCGATGGAGACGGACAAGACGGTCCATCCGTTCGCGTTCGACCGCTATGACACGTACGATTGGTATCTCAAGCTGGGCGCGCTCAGCCACGTGCACGCCGATCTGCCGACCTGGAAGGACTTCGCCTCGCACCCGAACTACGATGCTTTCTGGCAGCGCCGGGCCGCGACGCCGTACATGAACAAGGTCACGATCCCGACGCTGAACGTCGCGGGCTGGTGGGACCAGGAAGACTTCTACGGGCCGATCACGATCTACGAGGCGCTCGAGCAGCACGACACAAACCACCTGAACTATCTGGTCGTCGGGCCCTGGAACCACGGCGGCTGGGGGTTCGGGGACGGCCAGAAGCTCGGCCCCATCGATTTCGGCGGGCCGACGGCGCTGTATTTCCGCGAGCACGTGCAGGCCCCGTTCTTCGCGCACTTCCTGAAAGACAAGGGTACGTTCACCCAGCCCGAGGCCCTCGTCTTCGAGGCCGGCGCGAATGCCTGGAAATCGTATGACCGATGGCCCGCGCCGAACACGGTCGGTCGGAAACTGTACCTCGGCGCTGGGGGCCGCCTGGCGTTCGAGCCGCCGGCGGAAACCGGCGACAGCGCGTTCGACGCGTACGTGTCGGACCCGGCGCACCCTGTACCATATCGGCACCGGCCGATTCCCTCGACGTTTACCGGCAGCTCGGGGTGGCCGACGTGGCTGTCCGAGGACCAGCGCGTGGCCGACGGCCGAGCCGACGTCCTGACCTATGCGACGGAGCCGCTCGCCGCCGACGTCACGGTGTCGGGGGCCATCGCGGCGCATCTCTTTGCGTCCACCTCGGGCACCGACGGCGATTGGATCGTGAAGCTGATCGACGTCTATCCGGAGACGTTCGATGCCGACCCCAAGATGGGCGGCTACGAGTTCATGGTGGCGAATGACGTGTTGCGCGGACGGTTTCGGAAGGGGTACGCCGACCCGGTGCCCGCGGTGCCGAACCACGTCGACGCGTACACGATCGACATGCACACGCAGTGCTACCGGTTCCTCAAAGGGCACCGGATCATGGTGCAGGTCCAGAGCACCTGGTTCCCGTTGATCGACCGCAACCCGCAGACGTTCGTGCCAAACATCTTCGCGGCGACCGACGCCGATTTTCAACCGGCGCGCCAGCGCGTGTTCCGGTCGCCGCAGTTCGCGACCTATCTCGATTTCCCGGTCGACACGAGCCGTGTGGTGCAGTAGCGCGCTATCTGAGTTGGGACGGATCGAACATCGCATCCGGGAGCGCGACGTTCGCCTTGATGTTGGAGTAGACTTCGTGTAACTGCATCACCCCATTGGTGGTCATGCCGACTTCTGCCGCGATCCAGCCGCCGGCCAACGGGCGATAGTCATCGAACCAGGCGTCGGTGCCACCGTCGATCAGTCGAACGAATAGCAAGCGCTCGGTGTCGACCCAGAACTCCTTGCCCGCGACACCGACGACGGTCACGGGCCGTCCGTGCCAGACATCGCGTCGGACGTGCGACAGGTCGAAGCCCTCGGCCGTGAGCTCGGCCACCGTGCGGTCGACCGGCTGGCGATAGATGTCGAATCCCAGGACCAGGAGCAGATTCCGGCGTGCGGTGCGGCGTAACGGTTCGCCGGGCGCTTTGACATAGGCGCTGTCGTTGGCGAAGACGACGATCCGGCGTTGCTTGACGGTGTCCGTTGGCGTCGTGCCAACGTCGATGCGCAATCGCCCCGGGAGCTTGCCCTCCTCCCACCAGGTCCCGGACGTCGTCTTGCCGTCCTCGGACCGCTGCTCGGCGAGCTCGGTGAACGAGAGAGTCGAATACCAGGTCGACGCATAGCGATCGTGCATCTGTTGAACGAGTGCGACACCCTCGCCCGTCGGGACCTTCACGAACGCGATGTTCGAGAATCGCACGGAGGCCACGGCACCTGCGCCATCCGGCGTAAAGGTGACGGTCTGGCCATCGAGATAGGACTTGCTGGGGTGGCTCGCCTTGAACACGTCATACCGCGCGTGGTCGAGCTGCGCGTTGCTGGAGAAGTACTGCAGATGGAGCACGCCGGATTCGTTCGTGATCACGACGTCCCCGAACGTCGAATCCCGGTACGTTCCAGCGTAGCGATCGAGCGGCAATGACGCCGGCGCCGCCGCCGAATCGCGCGAGGCTTTCGTCTTCGCGGTTGCTTTCGCCTGGCGCTCGGCGAACATGGTGCGCAGCTCGGCGCTCCAGTCGCGGGTGCCGGTGCCGAGCCACTCGTCGATCGCCTTGTACATCAAGGCGTGCCGCAGCTCGGCGTGATCGACGTTCTCGAGGATGTAGAAGCCGAGATGGCGTTCCGGCACCAAGGCGATCAGCGCGCACATGCCGTCGATGCTGCCGGTGTGCATGGCGACCTGGTATCCGGCGTAGTCCTGGAGGAAGAACCCGAACCCGTACGTGAAGAAGTGGGGCTTGGAGAGCGTCAGGGCAGGGTAGAGCTCGCGTGGCGCCATGATCTCCGGCGTGAAGATTTGGCGAAACACCGAGTCGCTCACCAACCGCCGGCCGTTGACCCGGCCGCTGTCCAACAGGAACTGGACCCATCGCGTCATGTCCGCGACGCTCGAGAAGACCGACCCGGCGGCCTTGACCTGATCGGTGCTCTGCACGGGGATCACGCGCAGCGTGTCGTGCTTGAACACATGGGGTGAGACCACGTTTGGCTGGCCGATGGTCGCGGCGACCGTGGGGATCGTCTCCCGCATGCCGAGCGGCTCGAAGATGCGCGTCGTGAGGAACTGCTCCCAGGACATGCCTGATGCGGCGGCGACGACGTCGCCGGCCACCTGATACATGATGTTGTTGTAGCTGAACCGGGTCCGGAACGGCGACTCGAATGGCATGTAACGCATGCGCCGGACGATCTCTTGCTCCGAGAGGCCCGGGTTGACCCACAGCAGATCCCCCGAGCCGCCGAGTCCACTCCGGTGCGTGAGGAGATCGCGAATCCGGAGATCGCGCGTGACATAGGGATCGGAGAGCCGAAAGTCGGGGAGGTGGTCGATGACTCGGTCATCCCAGGAGAGCTTTCGCTCATCGACGAGCATGCCGAGCGCCAAGACCGTCATCGCCTTGGTCGTCGAGCCGATCGCCGATCGGGTGTGGATGTCGAATGGCGCGTGGGTCGTGACGTCACGAACGCCATAGGCTTTCTGGAACACGACCGAGTCGTCCTTGACGACGACGACGGCGAGGCCGGGCACGTGCCAGTCGGAGACCCCTTGGGCGACGTACTTGTCGAAGTCCGCCGCGGGCTGCTGCGCCGCGGCCGTCGTCCAGGCCGTGGCGGCCGCCGCGAGCACGAGGTGCGTCATGAGGCGCATCATGGGTGACTCAGCTCGAGCGCGAGCCAGTCGGTGACGGCGCCGACCACATCGGACCGCACCGTGACCGGCACCGGAAGCTTCGCGTAGCCGCCGGGAAATCCATTGGCGTCGGTCACGAACAAGTGGTTGACCCCGGGGATGATGCGGGACGTGACGTCGTGGTTGCCGGAGGCCTGGAAGTTCGCCACCATCTCGGGGATGTACTTGGGTTGCGCCTGTTGATCGTTCTCGCCAGTCAGAATGAGGACGGCCGCCGACTTGACCTGCCGCTGGTCGGCCGAGAAGTCGTGCGTGAGGATGAACCGCCACCACGGGTCGGAGGCGATCATCGAGTCGATCCGGTGGGGCATCGCGGCGACGGCCGAATCCTTTTGCGCCGGCGTCAGCTTCGCGTTGTGCGTGATCTGGTTCGCGAGCTGATACCGGAGGGTCGGCATGAGGTTCCCCGCGACTCCGGCGAGCAGCACGATCGCACGGACCGAGGGCTCCTGCTCCGCGACCATCGGGGCGATCATCGCGCCCTCGCTGTGTCCCACGAGGCCCAACCGCTTGGCGTCGATCTCGGGGCGTGTTCGCAAGAACGCGAGACCGGCTCGAATGTCGTCGCGAAAGCCCTCATCGGTCGTGCCCTTGAACGTGCCGCCGGACTGGCCCACGCCACGGTCGTCCATGCGCAGCACGGCGATCCCCCGGCGACCCAGGGAGTCCGCGATCTGGCGGAACGGACGGTAGCTCGGGAGGGACGGGTGCATCTCGTCGCGGTCTTCCGGCCCGCTGCCGGTGATCGTGACGACGGCCGGGACCGGGTGCGCGGCGCTCGCGCCGCGGGGCAGCGTGAGCGTGCCCGCGAGCGTGTGGCCCATGGGCGTCGGGACGGTCACGTCAACGGCGGTGTACGGCGCCCCGGCCGGCGGCGAGTAGTCTGGCTTCGCCGGCAGGGAATCGGGTGTCGCGGTGGTGGCGGCGAGCACGAGACAGAGTATATTCATATACCCACCAGTATATGAAATACCAGTCGGTACGGCAACAGCGTGTGCGCCACCCACGGCCGCCCTTGTCGCGGGCCGCCCGTAAGGGCGAGACTCGCGACGCGATTCTCGACGCCGCGGCTTGGCTGTTCGCGCGCCGGGGCATCGAGGGCACCTCGCTCGACGCGATCGCCGCTCGAGTTGGCCTCACGAAAGGGGCGGTCTACGCGAGCTTTGGGAGCAAGCGCGAGTTGATCGAGGCGGTCGCCACGGTGAACAGTGTCCCGGTCGACCCCCGACCGCTGCTCCGGCCCGATCTTCCGCTCGAGGATCGGCTCCGGATCGTCGCGCGGGACATCATGGCGCTCCTGCGCGGGGCATCCCGCCAGCTCTTCTTACTTGATTTTGAATATCAGGTGTATGCGAAGCGCAATCGGGCGTGGGGCGACGCCATGCGCCTGAGCCTCCGCCGGTACGTCGCCGGCTTGGCCGCCGAGTTCGAGGCCGTGAACCGGGAGCGGGGCGAGACGCCCCCGCTCCCGCCGGCGGAGTTCTTCGATGCGCTGATCGCCCTGAGCCGGGGCATCACCCACCAGCTGACGCTGGATCCCGACGCAATTTCGGCGGAGACGGTCGAGACCCTGTTCGCCCAGCTCGCGGGCTGTCCTTAATGGATCGTTCCAAGGGGAATGTGATGCGTGCAGCGTTCTATACACAGCAAGGCGACGCCCGCGAGGTACTGCAGACCGGGGAGGTGCCGACGCCAGAACCTGGTCCAGGCGACGTGCGCGTCCGGATCCGGACCTCGGGTGTCAATCCGTCGGATTGGAAGTCGCGGCGCGGCGGCGCTGGGCGCCGCATGAGCGCGCCCCTGATCATTCCCCATAGTGATGGGGCAGGGGAGATTGACGCCGTGGGAGCAGGCGTCTCCGGCCGCGTGGGCGAGCGCGTCTGGATCTGGAATGGACAATGGAAGCGCGCGTACGGCACCGCTGCGCAGTACATCGTCGTTCCCGGTGCTCAGGCGGTGCGGCTACCCGACAACGTCGGTTACGACGTGGGCTCCTGCCTCGGCATCCCCGCATTGACGGCTATTCAGGCGGTCCGTCTGGCCGAGATCGGGCCGGACACGACCGTGCTGATCGCCGGCGGTGCTGGCGCAGTGGCCCACTACGCCATACAGCTCGCGAAACTGCGCGGAGCGCGGGTGATCACGACGATCAGCAGCGACGCGAAGGCGACGCACGCGCGCGCGGCAGGGGCGGACGAAACCATCAACTACCGCACCGAAGACGTGGGCGAGCGCGTGAAGGCGCTGACCGGCGGACGAGGGGTCGATGCGCTGATCGAGATGGATCTCAGTGCCAATGCCAAACTCTATCCGGCGGTCCTACGACCTCAGGCCACGGTCGTCGTGTACGGCACGTCGGCGAGCGAGACCGCTCTGCCGGGTCACTGGTTGATGATTAACAGCATTACGCTGCGATTCTTTCTGGTCTATGAGCTCTCGGCCGCGGACCGCGCGGCAGGCATTGACGAACTGACGGCGCTGCTTGAACGCGGGCGGCTCATTCATACCGTCGCGCGCCGCCTGCCGCTCGAGGCAACCGCGGAGGCGCATGAGATCGTCGAGCGCGGAGAAGTCATGGGCAACGTCATTGTGGACATCCCATGACGGCACCCATGTTGCGCAGGTGAAGCCGGCCGTGCAGACCATAACGCCAAAGCCCACCAAGAGTGGCCATGCCGCGGTCAACGGCGTGAACTACTACTACGCCGTCTATGGGACGGGCGAGCCGCTGTTGCTCCTGCATGGCGGCCTGGGCCAGATCGAGATGTTCGGTCCCAATCTGACCAAACTCGCTGAGAGCCGACAGGTGATCGGCGTCGACCTGCACGGCCACGGCCGGACGCCGCTGGGGAGTCGCGAGATCAGCCTGGTCGACATAGGCAACGACATGGCCGGCGTGCTCGAGACGCTCGGCTATGACAAGGTCGACGTGCTCGGCTATTCGATGGGCGGCGGTGTCGCGTTCCAATTCGCCGCTCAACATCCCGACATGGTTCGCCGACTGGTGCTGCTTTCCGTCAGCTACGCGCAGGACGGGTTCTATCCAGAGATGCTGCCCCAGCAGGCGGCGATCGGCGCGGCCATGATGGAGCAGATGAAGCACACGCCCATGTACAAGTCGTACGTGGCGATCGCGCCGCATCCTGAGGAGTTTCCGACGCTGCTCGACCGGATGGGTGCCTACATGCGCACGCCGTACGACTGGTCGGCTGATGTCAAGAAGCTGACCATGCCGGTGATGCTCATCTTCGGCGACAGCGACATGTTCCGGCCGGAGCACATCGTGAAGTTCTACCAGTTGCTCGGCGGTGGACTGAAGGACGCCGGCTGGCAGCGCGAGCACATGTCGCAGAATCGCCTGGCGATCCTGCCGAATCTCACGCACTACGAATTGGGCGTCGCACCGCAGGTGGTCGACACGGCGCTACCGTTCCTGAACGGCGAAGCCGCGCCAAGAGCTAGGACGAGCACGTGAGCGCGAATTAGGCCAGGCGGGTGCGGCTCGGGTGGCCTTCACAGGGTTTCGGGTCTCCAGCCGTTGATCTGACGCGATTTGGGTTAGGATGGCGGAGTGCGTACCGAGAGGTCGCGGGTTCAAATCCCGGGCCCGCGCCCCGGCACGTCTGGCGTTGCGGCCCAATTGTACGTACCATGAGCGGCATCCACTCATCATCGGAGACCGCCCTGTGAGCGCTACGCGTCACCTCGCCGTGCTGGCCCTTGTCTGTGCTCCCAGCCTCGCTGCAGCCCAGGAGGCGCCGTCGGATACGCTCCTCACGGTCGGCCATTATTTCGATCTGGAGCAGGTCAGCGATCCACAGATCTCGCCGGATGGCTCACAGATCGTGTACTCACGGCGATGGGTCAATAAGCTGGAAGACAAGTACGAGACCACACTGTGGATCATGCGCGCCGATGGTTCGCGTAACCGTGTGCTCACCAAGGGCTCGAGTCCGCAGTGGTCTCCGGATGGGACGCGGATCGCGTATCTGGCGGACGGTGAGCCCAAAGGGGCCCAGATCTACGTGCGGTGGGTCGATGGCGATCCGGGGCCGACGCAGATCACACATGTGACCGAGTCGCCGGCCGACATCCATTGGTCGCCGGATGGAAAGTCGATCGGCTTCACGATGTTTGTGGCGAAGCCGGCCGTCTGGCAGATCGACATGCCCAAGCCACCCGACTCGGCGCACTGGACCAAGTCGCCGCGCATCGTCGAGACGCTACACTTCCGCGAGGACCGGCGCGGATTTCAGGAGCCGGGATTCCGGCACCTCTTCGTTGCCAGTATCGACGGCGGTCCGGCGCGCCAGATTACGCACGGCGACTGGAACGTAGGTTCCCGGTTCGACGGGCTCGGCGGCCCCGTCGGGTGGGATTGGACGGTGGATGGGAAAGGGATCATCGTCGACGGATGGGCCGATCCCGACGGTGACTATCAGTACC
The DNA here is from genome assembly GCA_035569435.1 of Gemmatimonadaceae bacterium. Classification (GTDB taxonomy): domain Bacteria; phylum Gemmatimonadota; class Gemmatimonadetes; order Gemmatimonadales; family Gemmatimonadaceae; genus DASRDS01. The sequence continues at coordinate 20,678 of DATMNB010000335.1, forward strand.
GCTCCTCGAACCTCTACGCCGTCGATCCAAACACGGGTGCGACGCACGTCTTGACCGCCGAGCGCGGGAATTGGCATTCGCCGGTGGTGTCGCCGGACGGAAAGCACATTGCCTACAGTGGCTTTGCATCCACGGCCAAGACATACACGACGAGCGGTCTCTATGTCATGGACATCGACGGGACGCACGCGCGGTTGTTGACCACGGCCATGGATCGCGACGCCAGCGATCTGCACTGGGCGCCGGATAACAGCGGTATCTACTTCGCGGCCGAGGATCACGGCACGCGGAATGTCTCCTTTGTCGCGCTTGCGGCCGGCGCCGCGGCGCGGTCCGTCACATCAGGGCCGGTTGTTGTCACTCTCGGTTCGGTGTCCAAGACCGGGGTAGCTGCACTGACGCGGTCGACGACGCAGCGGCCGGCGGATGTCGCGAGAATCGATCTCAAGACGAAAGGTGAGATCGTCCAGCTCACGCGTGTGAACGATGCGGCGCTCGCACGCATCCATCTGGGTACGCTCGAGGAGATCAACTACGTCTCGAGCGGCGGCGCCCGTATCCAAGGGTGGATCGTCAAGCCACCCGGCTTCGATCAGGCGAAGAAATACCCGTTGATCATGGAGATCCACGGCGGGCCGCATGGGGCGTACAACGCCGCATTCAATTACATGTTCCAGAACTTTGCCGCTAACGATTTCGTGGTCCTCTACGTGAATCCCCGTGGGAGCACGGGCTACGGATCGGCGTTTGGCGCGGCGATCAGTAAGGCGTATCCGAGCGTCGACTACGACGACCTCATGGCCGGCGTCGACACCGTCGTCGCACGCGGGTACGTCGACTCGAAACGCATGTTCGTCGGCGGCTGCTCGGGTGGTGGTGTCCTGACGAGCTGGGTCATCGGGCACACGACGCGATTCGCGGCCGCGGCGGTGCGGTGTCCCGTGATCGACTGGATCAGCATGACGGGCGAGACCGACATCCCGCTCTTCACGGAAGGCTGGTTCGACAAGCCGTTCTGGGAGGACCCGGAGCCGTGGCTCAAAGAGTCTCCGCTCATGTACGTCAGTCACGTGACGACGCCGACGTTGATCATGACCGGTGACCTCGACCTGCGCACGCCGATGCCGCAGAGCGAGGAGTATTACGTGGCCCTCAAGATGCGGCATGTGCCGACGACGCTGCTGCGGTTCGAAGGCGAGTATCACGGCACCGGCGGGCAGAAACCAACCAACTTCATCAGGACGCAGCTCTATATGATGAGTTGGTACAAGCGATACAGCTCGCCAGCGGCATCGGCGTCGGCCTCGGCGTCAGGCGGCCCCTGACGCTTATGGTGTTGTCGTCACGTTGGGTAACGCGCCCGCGGGACGCGCCGAAGGTTTTCGGTGGGAGTCCCTTGGGTGTCATGTGCGTTGGGTGTCCTCTCTAGTGCCCCGACTCGCCGTTCGATCCACAGAACCAACGCACCAGCCAGATGACGAGGACGATCGGCAGGACGACGAATATCAGGATCTTGAGGACGACGATCGTCAGCAGCCCCACCGCGGCCAGCAGCAGAAGGGGGATGCCGAAGATCGTGATTGCCAGCAACGGGCGTAGCGCGAACAGGCGAAGCAG
>DATMNB010000336.1:0-11528 GCA_035569435.1 Gemmatimonadaceae bacterium
CGTCGATCAGGATCGCGAGTCCCCGGCCCAACATCCGGCCCGCCTCGGCGGCCACCGCCGCCATGTCGGAATCGCCGCTCAGGATCGTGTTCACCACCTCTTGAATCGGGTGGTGGTGTGCCATCGCCCGGGATACATGCGGGCCGCCAGGCGTACCAGTCCAACGCCCGAGGCGAACGCCTCCCACGCGCCTGTCTTGCCGAACGCCGAGGGTCCGTCGTCGGCGACCCGGACGTGGCCGACCTCTCCGGCCGTGTCGGACGCACCGCGGAGGAGTTGGCCATTGGCGATGATCCCCGCTCCCATCCCCGTGCCAAACGTGAGGTACACGAGGTGCCGGATGGACCGGCCGCGCCCGACGCCAAATCGCCACTCGGCCAGTGCGCCGGCATTGGCGTCGTGCTCTACATACACTGGCAACTCGGGGACCGCGTGTTGGATCGCCGATTTGAGAGGGACGCCGTGCCACCCCGGCATGTTCGGTGGATCACGGAACACTCCCTCCTCGATCTGCAGCGGCCCCGGCGCCGCTACGCTGACCGCTACGGGACTTCGCCCTGCGTCTCGAGCGGCGTCGATCGCTTGGCGGACCCGGGCCGCCAGCGCGGGCCAGGTGTCCGCGAACGGCTGGTCGGCATTGGTCGGCGCCGCATCGCGCGCGAGAATGTCACCGTTCGCTGTCCCTTCAACGACGACGGTCTTGGTTCCGCCGATGTCGAGGCCGATAATCGTACGCAGCTACTGCACCGGACCGAGGAGGTACTGCCGGATGAACGCGACCGTCGCGTACTGCTGGAAGTCCTGGTTCTTCTTCTTGGCGAACCCGTGACCTTCGTCGAGGCCGATGAGGTACCAGACGGGCGTGTGACTCTGCTTGAGGGCGGCGACGATCTGGTCAGCTTCCGACTTGGGGACGCGTGGGTCGTTGGCGCCGGCGACGACGAAGAGGGGCTTGGTGATCTTCTCGGCGTTGGTGAGCGGAGCGGTCCGCTCCATGAACGCCCGGACGGTCGGATCGCGCTCGTCGCCGTATTCGACGCGGCGGAGGTCGCGCCGGTAGCTCTCGGTGTGCTCGAGGAACGTCGCCAGGTTGGAGACACCGACGACATCGAGCGCGCAGGTGATGCGGTCGGCGTACATGCTGGCGGTGACCAGCGTCATGTGGCCGCCGTAGCTGCCCCCCGTGACCATGACGCGTGACGGATCGAGGTCGGGCTGGGTGGCGATCCAGTCGAGGAGGGTGCCGATGTCGTGATAGGCGTCGATCCGCTTGACGCCGTTGTCGGCGGCGACGAACGTCTTGCCGTACCCGGTCGAGCCGCGGATGTTGGGAAAGAGCTCCGCGACGCCCATCTCGTTGACGATGTAGTTGGTGCGGCCGAGGAAGCCGGGGCGGGATTGGCCCTCGGGGCCGCCGTGGATGTTAATGATGACGGGGCGGCGGCCGGTGAATGCCTTTGGCGGGCGGTAGAGGAATCCGCTCAGTGCCAACCCATCGGTGCCTTTCCAGTGCACGAGCGTCGGCTCGGCGAACGTCGTCGCGTCGATTCCGCCGGTCTCGCTCGTCGTCCAGCGCTCGACTTTTCCCGACGCCAGGTCGAGGGAGTAGACGTCCTGCGGTGAGCGGGCCGAGCTCATGGCGAAGGCGAGCTCTTTCCCGTCGGGGCGGAAGTGCAGGCCGCCGATCACGCCCACCGGGAGTGTCGGCTCGCGCCGCGTCGCACCCGTTGTGGGATCGATCAGGCGGAGGACGCTGATGCCGTCCTCGTTGGTCGTGAGGGCCAGCGTCCGGCCGTCGCGGGAGAGATCGAAGTCCTCGACATCCCATTTGAGGGTGGGCGTCAGGACGCGGTGCGTCTTGGTGGCGAGGTCGATCGCGATCAGCTGGCTAAACTCGCCGTTCTCGTCGCTGGTCGTGTAGATGGTGCGGCCATCGCGGGAGAATCGGCCGCCGCCGTACGCGATCGGCGTGGCCGGGAGCGTGACTGGCGTCAGCGTCCCGTGCGCGACATCGGCGAGCCAGAGCGAGCTTTCGTTGACGGATACCTCGTGGACGAGCAGCAGCGTCTGGTCATCGGGCGACCAGTCGAGGGGCGACCAGCCGCCACCGTCGACCTTGGCGACCATGCGGTCGGTCGAGGGGGTCGAGGGGTCCATCACATAGATGTCGGTGTCGGTCTTGTTGCGGCGGGTCGACGTGTAGGCGACGCGCGTCCCGGCGTTCGACCAGGGGCCAAGATCGTTCTTGGAGACGCCATCGGTGAGCAGCGTTGCCGTGCCGGTCGATGGGTCGAAGCGGTACAGCTGGTTGAATTCACTGCCGCCGACGTCTCGCTGGAGTAACAAGTACGCCCCGGTGGCCGGTTGCCAGCGGGCGATCTGGACGCGATCGGGGAAGAAGGTCAGCTGCGTGCGGTCGCCGCCGGGGAACCGGACTGCGTGGGCCTGGACAACGTCGGCGAACCGTGTGCCGATGACGATCTCTCGGCGCGTCGGATGCCAGTCCCAGAGTGTCGCGCTGCGGAACTCGGTATATCGGCCCACCGCGTCGGCCACCGTGCGCGAGATCGGCGGTATGCCGTCGGCGAGCAGGTGCTCATTTGGCGCGATGGTGGCGGGCGTCGTCTGTGCGAGGGCGAGCGCGGGGCACGCCAGGAGGGCGGCGGCGACGATGGAGAGGTGAGTTCGCATGGCGATAGCATGGCACGCGACCGACGATTGGTCAAATCCCGCGCGCGACTGTGACGCTATCGGCGGGGGCGTCAATTGCTATATTCGCGGGCGGGTCCCTGTCCAACGGAGCGTCCTCTGCGTCACGTGCATCTGTTCTTCATTTCGCTGGTACCCGTTGTCGTCAACATCGTTGGCGCGCAGTCGCCGCGCCCCACCACGATGGCGGGGCGATCGGCCGTGTATGCGCCGCACGGGGTGATCGCGACGAGTCAGCCGCTGGCGAGTGCGGCGGGGTTGGCGGTGTTGGAGCGCGGTGGGAACGCCGTCGACGCGGCGGTCACAGCGGCGGCGGTGCTGGGGTTGGTCGAGCCGATGATGACCGGGCCGGGTGGGGACGTGTTCGCGTTGGTCTGGTCGGCGAAAGAGCACCGGCTCGTGGGACTCAACGCCAGTGGGCGGGCGGGGAGCCTGATGACGCGCGACGAGTTCGTGCGGCGGGGGCGGACGGCGGTGCCGGTCGACGGCGCGGAGTCGATTACGACGCCTGGGGCCGTGGCGGGGTGGGCGGCCCTGCTCGGGCGGTACGGCACGATCACGTTGGCGGAGGCGTTGGCGCCGGCGATTCGGCTCGCGGAGGAGGGGTTTCCGGTGTCGCCGATCATCTCGCGTGATTGGGCAAAGTCGGCGGCGCGGCTGGCGCGTGACTCGGGGGCGAGTCACACGTTCCTGATCGATGGCACGCGGGCGCCGACGACGGGCGAGTGGTTTCGGAACCCGGACTATGCGGCGTCGCTCCGGTTGATCGCGGCGCAGGGGCCGGCAGTCCTCTACGGCGGCACACTCGGACGGCGCATCGTCGACCGCGTGCATGCGCTCGGCGGCTTCCTCACGCTGGAGGACATGTCACGGCAGCGGGCGACGTGGGTCGAGCCCATGTCGGTGTCGTTCCGTGGATATCGCGTCTGGGAGTTGCCGCCCAACAACCAGGGCGTGGCCGTGCTCGAGATGCTGCGCATCCTCGCGCCGTACGATCTGACGGCGATGGGCTACGATTCGCCGGCGTATCTGCATCTGTTGGTCGAGGCCAAGAAGTTGGCCTACGCCGATCTGGCGCGGTACGTCGGGGAGCCTGACGCGATGACGGTGCCGGCAACGGCGCTCCTCTCGGACGCATTCGTCGGGTCGCGTCGCGCGCAGATCGACACGGCCCGCGCGGTCGAGCGGGTCGAGCCGGGGCGGGCGCCGTTGGCGAGCGAGACGATTTATCTGACCGTGGCTGATAAGGACGGCAACATGGTCTCGTTTATCAATAGTCTGTACGAGGAGTTCGGGTCGGGGGTCGTGGTGCCAGGCACGGGGTTCGCGATGCATGATCGCGGGGCGGGGTTCACGTTGGAGCCGGGGCTTCCGAACACCGTGGGGCCGGGGAAGCGGCCGTTTCACACGCTCATTCCGGCGTTTGTGACGCGGCCGTCGGCGGACGGGGCGCGGCAGGAGCCGTATCTGAGCTTTGGGCTCATGGGGGGCTCCATGCAGGCGCAGGGGCACGTGCAGGTGCTGCTCGATCTGCTCGTCTTTCATATGGGATTGCAACAGGCCGTCGACGCGCCGCGGTGGCGGCACTTTTCCGGGCTCAGCGTCGGGCTCGAGCCGGCGTTTTCGGATTCGGTCCGACAGGCGCTGGTGGCCAAGGGGCACCGGTTGGTGGCTGACAGTGTGTTGGTGGGGAGTTTTGGGGGGTCGCAGATGATCCGACGGTTGCCGCGTGGGTGGGAGGCGGCGTCGGATCCGCGGAAGGACGGGGAGGCGGTGGGGTACTAGGGGCAACGTGTCCGCCACGGAGAGTCTTCGGTTCGCGGTGCTCGGCTCCGACGAGGTGTCGGCGTTGTTGCTGCGGCCGCCCAATGCTCGGCGGCTATTGGTCCTCGCGCACGGGGCGGGCGCGGGGATGGCGCATCCGTTCCTCGAGTCACTCGCCGCGGAGCTCGCGACGGAGGGCGTGGCGACGTTTCGGTATCAGTTCCCGTATATGGAGCGCCGGAGCCGGCGGCCCGATCCGCCCGCGCTCCTGACGGCCACGGTTGCCGCGGCCGTACACGCGGCTGCGGCAGCGGCGCCGGACCTGCCGATCATTGCTGGGGGCAAGTCGATGGGTGGACGTATGACATCACAGGCTGCCGCGGAGCATCTCGTCGACAGTGTGCGCGCGCTGGTGTTCTTCGGTTTTCCGTTGCACCCGCCCAAGCAGCCGGGCACGAAGCGCGCTGATCATCTGTCGCGCGTCGCCCAACCCATGCTCTTTCTCCAGGGGACGCGCGATGAGTTCGCGGGGCTGGAGTTGTTGCGGCCCATCTGTGAGGGCCTGGGTGCGCGCGCGACGTTGCATGTGATCGAGGGGGCGGACCACTCGTTTCACGTGTTGAAGCGGTCGGGGAGGACTGACGCCGATGTGATGCGGGAGTTGGCGCGGACGGCGGCGGCGTTTGACGCGTAGGGCGATAGCCCCTACGCGTCCTGCATCTTACTTGTCGACGAGACGTTCAGCTTCTGCCTCGCGGAGTTCCTCGGTGGTCCGTTCGAGAAGTAGACCGGCGAGTTGCATCGGTTCGATGGCCGTATCTCCCTGTGCTCGGAGTTTGGGTTAACGGGGGTCGCCGAAACTAGGGCATTCTCGGGCTTACGCCTGCCTACTTGCAGCTACACAGAAGGGGTTAGTCCTGGTGCGCTAACCCCCTTCAACGTCAGTCGCTGAGTTGTTGGAGCCGAGTAGCTCCCGAGACAGGACTCGAACCTGTGACCCGCGGATTAATAGCACTGGGGGAGCGCAGCGATCTCGTCAAAGAGGGGATTAGGGTGCACATCGAACACGCACAAGATATCCAGCACAGCAAGTCGGCGGTGGTTTGGCTGCGGGTGATTTCAAGTCTCGCGTGGCTGGACAGCGCTGTGATCGGGAAGGATGCCAAGATGTCGTCGGCGTTTCTGAGCGGCGACGGGCTTGCCGAGAGAGTGACCGAGACGTTCATTCACACTGCAGTGACGCCGGGCGTGGCGAGTTTTCTGCAGAACGTCGTTCTGCCCCATGTGCAGATCTGCGCTGTCTTGATTGCGTTCGGCGATCTGGTTATCGGGATCTCGCTGATGCTGGGTTTTCTTACTCGTGTCGGCGGTTGCTTGGCCATCGCGCGGGCCGTAACGAACATTCTCGTTGTAGGTGGCGCTGGCCCGGATACGATCGGCTTCAACGTGATGTTGATTACCGCCGGCGTCATTGCCACTGCGACCGGCTCCGGCAGACGGTACGGCATCGACGGCTGGCTTTTGGCGCGCTGGCCTTCTGTGCGCTTTTTGCGGTTCCTAGCGTGATGTGCTCGAGATTGTTGCCAGGTCCAGGTACGGAGAAAGGGGTCAGCCAGGTTCGGATGATTCCGTCGCCCCTTGCCTTGAGGGCGACTTGGCAGCGACCGAGTCTCAAGACAATCCCCAGTGAGCGGCTTTACCGCCGACGGAGCGCTGGCGGGATCTGGTCGGGTGGGATCTCGTGCCCGTAAAGTCGTTCGAATAAGCGGCGTCGCCGTTCCTCGGGCGACAAGTCAGGTGGGAAGGACGCGACCACCATGGCGCGGGCCGTATAGAACATGCGAGCCGCCATCGTCATCCGTTCCGCCGGAGAGCGGGCCATGAGCATCTCGCGATAGCGCTTTTCGACCTCGGGGCTGGTGTCCGTCATTTGCGTGCTTCAGCCAATAGGTCGTCCAGGCCGAGCCGATGTGCCCACCCTTCGACGTAGTGGATCTCAAGGCCTGCCTGCAGCAGCATGCGCACGTCCCGCATCTGGATGTCCGACGGCGAGAGTTGTATCCAGAGCAACTTTGCGAGTACGAGATCTTCGGCGTTGACGATCCAGGTCGAGAAGTCTCCAATCGTGATGCGTCGCCGGCGGTCAAACTCTTCCTTCCGAAATGGCTCTCATTTCTTCGGGAACACGTCCACTTTTGTTATGCTTGCCTGATCGATGAGCTTGAACGACGAGCGATTCTGCACCGCCTGAGCGACAGCGGTAAGGTACCGCAGCAAGTCGCACACAACGGCGCGCGGGCTCGTGGGACTAAGACCTGGCACCTTTTTCGGGTCGCTAGTGCCTTGTTCTTCGAAGCGAAAAGGGGCCAGCTCCTGCGAGCTAACCCCTTTAACGTCATCGCCAAGTCGTTGGAGCCGAGTAGCTCCCGAGACAGGACTCGAACCTGTGACCCGCGGATTAACAGTCCGCTGCTCTACCAACTGAGCTACTCGGGAAGACAGCCATCTAAATTACTGTGCCGCTTCGCGTTCCTCAAGCGGGCGCTTGTGCGGTGATCCAGATCGTCTCATAGACGTTGACGCCGGTCGCGGCGCGCAGGAGGCGGCAGCCGGTGTAGACCACGTCTTCCTTGGCTTTGGTCGTGCCCGTCGCGACGTAGAATGGGTCGAGGTCGTTCTCTAGGACCCTGAGCCCGCACGATTCCAGGAAGCGCTGTAGTACGATCGGCGTGAAGTGGGAGAGATGGATCTCGTCCATGCTTCCGTCGAGCGTGATGCGCGGGAGCCCCGGCGTCCGCACCGGGGCCGTGGCGCCGGCGCGCAGGCGGGCCATCAGGCCGCCCAGTTTGTCGCGTTTGCCGCGCAGCGTGAGCAGGTCGTTGGGCACGGCGATGGTCAGGATGCCGCCCGGGGTCAGGAGGGAGAGGCACCGCTCGACGACCGTCCGCGGGTGCGGCACGTGCTCGAGGACGTGAAACAGCGTGATGTTGTCGAATCGTCGATCGCCGAAGTCGATCGTTTCGACCTGCCCCTCGCTGAGGGTCAAGCCGTAGCGCTCGCGGGCGATCTCGATCGCTCGGCGGGAGACCTCGGTGCCGTGGACCTCGGCGTAGGTGCCGCGCGCGTGGTGGAGAAACTGGCCGATACCGGCGCCGACATCGAGCAGGGAGCCGGGCTTGCGCGTCGGGGCCAGCTTGCGGACGCGGCGCTGCCAGAGTGCGTCTCGCGCGGCCTCGGCGTCCACCCAGGCATCGTACTTGGTCGGGCGCGAATAGAACTCGGTGATCGCTGCCGACGTCGGGCGCGGACTGTCGAATACATAGCCGCAGTTCGAGCAGGCGCAGATGTTGTTCGCGCGGTCCAGCACGTCCACCTGCTGGCGGCCGCACAGATCACAGCGGTCGAGTGTCTCGACGTCCATCTCTACGTCCATAGGACGGGATAGCGTAATGGCGGGATTGGGCTTCCTCAAGTTGCCTCGCTACCATAGGCTACGCACCATGCGGATCCGCTTTGTCAAGCGTGCCGACGGTGGTGCGGTGCTCCGGTGCGAGCGGCCTGATGGCTCGGTCGTCTGGCAGCGACAGGATGGGCGGCGGGGGCGGTTCTTTCCGCCGCATGATCTGACGCACTACGCGGTCGAGACGACGCTCGGATTTCGGGACGGGTTCTACGGGTTGGTCGCCGAGGGGTGGGAGATCACGGATTTCGGCTCGCCGTGGCCGCGCGGGCCGGTGCCTGATGGCGCACTGGCGACCGAGTTCCTGGTCGGTCTGTTCGACCAGGAGCGGGCGACCGGCGTGGTGCAATCGATCGACGATGTGAACCTGTACGGCTCACGTTTTTTCGCTGAGCACGGGCGCTCGGGATCGTGGCGATGCGTCACGGACGACGCGCTCGTTCGCGCCCGCGCCGTCGCCACCGCGCTGATTGAGCGGTGGCAGGGCCTGGCGCCGGATGAAGCGATCGAGGTGGAGTTCTAGACCTCCACTTCGCCCTCCAGATAGAAGACGCAACGACCTTCCAGCTGGACGCGATCGCCGGCCAGACGGCAGATGATCTCGCCGCCGCGTGGCGAGAGTTGTGAGGCGCGAAAGGCGGTCTTGCCGAGTTGGGCGGCCCAGTAGGGCGTGAGCATGCAGTGCGCGGCGCCGGTCACCGGGTCTTCGGGAATGCCCTTGGCGGGGGCGAAGTAGCGGCTGACGAAATCGTAGGGGCCGTCGCCCCGCGCGGTCACAATGACCCCGGGGCGGTCCAGTCGGGCGAGTGCGGCCATGTCAGGGGCGAGGTCGCGGATAGCCTGTGCGTTCTCGAAGACTGCCATGTAGTTGAACGTGTTGACGAACACGGCGACCGGGACGACACCCAATGCAACTGCGAGTCCCAGCGGTGAGGAGATCTGCTCAGACGGCCGGGAAGGGAAGTCCATGACGTAGCCCGTGTCGGTCCGGCTTATCGTCAGGGGGCCGCTCGCCGAGTGGAAGATCACGCTGCGGCGGGCGGGTTCGAGACGCTCCATGACGACCGCGGCGCTGGCCAGGGTGGCGTGGCCGCATAGCGGGACCTCGGTGGCCGGCGTGAACCAGCGCAGGCGGTAGTTGCCACCATCGGGGACGAGAAACGCTGTCTCGGACAGGTTGTTCTCGGCCGCGATGGCCTGCATCGTCGCGTCCGGCGGAAAGTGCGGCATCGGCATCACGGCGGCGGGGTTGCCAGCGAACCGGCTCGTCGCGAAGGCGTCGACCTGGTATATCGGTGTGCGCGTCGGGGAGTGTCTCCCGAGCTCGTAGACGAGATAAATCAGTTGGCCGATGTGGTGCTGAATGTGGGCCGCGCCTTGTATCAGCATCTCGAGGCGGGTGCGGGCGGTCGCTCCGACGCCGCTGTACGCGGCGGACCAGTCGTCGGACGACTGCGCCCGGATGGTGTGCAGCACCATGGCGATCGCGTCGTCAAAGCGGTCGAGCGCTTCAGCCTTTGACGGAGGAGTCGGGTCGGCGAATTCGCGAGGACGGTCGCGGACGTAGCCGGTGTTCGCGATCTGTGCGCCGATGTAGTAGTTCAGATTACCGGTCAGATGAAGGACCAGGTGGCCGAAGCTGTTTCCGAACGGGAAGGGCTTGTGCCAGAACTGGGCATCGGTGAGCGGGGCGGCGAGCTCGCGGACCCGGGCGGCGTTTGTCGTGTAGCGGTCAATGAGGCCAGCCGAGAGCGCGGCCTGTAGGTCGGAATCATTCTGGGAACTCACAATTGCCTCCTTGGAATCAACCACTCTTTACAAAAACGTTTTCGGCCCTGCTCTTCGACATGGACGGCACGGTGCTGAATTCTATCGCGGCGGCGGAGCGAATCTGGGGGGCGTGGGCGGCTCGGCACGGGCTGGACGTCGTGTCGTTCCTGCCATCCGTGCATGGGGTTCGGAGCGTCGACACCATTAAGCGGCTCGCGTTGCCCGGTGTCGATGCAGAGCGCGAGGCGGACGAGCTGTCGCAAGCGGAGATCGCCGACGTTGTGGGTATCGTCGCTGTCCCGGGCGCTGTGGCGTTTCTGGAGTCGCTGCCGCCTGAGCGATGGGCGATCGTGACGTCAGCGCCTGTCGATCTGGCGACGCGGCGGCTAGAGGCAGCGGGGATTCCAGTGCCGCGCGTGCTCGTGACGGCCGAAGATGTGGCGGTCGGAAAGCCAGACCCGGCGTGTTATCGTCTGGCGGCCGATAGGCTCGGTGTCAGTGCGAGCGATTGTCTCGTGTTCGAGGATGCGCCGGCGGGCATTCAGGCCGGAGAGGCCGCCGGCGCCGAGGTCATGGTCGTGACGGCGACGCATAGGCATGTGGTCGATACGTCGCACGTCACGACCGCGACCTACGAGGGGATGACGGCGCGGGTCGGCGAGGATGGGAGGGTTTCCATCCTCATGCGCTACTGCCAGTAGCCCGGCGTCCAGTGCCACCCACGCCCTTGCGGAGTCCAGCGACCGCCGACCCAGGCGCGGTGGTTGCGCGGGATGCGTTCCCAGCGGCCGGGGGTCCAGGCGTAGCCACCATTGACCCAACTCCAGTAGCCGCCGACCCAGATCAGACCGGGGCCTGGGGGTGGGCCGGGGTACTCGGGGACGGGGGCTGGTGGCGGAGCCTGGACGACAACCGCCGGTGGTTGGTTCACTGAGGCGATGATAGAGCCGACGACGGCGCCCGCCATGATGCCGCCGACGAAGCCGGGGCCGGGGCCACGCGGTGGCGGGCGGTAGGCATGTGGGCGATGTGGGGGCCGATGCGCAGGGGGACGTGGACGTCGGCCGCCTTGCGCGGCCAGGGGAGCGGCCGTCGCGACGAGTGCGACGGAGAGCAGGACCAGTCTCGCGAGCCAGGCGCGCGCGGTCATTTGGTCTTCCCTGCGTCTGCAGGTGGAGCGTCAGCTTCATGCCGCTGGGCGTTGGGCGGGATCGACTCGTGTCCCGCCACGATGCGCCACTGCGTGCCTTCGCGTTCGAGCACCAGGCTCACCGCCGCGCGGACCGGTCTGTCCTCGCCAGTCGCGCTGTGATAGCTCCCGGAGATGATCCCCGAATACACCGCGACATCGGGTCCGAGCACGCGCACGGAGGCGTCGCTCGTGCCCAGGAGGGCTGACGCGCCGTTCTGCCAGGTGCGTCGGACGCCGCTGGCCACGGAATCGTAGTTCACCAAGGTCCCGCTCCGTCCCCAGACGAGTCCCGCGCTGTCGTACGAGGCGAGGATCGAGTCCGGGACCGGGTGCGCGAAGGCGGAGAACAAGGCCGAGACACGCTGCTTGACCGTGTCGGCCAGCGCCGCTCGAGCGGCGGTGCTCAACGTGGGCGGCCGGGACTGGCAGCCGGCAAACAACACGCCGCCAACAACGCTAAGTCCCGTCATCATGGCGCGATGTCGCGTTGTCACCCGCCCTCCGCCCAAGTGTGAGCGCCGCGCAACCGCCCTAATGCTAACTTCGAACGTTCCCGGTGCCACATCGTTGTAGTCGAGCTCGAGTGTAGGAGGCGTCACACGTGATGGTTCGTCGTCTTCGCTACCTGGTTCC
>DATMNB010000337.1:0-2095 GCA_035569435.1 Gemmatimonadaceae bacterium
GGCCCGCGATGACGACCCCGGGTTGAAGAAGATGCCTGTCGGTGCGCGGTTTTCACTCGAGGGCGAAAGCGTCCCGGCGATGGTGTTGCGCACCGGGCGCCCCGCCCGGATGGACAGCTACGAGAATGCTGCAGGTTCCACCGCCGCACGGCTCCGTGATCTGGGCCTCCGCGCGGCGGTGGGTGCGCCCATTGTCGTCGACGGCCGGGTGTGGGGGGCGGCCATCGTCGGCTCGTCGCGACCCGAAGCCCTGCCCCCGGGCACCGAGGCGCGGGTCGCGGACTTCACCGACCTCGTCGCGACCGCGATCGCCAACGCCCAGGCCCACGCGGAACTTACCGCGTCTAGGGCCCGGATCGTGGCGGCCGCCGATGACGCGCGGCGCCGTTTCGAACGCAATCTGCACGACGGCGCCCAACAGCGGCTGGTGACGCTCGGGCTTCAGCTGCGCGCCGCGGAAACCTCGGTGCCCGCCGAACTGCGGTCGCTCAAAAATCAGATTTCTGACGTCGTCGATGGTCTGGTCGGCGTGTCGGAGGAGGTACAGGAGATCTCACGCGGGATTCACCCGGCGATCCTGTCCAAGGGAGGACTCGGCCCCGCGCTCAAAACGCTCGGTCGCCGCTCGACGGTCCCCGTGGAGCTCGACCTCGCCGTCGACCGACGGTTGCCGGAGTCTGCAGAAGTGGCCGCCTACTACGTTGTCGCCGAAGCACTCACAAACGCCGCCAAACATGCACGAGCCTCGCAGGTGACCGTGCGCGCCGAAGCCGGGGATGCCAACCTCCACCTCTCGATACGCGACGACGGGATCGGTGGAGCCGACTCAGCCAAGGGATCCGGACTCACCGGTCTGATCGACCGTGTCGAAGCGGTCGGAGGGAAGATGGCGATCTCGAGTCGGCCCGGAAGCGGGACGTCACTACTCGTCGAGATCCCGGTCGAGGTCGGGTGAGGCGCGGTTGCGGTAAGCGGGTTTGAGCACTCGGGTTATTGTCAGATCGCGACGCCTCCCGCAGCTGCACGGACGTGATCCTTGAGGCGTTCGCTGCCTCGCGCGTCGCAGAAACTCGTGACTTCGCCGCCGCGGTCATCTGGCTCCGTATCGCCCAAACCGATGTCGCCACCGCAGACGCCGATCAGCGCATGCTGCCAGCTGGCATCCGTGATCACCCGCCAGTAGCAAAGGCCTCAAGAGGTCAGCGGGTCCTCTGGCTCGCCGAATGGATTTCACCGAAACGGCATCGTGCCCTTTTCGGGGCGATGTTTCCGGCTGGCAGGGATGCACACAATACGCCCGCGCCGCAAACTGAGAGCATGGAAGAGGTCACGTTGTGCGCTACTTAATCGTCGATGACTACTTGCCTTTCCTCGACGCCGCGAGCGGCCTGCTCGAGGACCAGGGCGCGGGGGTCGTCGGCGTGGCTACATCCGGCGCCGAGGCGCTCAGGCGGGCTGAAGAGCTGCAGCCGGAGGTGATCCTGGTCGACATCGATCTCGGCGCGGAGAGCGGCTTCGAAGTTACAGAGCAACTCCATCGGGACGGACCTAGTGCGCCGGTGATTCTGATCTCCACCCACGCCGAGGAGGACTTCGCCGACATGATCGCGGCGAGCCCTGCGGTGGGATTCCTGTGCAAGTCCGCTCTGTCGACCGGCGCCGTCCGCGACCTACTGGGTGGCCGCGATGGCGATGACGCGGGGAGCGGAGCCGACCGGGCCTCGTAGGTGATTGCCGCGAGAACCCCAGCGTGAGCCGAGCGGAGTGCCACCACCGGTCGCGGACGGCGCCACGGTCGCAATGTCAACTTGAAGTGGCCCCGGCGTGACGGCTTGAGTTGGCCCCGCAGGCACCGGGCTGGGCGGGCGTCGGTTCGGCAGCGATTCGTTAAGAGGGGGCCAATCAGGAGTGCCGGCGCACGGGTCCTGCCCATAGCGGCGGCCGGCCGGCTGCGGAGTCGTTGTGCGTCACGGGTATTGGGACCGGACCGGTGTCTTGGTGGGCGGGATCAGCGCGGTCGTGGGCGGCGCGACGGTGCGGGTCACGTAGCAGGGCATAGGCTTCCAAAACTTGCCGCAACCGCTCGTCGGCTTCT
>DATMNB010000338.1:0-4308 GCA_035569435.1 Gemmatimonadaceae bacterium
GCCGAGAAAGATTGGGGCACCGCCAAGGTCGACGAGCTCTCGCGCGGGATGCAGCAGAAGGTCCAGTTCATCGGCACGTTGCTCCACGATCCGGAATTGGTCATCCTCGACGAGCCGTTCAGCGGCCTCGATCCGATCAACGCTCAGGCGCTGACCGATGTCGTCCACGACCTCCGCGCGCGCGGCCGCACGGTCGTGTTCAGCACGCATCTGATTGACAGCGCTGAGCGGATGTGCGATGCCGTCTGCATCATCGCCGCCGGCAACAAGGTGCTCGATGGCACCGTCGCTGACGTTCAGGCGGCCCACGCCGGTCGATCAGTAGCGTTGACGCTGGCCGAGAGCGCGACCGATGGCGTCGCGGCCGCCCTGCGCGATCCGGCCCTCGTGGCCCGACTCGACGACTCGCGTCGCCCCTATGAGATCGAGCTGGCGACAGGTGCCGACCCGCAGGTGCTCCTCTCCCGGCTCGTCGGCGCCGGCGCCCGGATCACGAGATTCGAGGTCGCCCAACCCTCGCTCCACCGCATCTTCCTCGACGCCGTCGGCGCGAACGGTATCGGCGAGGGAGTGACCGGCCATGGGTAAGTTCTGGGTCGTCTTCAAGCGTGAATACCTGGAGCGCGTGCGGTCGCGGTGGTTCGTATTCGCCACGATCCTGGGCCCCATTACGTTCGGGGCGGTCACCGTCGGCTCGGCCGTCCTGAGCGAGCGGGCGACCATCTCATCCGACGCATCGCATGTGATCGTCCTCGACGCCACCGGGACCGATCTCGGCGCGCGCGTCGTCGGCAACCTCGGCGGCGGGATCGGCGGCGATACCTCGACCGCCGTGCTCCGCGTCGTGACACCCGAGACGCGGGTCGCCGCCGAATCGACCGCGCTGCACAGCGTCATGCGCGGAGAGCGCATCGGCTACCTGGTGCTCGACGACAGCACCCTGGCCGGCCTGCGCGCCCGATACGCCGGCCGCAACGCCTCGGCCCTCCCCGACATCCAGCGTGTCCAGGAGACGGTCCGGCACGCGGTGCTCGCTGAGCGTCTGGCCGCCGCGGGGCTCGACCCGCAACGCATCTCGGCCCTGACCCGCGTGCCGATGGCGCTCGACGCCGTGCGCGTCACCGAGCGCGGCGCCGGCGCGTCGGGCATGTCCGGCGCGTTCTTTGGCTACATGGTGGCGTTGCTGCTCTACATGATGATCGTGCTCTACGGCCAGAGCATTCTCCGCGGCGTCACCGAGGAGAAATCCACCCGCGTCGCCGAAGTCGTCGTCGCCAGCGCGCCGCCTGAGATCCTACTCGCCGGCAAGATCTTCGGCACCGGGGGCGTGGCCCTCACCCAGGAGTTGATCTGGGTCCTCGCCTCGGCCGCCATCGTCTACTGGCGCAAACCGATCTTCCACCTCTTCCACGCCCAGGACGTGGCCCTCCCCCTCCCGTCCATCTCCGTCGCCGCCGCCCTCGCGCTCGTACTGATTTTCATCCTCGGCTTCTTCCTCTACGCCGCCCTCTACGCCGCCGTCGGCGCCACCGTCGACAACCAGGAAGACGCCCAGCAAGCCTCACTCCCCCTCATGCTGCTCCTCATCTGCAGCACCATGTTCATCGGCCCCGTCTGGCTGAGCCCCACCAGCACGCTCGCCCGCGTCACCTCCTGGATCCCCTTCTCCGCCCCCATCCTCATGCCCCTCCGCATGAGCATCACCCAGGTCCCGACGTCAGAGATCGCCGGCACGATCGCCGGCCTCGCCGTCTCTTGCGTCCTCGCCATCTGGGCCGCCGCCCGCATCTACCGGGTCGGCCTCCTCATGTACGGCAAGCGCAAGTCGGTCGGGGAGATCCTGCGCTGGCTGCGGGCCTAGACTTTCCTGTAGTCGCGCCCCCGCACCGCTACCAGAATCGTCGGCACGACGAACAACGTAATCGGCGTCGACAACGCCAACCCGCCGATGACCGCCAGCGCCAACGGCCGCTGCAGCTCACTCCCCGCCCCGAGCCCGAGGGCGAGGGGCAGGAGCCCAAACAACGTACACAGCGTCGTCATGAGAATCGGCCGCAACCGCGTCCGCGCCGCCTCCTGAATGGCCGTCTCGAGCGTCACCCCCTCGGTCCGCATCCGAAGGTGCGTGAAATCGAGCAGAATGATCCCATTCTTGACGATGAGCCCCACCAGCAGGATGAGCCCCATGAAGGACGAGACGTTGAGCGGCGTCCCCGTCACCGCCAACAACGCCAACGCCCCCACAAACGACACCGGCGCCGCCAACACCACCACCAACGGCTCGATAAACGACTCGAATTGAATCAACATGACGGCAATGACGCTCACTGCCGCGAGCGCCAGCACGATGAGCAGTGCCTTGAACGCGTCCTGCTGCCCAGCATACTGCCCGCCCAACTCGACCCGAATCCCCGCCGGCGCCGGGTGCTTCGCCAGCACACGCTGCACATCGGCGACGACCGCGCCGAGCGAGCGAGTCCCGAGATCGGCAGTCATGCTGATCATCTGCTGCTGGTTCTCTCGTTCCAGCTCTGCCCGCGTCGTGACGGGTGTGATCGTCGCCAACGCCGACAACGGCGTCGCCCGCCGTCCCACACCCATGATCGGCAACGACCCGAGCCGCAGCGGATCGAACCGCACGGAGTCCGGCGCCCGCACCCGGACGGCCAACGCCCGCTCCTCGGTGCGTACCTCACCGGCCGGCGTGCCGAGTAGCGACCCACTGACGTCCGCCGCCACCTGCTGCGGCGTCATGCCGATCCGATTCGACTCGGCATCATCGACGTGCAACAGGATCTCCGGGCTCGGCTCACTGACGCCGTTGAACAGATCCTCGAGCCCTTCGATCTTGGTCAACTCGGGCTCGAGCGTGCGAGCGTACGTCTCGAGCGCGTCGAGCTGATCCCCAAACAATTTGATCTCGATCGGCCGCGACGCCCCCGCCAGATCGTTGATCACATCGGACAGAATCTGCACAAATTCGATGTGCATCCGCGGCACGGCTTTTTGGATCTGCCCGCGCACGTCGTCGATCACTTCTTGGATATCCCGCGACCGATCGCGCCGCGGCACCAGCCGGGCCACCAGGTCCCCCCGGTTGAGCTCCGTCGCGAACAACCCCAGCTCGGCCCCGGTCCGCCGCGACGTCCCGGCGATCTCCGGCGTGTGCGCCAGGATGCGCTCGACGATGTGCAGCTGCCGGTCGGTCTCGTTGAGCGCCGTCCCGCCCGGCGTGAAGTAGTCGAGCACAAACGCCCCTTCGTCCATCTCGGGCAGAAACCCCGTCCCCATCTGCCGCTCGATGACCACGCCGCAGATGACGAGCAGCACGGCCCCCGCAATGAGCGGCAACGGCCGCCTGAGCGTCCGCCCCAACGCTCGCTCATACCGCCCCGCCAGCCCATCGACGGCGCGCCCCACACGCGCCAGCAGGCCCGTGCCTTCCGACTCGACGTCGGTCCCCGTGATGAACTGCTCACCCAACAGCGGAATGACTGTCAGGGCAAGCACGAGCGAGACCAGCACGGCAATGGTGAGCGTGATCGAGAGCGCGATGAAGAACTGCCCCACCACCCCTTGCAGCAGCCCAAGCGGCAGAAACACGACGACCGTCGTCACCGTCGATGTGGTGACCGGCCAGATCAGCTCCTGCACCGCCTCGCGAATGGCCGTCGTCCGGTCCGCGGTCAGCTGCAAGTGCCGGGCGATGTTCTCCGTGATGACGACCGCGTCGTCGATGACCAGCCCGATGGCGATCGCCATGGCGCCGAGTGTCATCAGGTTGAACGTCTGCCCAACGAGCCACATGATGAACACGGTAATCGCCAGCGTCAGCGGAATCGACGTCGCGCTGATCGCCGTGATGACCCCATGGCGCAGGAAGATGAGCAGGACGATGACCGCCAACGCCGCCCCGATGAGCATGGCGTCCCGCACGGACGTCACCGCGTCGCGGACGAGCGCCGCCTGGTCGTACACCGGGCGCAGGTGCACGCCTGGCGGCAGCGTGCGCGCCAGGGACCGCACCGCGCCGGCGACGCTATCGGCGATCGCCACGGTGTTGCCGCCGATCTGCCGCGTGATATTGAGCAGCGCCGCCGGCTTCCCGTCCCCCGCGATGAGCCGCGTGTGATCCTCAGTGCCCAGCGACACCGTGCCCAGATCACCGACCCGCACGCCGACCCCGCCCGCGGTCGGGACGACGATCCGCGCGATGTCCGGTACGCCGTGCGCTTCCTGGTCGGTGACGATGAGATACTGCTTGTAGTCGGCAGCGACCCGCCCGACGGCGTCGACCGCCGTCGATTG
>DATMNB010000339.1:0-9719 GCA_035569435.1 Gemmatimonadaceae bacterium
ACCCGCGCACCCCGTACTCGCCGCCCGCGCTGCCGATGATCAGCTTGTCGCCGACGATGATCGGGGCGTGCGTCTCGCTGTACCCGGCCTCGGGATCGGCGATCTGAACATTGAACTTGACCTGCCCCGTCTTCGCATCGAGCGCGACGAGCCGGGCATCGAGCGTCACCATATAGACCGTCGTGCCGGAGATCGCGACGCCGCGGTTGTTGGGGCCGCAACAGTAGATCTGCGTGGCAAGCTTGTGCTCGTAGCGCCAGATCTCGCGCCCGGTGTGGGCGTCGACCGCCATCGCGGTGTTGTACGGCGTCGTGACGTACATCACGCCATCGACCACGACTGGGCTGGTCTCGAACGACCCGAGCCGCGAGATCCCGGTCTGATAAATCCAACTCACCCGGAGACCGGCGACGTTGGTAGCGTTGATCTGCGTGAGGGGCGACCACCGTTGATTCGTGTAGTCGCGGCCGATCATGAGCCAGTTCTTGCCATCAGTCCGCGCGTGCGTCAGCATCGCGTCGGTGACTGGAGTGAAGGTCGGTACGCTCGTGACCTTCTTCGTCTTGGTCTCGACCTGCTCCTGCTGTCCGTGGAGTAACGCGGGTGCACTCACCGACGAAACTGTCATCAGTACGGCGCCTGCAACAGCCAGTCGACGCGTACGCATCAATCCTCCAATCACAGTTTGGCCGCGATCACGCACTCCCAAACATACGATTGCATTGATCGCGTGGTACGAGAGAGAGAGGCTCCCGAGAGTAGGGCGGAAATGTGCCGCCACGCTCGGAAAACGCAAGGGGCGATACTTGGTTAATCCTGCTGTTATGCACGGTTACGGTACGTTTGCGCCGCGCGTCAGCACGAGCGTCAGCGGCACCTTCAACGATTCGCTGAGCACGTACTCGGCGAGCTTGGCGCGATTCGCAGAGATGGGGCTGGTTCGGGTCGGTGACGTGTAGGGAGTGATCCCTAACCGCGACGCCAGCACCTTGAGACGCAACATATGGAAGGGGTCGCTCACGAGGATCGCCGTGCTCATCCCGCGATCGTGCATCATGTCGGCGACCGCGCGCATCGATTCGACCGTTGTCCGGCCGTGCGTTTCAATCAAGATCGCCGTGTCGGGCACGCCTTGCCGCAGTGCGTATGTGTGCGACGCCTCACCTTCGCTGGTCGTGTCGCGCGGACCGCGACCGCCCGTGACAATGAGCACCGGCGCGAGTCCCGCGCGCCACAGCGCGATCGCGTGGTCGAGACGGGCGCGGAGCACAGGCGAGGGATGGCCAACATACTGTGCGGCGCCGAGCACGACGATGGCCGACGCGGGGCGCGACTCGTCGCGTTGACTGTAGACGACGACACCGATGGCGGACACCGCCCAGATCGCGAGCGCCGTCGCGATCACGCCGAGCACGACCCGGAGCGCGATCCCGCTCGCCGGCGCGCGCCTTGGCACGTTACGGGGCCTCGGGAGAGCGCTCGGTCGTCAGCCGCTGAAAGATGACCGTGAGTCGCTCGCCACCTGGTGGCCCGCTCTGCGCCATCAGTGCGGGCTCCCATCCGCCGCGACTGCGCTCGTTCAGGAGATCGGTGAGTGCGTCTTCGTCGTCGCGGGGGTGATGCGTCAGGCGGAGCATCACGGCCTGGTATTCTTTCATTCTCGCGAAGATACTAGCTTCGAGCGCATGGACACCACCCCGACGCCCGCGCGGAACGGCTCCGTCTTCGTCGCCCGCCACCCGCTGATTCAACACAAGCTGTCATTGCTCCGCGACCGCGGGACGCCGACCAAGATCTTCAAGGAGCTCGTCGAGGAAATCGCCATGCTCATGGCGTACGAGGCCACGAGCGATCTGGCGCTCGAGCCCATCGCCGTCGAGACCCCGCTCGAGCGCACTGTCGGTCACCGCGTCCGCGGCAAGAAGCTTGTCCTCGTCCCGATCCTCCGCGCGGGCCTCGGCATGGTCGAAGGCGTCCTCCGCCTCGTCCCCTCCGCGCGCGTGGGCCACATCGGCCTCTATCGCGACCACGACACGCTCGAGCCGGTCGACTACTACTTTCGCGTCCCCGGCGACGCCGCCGAGCGCGATTTCATCCTGCTCGACCCGATGCTCGCCACCGGCGGCAGCGCGTGCTCCGCCGTCGCCTCACTCAAGCGCGCCGGCGCCACACGCATTCGCTTCCTGTGCATCGTCGCGGCGCCCGCCGGCGTCGAGCGCCTGGCGGCCGCCCATCCCGATGTGCCGATCTACTGCGCGGCCATTGACCGCGAGCTCAATGCGCTCGGCTACATTCTACCTGGATTGGGGGACGCGGGCGACCGGTTGTTCGGGACTCGATAGGTACCAATAGAATCGCCCGGGCGCGGGGCCGGGCGTCTAGCCAAACCACTCCCGGGGCGACTCCCGCTGCTGCCGCGCGGCGTCGAGAACCCACTGCGCCGCCGCGCCGGTCCCCGACCCGTGCTCCACGACCTCGTCCGGCACCAGATCAAACCACCGCGCGGCCGCGGTCACGTCGCCGATGCGACGCCACAGCTCGCCGACGAGATACGTGAGCACCGCGCGCTCCTCGCGCGGCACCCCGTCAAATGACGCCAGCGCCTCAGCAAACATCCACGCCGCCTTGCGCCGGAAATACCGCTCGGCCTCGGTATCGCCCTCATCGACGCAGCACCACGCCGCCCGGAGGTAACAGTCCCCGATCGCCCGCGGATCGCCGCCCTGCCAACTCGCGACCTTGGCCGCCGCCTCGTACTTGGCCGAGCCAGGCACGACCGACCGCAACGCGCCCCGCGGGCTGAGACATCCGAATTCCGGCGCCAGCTCGCTCCACACCCGCGACTTGAGCGCGGCGCTCACCTCGGCGTCCTCCGTGAACTCCTGCTCCGCGCCCGCGTATCCACAGCGATTGCACATGTGCACGAGATACGCGAGCGGTTGCGTCCCGGCTGCGCGCTCGTGAAAATCCGTGCGCTTGCCGCCAAACGCGTTCGTCGCGACCACGGCCTGCGATCGGAACCGCGTCGCGCAGACGGGACAACAGAGCTCGATCTGTTGCAACGTCGTCATGCGGATAAAGGAAGGAAAGATTTATGCCAGCGGCGCGCGCGGGCCTGTGCAAGCGGCGTACGCACTGTGCACGTCGTTTCGCCCGATTGGAGGGCGCACCCGACCACTCGCCAGAGTGGCCGTTCATATAGCGGCATGGACGCCACCCACCACGCGAGGGCGCACTCGGCCACTCGCCCAGAGTGGCCGTTCATATAGACACGTACAAGTCGTACGGGGCGAAGCCCCGTGCGACTTGTACGGCGCTCCAGCGAGGACTACATTGCCAGCCCGACGGACTGGCTCTCAGGCCGCCTTCCCGCGCTCCGGCTGATGCTGATCAACCTGCTGCCCGATTTCTTCGCGGTACTCGACAGCACCGACCGGATCGCCGCCTACCTTCGGTACTTCGACGCGCACCGTCCCATTCTCGAGGCCTACTGGCAGAACTACGTCCTCGACCCCGACGGCCCGCACTTCCATGACGTCGTCCGCGCCACCGTCGCCGCCCCGCGCGACGACCTGCGCGCGACACTCGACCGCACCAACGTCGCCGCGCTTGCCCGCGCGGCAGCCGACGCCACAACGAGCGCCCTCGACGCCGACGTCGACATCGACGTCGTCCTCATGGTCGGCGTCGGGGCCGCCAACGCCGGCGAGCTCGTCGTTCGCGGCCGCGGCATCGCCTTCATCTGCCTCGAGCACTTCACCGGTGTCGCAAATCCCGACACGCAAGGACTCGGCCTCGAGCCCGAGCTGATCCCACTGTGGCTCGCCCACGAGATCGCCCACGCCGTGCGCTACACCGCGCCGACGAGCCGGAGCGAGATGGCCACGCTCATCCGCGACGCGGGCGGCGGCGACTACTCGTACTGGGAAACCGGCCGCCACGCCACGCTCCGCGAGCTCCTCATCAACGAAGGCCTCGCCGTCCACGTCTCGCGCGCCATCAGCCCCGGCCACGCGGCCTGGGAATACTTTGGCTACGGCCGCCGCCAGTACGCCCGCGTCCGCGAGCTCGAATCCGTCATCCAACGCGCCGCGAGCGCCGACCTCGACCGCCGCGGCCTCGGACTCCGCCTCCGCTACCTCTCGGGCGGCGTCAGCGATGACGCCCGCACCTCCGACCACTACGTGCTTCCCGAGCGCTCTGGCTACTACCTCGGCGCGCGACTCGCCGAGCCTGCAATCTCCGCCCGCGGCCTCGCCTGGGCCGTCCGTGCCAGCGCCACGGAGATCGGCACGCTGTCCGAAACCGCCGCAGTCACGGCGTGACCACACGAGGTCCCGCGAGCCGTGACTGTCATCGAAGCGCTGATCGACGCGGTGCGCTGTGGTGACCTCGTCGCGCTCCGCGCGCTCCTGACCGTCGCGCCCCACGTCGTCGGTGAAGCCCGCACGACGACGGGCAAGAGCCAGATCCTCTCGGCCGTCGCGCGCGGCCGCCTAGACGTCGCCTCACTCCTCGCCCAACACGTCGACGCCCTCGACGTCTTCGAGGCCGCGGCCGTCGGCCACTCGACCCGCCTGGCCGCCGTGCTCGACGACACACCGGCCAATATCACGGCGTTCTCCGTCGACGGCTGGACCGCCCTGCACTTAGCCGCCTTCGCCGGCCAAATCGCCTCCACCCGCCGCCTCCTCGACGCCGGCTCCGACGCCAACATCATCTCGGCCAACTCGATGGCCAGCGCCCCGCTTCACACCGCAACTTCCGGCGCCGCCGCCCCCGCCGTCGTATCGCTGCTCCTCGAGCGCGGCGCACACCCCAGCGGGCGCGCGGCCGGCGGTATCACCCCGCTCCACAACGCCGCCGCCCGCGGCGTGACCGCGGTCGCCGACCTCCTCCTCGCCCACGGTGCCGACCCGGCCGCCCTCATGGAAACCGGCCAGTCGCCCGCGATGATCGCCGCGGCCAAAGGCCACTCACTGCTGGCGCGCCGCATCCGCGACGCCGAACGCGCTAAGTAGCGCTACTTGCCGATGCAGAAGTCGGCGAACACGCGATCCAACACGTCGTCCGTCCGCACCACGCCGATGAGCTCATCGAGCGCCCCAACAGCCGCCCGCAGATGGACGGCCGCGATCGTCGCCGGAATCTCCGTCACTAACGCCTCCCGAAACCGCGCCAACTCCGCCGCCGCCCGCCCGAGCGCCTGGCGATGCCGCTCCCGCAGCACGGCCGGCACATCCGGATCGTACGCGACCACCGCCCCAACGGCCGCATAGATCCCCTCGAGCAACGCGGGGATCCCATCCCCCGTCTCCGCGCTCACCGCCAACACCCCAGCGTCATCCGCCCGGAGACCAAGATCACTCTTGGTCCGCACCCTAAGCACCGTCGCATCGCTCAACGCCGTCACGCGCTGCGCCGTGTCCGTGACCGCGTCGACCGTCTCGCCGCAGGCGAGCACCACGTGCGCCCCCCGGAGATACCGCTCGCTCACCTCGATCCCGAGTCGCTCCACGACATCGGTCGTCTCCCTGAGCCCCGCGGTATCAACGATCCGCAATGGATATGGCGCATCCCGATCGATCGGATCGAGCACCGCCTCGATCGCATCCCGCGTCGTCCCCGGCACGTCCGTGACGAGCGCCCGCGCCCGCCCGAGGAGCGCGTTGAACAACGATGACTTCCCGGCATTCGGCGGACCGGCGATGACAACGACCGCCCCCTCGCGCACCAACTCCCCGACTGCCGCCCCCGCGCCCACACGCTCGATCGCCGCCGCCGCGCCCGCCGCCGCACCCGCGATGCGATCGCGCGAGATGGGCCCATCGTCTTCCTCGGGAAAATCGATGTCGTACGCCAGCAACGCCTCGACGCCGAGCACGGCCTCACGCAGCGCCGCGACACGCCGCGACAGCCCGCCGTCCAACTGCTCCAACGCCGACCGCCGCATCGCGCCCGACCGAGCATCGATGAGATCCGCGATCGCCTCGGCTTGCGCCAGATCGATCTTCCCATGCAACACCGCGCGCCGCGTGAACTCTCCCGCCCGCGCCGGCCGCGCCCCGGCCGCGACGAGCGCGGCCACCACACCCGCCGGCGCGACGACCCCACCGTGCGTGGCGATCTCCACCACGTCGTCACCGGTGAATGAATCGGGAGCGGCGTAGACGGTCACGACCGGCCGATCGAGCAACTCCCCCGTCCGCGGATCCCGCGCCGACAGACGACGCGCCTGTCTCACGGTGATTGGCCACGGCACGAGCACCGCCCCCGCCACCTCGAGCGCGTGCGCCCCACTCAGTCGGACGATGGCAATCGCCGACCGCCCAGCGGGCGTCGCCATCGCGACAATCGTGTCGCCCGCCCCATCGAGCGCCGTCGCGACCGATGCGGCCGCGACGGACGCCGGGCTAGGAGCTGACGACGGCCTTGCCGGTGGACGGCGAGGCGGCGTTGGACCCGAGGGTTTTGGCGCGCTCACGGGCGAGCAGCCACTGTTGGGGAAGGGTGGCCAGGTTCTGAACCGCGTAATACAGATTGAGCCCCGCCGAGACCTTGAGGAAGAAGAAGGTCATCATGAACGGGAACATGTAGCTCATCATCTTGGTCTGCGGATTGGGCGGCGTGTTCCGCATGCCGATCCACGAGACGAGATACGAGGTCGCGCCCATGAACAGCGGCAGGATGTAGAGCGGGTCCTGCAACGTGATATCGTGCAGCCACAGGAACGGCACGCCCCGGAACTCGATCGTGTTCCGGAGCACAAAGAACAGCGTGAACAGAATCGGCATCGGGATGAGCAGCGGCAGGCACCCCGCGATGGGACTGAACGGACTCATGCCGTGGTCCTTGTAGACCTTCATCATCGCGTCCTGCAGCTTGGCCGGATCGTTCTTGTACCGCGTCTGCACGGCCTGCAGCTCCGGCTGCAGGACCTGCATCTTGATGTTGGACCGCATGGCCCGCTGGTTGAGCGGCCACAGCAACAGACGAACGCCGATCCCGAAAATGATGATGATCCAGCCGTACCCGATCTGCAGGTGCGCCCGCAGCCAGATGAGGACTTGGACGATGATCGTCACAAACGGCTGCAGCACGACGTGGAAGAACCCGCCGTACGGATTGACGTCCTCGAAATTGCGGTCGACCGCGTGCAGGCGGCTCCACTCTTGGGGACCCGCGTAGAGATCGAACGCGAACGTCCCATCCTTGAGCGGCTGCACGGCCGTTGCTGCCGCGACGGTCGCCGTCTTGGCGTCGCCGGTGCGCGGTCCGCCGAGCAAATCGACTTCGGCGAACGGCTGCCTGGCGACGCTGTCGCCGGGCCCGGCCGGCGCCAGGATGCCGACGACAAAGTACTTGCTCTTCACCGCCACCCAATCCACGGGCGCCGGCGCGATCTTCGTTTCGCCCGGCTTGAGCTTGTCGAACAGCGTGGCCTGCGGGTCGTCGTGCCCGCGCTTGACGACGTACGCCAACGCCCGCTGATCGTCGAGCGTGTCGGCTTCCCCTGAGCGGAGCCCATCGGGAAGGTCTGCCAATAGGTAGGCGCCGCTGATGCCGCTCACGGACCCGGTGACGTGCGCCAGGTAGCCGTCGGGGTCGAACGCATACTTGATGGTGATCTGCGCGTCGCGAACGGCCGCCTGATAGGTCAGGACGGGACTGTTGTTCGGGCCCGTCGAGCGCGTGCCGCGGAACGTGATCGCCGACAGGTCGATCGTGTCGTGTGGCGCGAGGATCCGATACCGCAGCATCGGCGCCCCCGGCAGGCCAAGGTCGACGAGCGGCGTCGGCGGGGCGGGGTGCAGGTTCTTATAATCGAGCATCGCCACGCCGAGTGGCGCGGCGCCGACGTTGGTCATGCGGAAGATCGCGTGCGCGGTGCGCACCTCGGTCGTCTCGGCCGCGACCGCCGGCTGAACGGCAGCCACGCCTGTCGTTGGGCCGCTCGCCGCTGGCGATTTGCCGCCCGCCGCTGGCAACGTCGCCCCAGCCGGTGCTGGTGCCGGTGCCGGCGCACGGCTGGCGGTCGCCGCCGCGGCCAGACTATCGGCGCGCGCCGCTCCGCCCGGCGGCGTCTTCACCGGAAACGCCATCTGAAATACAATGATCACCAGCGCAGTGAGCGCCAGCGCCACGAGCATTCGTCTATCCATAAGATTTCAGGCCCGGACCTATGGGACCGGGTCGTATCCGCCCGGATGAAAAGGGTGGCACCGCAAGATGCGCCGCACCGCGAGCCACGTACCGCGCATCGCCCCATGGCGCTCAAGCGCCGTGACCGCATACGCCGAACAACTCGGATAATAACGGCACGACGGCGGCAGATGCGGTGAGATCCCCACCTGATACAGTCGCACCAGCGCGATCAGCACTGTCCTCACGGCGTGTCAATCGCCCGCCGCACCCGCCCGATCTGATCGGCCAGACCGGCCAGATCCGCGGAATACGCCGACGGAAACGCCCGCACGACGAGGTCGATCGGTGGCAATGTCGGCAAGAGCCGCGTCCGCACCAACTCCCGCAGCCGTCGCTTGAGTCGATTGCGGTCGACGGAGGTGTGCTTGTACTTCGGCACAATCAACCCGACCCGCGGGTGCGTCCGCCCCGATGGCGCCGCACGCACATCGAGATCCGGCAATCGCCCCGCCACGCGCACGCCGTCACGCCGCATCGCGTCGAACTCACTGGCCCGCGTCAGGCGGTGGGAGCGGGGAAACGCAACCAATGTCGTCTCCAACGGCACCCGAGGGCACGGCGAGCGATCTCCCAAGATCGCTCGCGTCAAATCGATGCAGTATTCCGGCGCGCTAAGCGCCGGAATATTTCGACGGCAGCTTCACCGTGAGGCGCTTCCGACCCTTCTTGCGGCGCCGGCTCAGCACTTCGCGCCCCCACCGATCGGCCATGCGGGTGCGAAATCCGTGTGTTCTGATCCGTCGCTTATTACGCGGCCGGTAAGTGGGCTTGCCCATCGCGAAACTCCGTGCACGGGCCCAAAGGCCCCGAGTAATTGGTCAGTGAATAGCCACAAAAGCTATGTGACTCGTGGAGATAGGTCAACCCAGCCAGAATGCCCCTGTGCACGGATTGCATTGACTTTTGTTGCTGGCAGCTTCTACGTTCGCGCCCCCGAGTTTTTCCACACGCTCGTGGTCTCGCTCTTGGTCTCACACCGTTGCTCCACGTTTGTTCTTGGTGCTGTCGCCGAAATGTCCTTGTCCGCCACCGATGTCTGGGGTCGCCTGCTGGACCGCGCCCGGATCGATCTCCCCGATCAGACCTTCCGCACCTGGCTCGAGCCGACGGAAGCCCTGACCCTCGAGGGCGACACACTCACGGTCGGCTGCCCGGACCAATTCGCCGCCGACTGGAACGAGTCCAAGCACGCCGACGTCCTCGCCAACTACGCGGCCGTCGCCGTCGGCCACCCGCTCAAGGTGCTGTTCAAGGTCAGCGAGGAACGCAAGGCGCGCCCCCAGATGGACCTGTTCGTCGCTCCGCCTCCTGTCGCGCCACCAGAGCAACAGAAGAACGGCAGTTACGCGTCACTCAGCCCCAGATACACGTTCAACCATTTTGTTATCGGTAAGTCCAACGAGCTCGCCGCCGCCGCGGCCCAGGCCGTCGCCCAAGCCCCGGGCAAATACTACAACCCGCTCTTCCTCTACGGCGCAACCGGACTCGGCAAGACCCACCTGATGCAGGCGGTC
>DATMNB010000340.1:0-3691 GCA_035569435.1 Gemmatimonadaceae bacterium
CACGAGCGCGGGCTTGAGCATGTTGCCGGCGTCCATCGCGACCCCGATCGCCGTGCCCTGCCCAATCAGGTTGTGCAGCTCATCGATGAATAACACGACGTCCCCGGCTGACGTGGCACCCTCGACCAGTCCGGTCACGCGCTCCTCATACTGGCCGCGATACATGGTGCCGCCGAGCAGCGAGACGTGATCGAGCGCCAACAGTCGCACGTCGCGGAGTGCCATTGGCACATCGCCGGCCGCGATGCGCAGCGCCAACCCCTCGGCGATCGCCGTCTTCCCGACCCCCGCCGGGCCGACGAGGGCGGCGTTGTTCTTTCCGTACCGGAGGAGAATGTCGATCAGCCGCGCGATCTCGGCCGCACGGCACCGGACAGGGTCCAGCCGGCCCGCACGCGCGTCGGCGGTCAGATCGCGCGTGTAGCGGCGAAGCACAGAGTCGTTGGGGCGCAGCACCGAGCGCGACAACCTATTGGAGTCGGGACGTATACCAGTCGATCATGGCGTGTCCCGAAAGCAAGGTGACGAGCGCGGCCGGCGCAAGGAATACCCCAAACGGGACGAGAGGCGCGGCGAACGGTGTGCCGTTCCGCCGGCTCCGCAGCCACCCGATCGGCAGCACGACACCGGCGAACGTCAGCGCCCCGAGCCCGGCACCGATGAAGATCGTGAGCAGGGCGCCGACGGGGCCGACGGCCGCGCCGACCACTGCCATGAGCGTCACATCGCCAAATCCCATCGCCTCGCGTTTCAGCACGACCTCGCCCAGCCAGCCAATGATCGAGATCGCGCCCGCGCCGACGCAGGCGCCCAGGACGGCCGCGTATGGATCGACGAACGGCGTCGACCCACGGAGCATGAAGAAGCTGGCGAAACTGGTGCCCACGACCCACAGCAGCCCAAAGACCGTGAACCCATCGGGAATCACGTAGTGCTGGAGATCGGTCACAGCGATACCCGCCAGCACCGTGCCAAAGACCGCCACCCGGAGCGCCGTGAGCGGATCGGGGTAGGCGATGAAGGCGATGAGCCAACCCAGGGCGACGCCCAACTCGACGGCCGGATACTGGATCGAGATCGGCAGGTGGCACCCGCGGCACCGCGCGCGCAGCGCGACCCAGCTCACGAGCGGGATGTTCTCATACCACGCGATCGGGCGCTCGCACCGCGGACACCGGGAGCGCGGCGCCACGACCGAGAGGTTGGCCGGCCACCGGGCGATGCATACGTTCAAGAATGAGCCAATGGCCGCGCCCACCATGAAAATCAGCGAGGCCCAGATCACGAAGAACGTCATGGGCACGTCATACGCGCAGCTCGTACAGAAGAATGCCGGTCGCCACGGCCACGTTGAGCGACTCGACCTGTCGGACGGGAATCGAGACCAGTCGATCGGCCCGCGCCCGCGCCTCGGCGCTCAGGCCGTTGCCCTCGTTCCCGACGACGATGACGAGGCGTGCCGGGTACGGCGCGGCGATCGCGGTGCCCCCGGCATCAGCGCCCCACAGCGGGATGCCGGATGCGGCCCGGAAGCCATCCAGCGCTTCCCACGGGGCCGCGAACGCCGGGTGGACAAAGTGGGCCCCCATTGCGCTACGGACGACTTTGGCGTTCCAGAGGTCAACCGTGCCGGGAAGCGCGATCGTAGCCGTGATCCCAAATGCCGCCGCCGACCGAATGATCGCCCCGACGTTGCCGGGGTCCTGGACGCCATCGAGGGCCAGCACGCGACAGACACCGGACCCGTTCGCCTCGATATCCTCCATGGTTCGCACCGGGGCCTCAGCGACCGCGAGTACACCTTGTGGGGACTCGGTGTCAGCCGCCGTGGCAAACGTGCGCTCGTCGACCGCTGTGATTGGCACGCCACGCTGCTCGAGCGCTGACCGGAGCGCGGCGTCGTCAAAGGCGGGCGACACGAGGACGCCCCGCACGGTGAGCGAGGACCGGAGCAGCTCCTCGACCGCCCGTACGCCCTCGGCGACGAACGCGCCGGTGCGCTCGCGCGCCTTTCGGCGGCGGAGGTCGCGGGCCAGGGTTACCATTTGCACATGCGTAAGGTAGTGCTCACCATCGCCGGCTCGGACTCCGGCGCCGGCGCCGGGATCCAGGCGGATCTCAAGACCTTTGAGCGATTCGGCGTCTACGGCACCTCCGCCATCACCGCGATCACGGCCCAGAACACGGTGCGGGTCCTGCAGTCGCATCCTCTGGACGCCACGCTCGTCCGGGCCCAGATCGACGCCGTCGTGTCAGACCTCCCACCCCACGCCGTCAAGACCGGGATGCTCGCCACGCTCGCCATCGTCCAGACGGTGGCCGACGCGCTGCGCACGCACGGGCTGAGACCCTATGTGCTCGATCCGGTCATGGTCTCCAGCTCCGGCAGCGCGTTGCTCGACCCCGAGGCCGTGTCGGCACTCAAGGCCGAGCTCCTACCCCTGGCCGACCTCGTCACGCCCAACCTCGACGAGGCGGCCGTGCTCACCGGGGAGCAGGTTCGCACCGTTGCCGACATGGAGCGCGCGGCCCGGCTGCTTGTCGGACGGTTTGGCGCGCGCGCGGCCTTGGTGACCGGCGGGCACCTCGCGGGGCGCGAGACTGTCGACGTGCTCTTCACCCCCGAGTCGGGACTCGTTCAATACCGCCACGCACGCATCGACACTATGCACACGCACGGCACCGGATGCACGCTATCGGCGGCCATCGCCGCCCGGCTCGCCCTCGGTGATGACCTCCCGACGGCCGTGGAAACGGCGCGGGCGTTCGTGCGCCAAGCCATCGTCACCGCACCCGGACTGGGGAGCGGACACGGCCCCCTCAACCACGGGCAACAAACCCTCTAACAAACCCTGTAATCAGTCGCTCGAACCGCGGCGCGACGCGTTCGGTGACGCGCAGGACGTCGGCATGGCTCAACCGGTCGGCCGACACCCCGGCGGCGGGGTTGGTGATGCAGCTGACGGCGACCACACGCATCCCGAGCGCACGGGCGGCCAGTGCTTCAGTCACGGTGGACATTCCCACAGCGTCCGCCCCCAGTGTGGCCAGCATACGGATCTCGGCCCGCGTCTCGTACGAGGGCCCGAGAACCGCCGCGTACACCCCCTCGGCCAACGGGACGCCGGTGGCACGCATCCTGTCGGCAAGCTCGGCGTCGTAGACGTCGCAGCCACTCGACTCACCATGCCACGTGAGATTCAGGTGGTCGCGAATGAGCATGAGCGTGCCCGGGGTCAGGTCCGGTCGGATGCCCCCGGCCGCGTTGGAGAGCACCAGGACCCGCGCCCCCATCGCGTGGGCGATGCGCAACGGCAGCACCGTCGTCTCCACCGAATGCCCTTCGTAGAGGTGGAGACGCCCCGCCAGCACGACGACCTCGCGACCGCCGAGCAGCCCGTGGACCAGCGATCCCACGTGGCCGTTCACACTCGGAAGCGGGACGCCGGGCAGGTCGCTGTACGAGACGCGCGTCGGGTGCTCGATGTGGTTAACGAGCCCCCCCAGGCCTGAGCCGAGCACGATCGCCGCGACGGGCGCCGTCGCTCCGCAGCACACCCGCGCCGCAGCGCCCGCGCTGGCCACACTATCACGCACTACTTAATACCTCGATCTCGTACCGCACACTGGCGATGAGCGCCTGTCGCTCGGCGTACGGCAAAAACGCGCTCTCGAACCCCGTGAGCGCGAT
>DATMNB010000341.1:0-19845 GCA_035569435.1 Gemmatimonadaceae bacterium
CTCGCGGTCAAGGCAAAGAAGCATCCCAGAAGTACAGGAGAGCATCGCCTCGGTCACTAGCAGGTCGGTGTCCGCTGATGTGCCTTTGGGATCGGCGAGCTCTAACTCTGGCGTGTCGTCGATCGCCGCGCCGTAGGAAGCGAAATTCCTGAACGCAGGCTCTACCCGCCCGCGCTTCATATTGAGCACGTGGTTCACCACGATGCGGTACAGCCACGTGCGGACGCTGCTCCGGCCCTCAAACGACGAGAGCCGGGTGAGTACTTTGATGAGGATCTCTTGCGTCACGTCCTCGGCATCCTGCGGATGGTGCAGCATGCGAAGGGCGATATTGTAGATCCAAGCCTGATGCCGCTGGACCAAGTCTTCGAGCGCCTGGCGATCCCCCGAGCGGGCGCGTACGACGAGGTTTTGGTCCTCGTGATCGGGGGAGTTGTCGGCTAGCGGATTATTGATAGTCATGGTGCACCTCCATGCGACACGATGGTTGCCGGAAGCCGACGCTGGCTGGGCTGGAGGTCGCGCTGATCGAAGGCATCGGCGAACTTCTGTGTTACGGCTTGGAGTTCCTTCAGGCTCATGTGTGTGTCTCCTCTGATGAGTTAGACACGCGCCGGGCCACACTGTGACAGAACTTTACCGCCAAGCTTGCTGACCGCCGGGGCCTCAGCCCGCAAACCGGCCGCGTAGAAGTGCGCGGAGGTCGACCGGCGTTGGTGATGATGCGCTTTCCGCACGGGGGAGCGCCGCGTCGGATTGGCCCACGACGACACGCTCCATGAGGCGCCGCACGTCGGGGTCGATGAATCGCGAGAGTTGGTCGATCGAGTAGTCGGCGCCGCGGCGCGAGTTGTAGATCTCGAGCGGGTAGGTCACGGCGAGGTGATGCCGGGCGCGGGTGAGGGCGACGTACATGAGGCGGCGTTCTTCGTCTGTCTCGGCGTCATCGTTGAGCGCGCGGGCCGAGGGGAACCAGCCGTCCACGGCCCAGATCACGAATACGGCGTCCCACTCCTTGCCCTTGGCGGAGTGCACGGTGGAGAGAATGAGGGCATCGTCGTCGGAGCGGGAGCCGCCGGCCACGTCCTGCGTGGATTGCGGGGGCTCGAGGGCTAACGCCGAGAGGAAGGCGGCGCGGCTCGGGTAGCCGCCGGCGATCGTCTCCAGTTGGTCGAGATCGGCGAGACGGGGCTCGATACGGTCGTATTTCTCGCGGAGGACGTCGTCGTAGAGACGGCGAACGTGGGAGATCTCGGCGCTCACCACTTCGCCTCCTCCGTCGCGCAGGCGATCGAGGAGGGCGACGAGCGCGGCGTGGGCTGCTCGCGCGCGTGGGGGCGGAGTGAAACGCGCGAAGGAGGCCGACTCCCAGGCCGACTGCGCCATCGCGTCTATCGCGGCGCGGGCGGTGGTGTCTCCGATGCCGGGGAGCAGCAACAGAATGCGGTACCAGCTCACCTCGTCGCGGGGGTTCTCCAGGATGCGCAGGAACGCCAGGACGTCCTTGACGTGGGCGGCCTCGAGGAAGCGGAGGCCGCCCCATTTCTCGAATGGGATCTTGCGATTGGTGAGCTCGATCTCGAGCGCGGCGGACATGTAGCCGGCGCGGAAGAGGACGGCGATTTCGCGGAGTGCCGTACCTGACTCGTGGAGCTCCAGGATGCGATCGCAGACGTGGCGGGTTTGGGCTTCCTCGTCGCGGGCGGTGACGAGGGCCGGGCGGTCGCCGGCGGCGCGGTGGGTCCAGAGGGCCTTGGTGTAGCGTTCGCGGGCGCGGGAGATCACGACGTTGCTGACGTCGAGAATGGGCTGGGTGGAGCGGTAGTTCTGGTCGAGGGTCAGGACGGTGGCGCCCTGGAACTGCGTGGGGAAGTCCAGGATGTTGCGGACGTTGGCGCCGCGGAACGAGTAGATGCTCTGCGCGTCGTCGCCGACGACGGTCAGATTCTGATGGGTGATGCACATGCCGCGCAGGATGCGGGCTTGGAGGACGTTGGTGTCCTGGTACTCGTCGACCAGGATGTGGTCGTACAGGGCGGCGATGCGGGAGCCGATCGAGGGGGCGGCTTCGAGTAAAGTCGCCCAGAAGAGGAGCAGGTCGTCGTAGTCGACCAGGTTGCGGGCGGCTTTGCGGGTGGTGTAGTCGGCGAACAGCTTGGCGAAATCCGGGGCGTACTCGGCGAACTGGGGGAACTCCTCGGCCAGGATCCGTGGGACGGGGATCTCGGTGTTGATGTGGCGGGAGTAGACGTGGTGGAGGGTTTCCTTCTTGGGGAAGCGTTTGGAGCGGCCGCCGTAGCCGAGTTGGGCGCGGGCGAGTTGGATCAGGTCTTCCGCGTCCGCCTGGTCCATGATCGTGAAGTCGCTCGGCACGCCTGCGGCGGCGCCGAATCGGCGCAGGAGTTTGTGTGCCGTGGCGTGGAAGGTTCCGCCTTGCACGTGGGTGCCGGACTTGCCCACTAGACGCTCGGCACGGCCGAGCATTTCCTGGGCGGCGCGGCGGGTGAACGTCAGGAGGAGAATGCGTTCCGGGCGGACGCCGCGGTCGATCAGGTGGGCGACGCGGTGGACGAGCGTGCGGGTTTTTCCCGTGCCGGCGCCGGCGATGATGAGGAGGGGGCCATCGCCGAATGTTGCGGCGGTCAGCTGTGCGGGATTGAGGTCGGTCACACCTGCAAGGTATACAGAAAATCTGGGGTGGACGACATCAATTCGGCGCCGAAGTGCTCGGCGAATGCGGCCGTGACGGCGGCGGGCGCGGTTTCTACGGCGGCGTTGGGGCGTTCGCGGGCGATGGAGGTCATCTCGACGTCGGCGATCCCGCACGGGATCATCAGGTCGAAGTACGTAAGGTCCGTCGTGACGTTCAGGGCGAAGCCGTGCCAGGTGACCCAGCCGCGGGCGTGGACGCCGATTGAGGCGATTTTGCGACCGGTGGTCCAGACGCCGGTCAATCCTGGCCGCTGTTCGGCGGCGATGTCGAAGTGGGCCAGCGTTGTGATTAGCACGTTCTCGAGCTGGCGGAGATACCAGTGGAGGTCTTTCCGGTAGCCGGAGAGGTCGAGAATGGGGTAGCCGACGAGTTGGCCGGGACCGTGGAACGTCACGTCGCCGCCGCGCTCCACCTCGTGGACTTCGATGCCGCGCGCGGCCAGCGCGGCGGGGGTGGTGGTGAGGTTCGCGGTTTTCGTCGACCGGCCAAGGGTGACGACTGGCGGGTGCTCGCAGAGGAGCAGGACGTCGGGGATCGTGCCGGCCAGGCGCGCGGAGGCGGCGGCGCGTTGCAGCGCTAGGGCCTCTAGGTACGGGATGGTGCCAAGATGTACAACTTTTACCTGCATATCAGTAACTGCATTTCAGGCAACGAGGGGCGGTTGCCTGAAATGCAGTTACTGGTGTGGCTCGGGTAAGCTGCATCTCGGGCAACAATTGCATCTCCGGCAACAACTGCATCTCCGGCAACAACTGCATCTCCGGCAAAAACCGCATCAACCGCATCAACCGCATCAACCGCATCAACTGCATCAACTGCATCAACTGCATCAACTGCATCAACAGCATCTCAGGCTGGAAACTGCATCTCAGGCATTAATCATCTTGCCGAGCGAATCGAGGCACGCTTCGGCGATGGCTTCAGCCAGCGTGGGGTGGGCGTGGACGGTTTGGTCGATTTCCTCGACGGTGAATTCGTTCTCGCGGGCCACGGCGAGCTCGTGGATCAGTTCGGTGGCGTGGGCGCCGATGATGTGGGCGCCGAGGATCTCGCCGTACTTCGCCTCACGAATGATCTTGACGAAGCCCTCGGTCTCGCCGGCTGTGCGCGCGCGGCCGTTGGCGGAGAAGGGGAATTTGCCGACGCGGTAGTCGAGCTGTTGGGCTTTGCAGGCTTCCTCGGTCAGGCCGATCGAGGCGACTTCGGGGGAGCAGTAGGTCGCGTTGGGGATGTTGCCGTAGTTGATCGCGTGCGGTGTCTGGCCGGCCAGGAGCTCGGCCACGACGATGCCCTCGCGCTCGCCCTTGTGGGCGAGCATCGGCGGGCCGGCGACGTCGCCGATCGCGTAGACACCTTTGACGGTGGTCTCCAGTCGATCGGTGACCTTGATGAAGCCGCGGTCATCGAGGCGGACGCCGACGGTCTCCAGGCCGATATTGTCGACGTTGGGGGCGCGGCCGGCGGCGACGAGGACCTTGTCGACGGTCAGGGGCTTCTTGTCGATGGTCAGCGTGACCGAGGTGGGACCGACCTTCACGTCGGTGATCGTCGCGCCGGCGCGGACGTCGATCTTGCGCTTCTTGAAGGATTTGGTCAGCTCGGCCGAGACGTCGCGGTCCTCGAGGGGGAGGATCGTTGGGGCGACGTCGATCAGGGTGATGTGGGTGCCGTAGGCGGCGAAGACGTCGGCGAACTCGCAGCCGACGGCGCCGGCGCCGACGATGGCCATCGTGGCGGGTGCTTTCTCGAGGACCAGGACCTCATCGGACGAGAGGACGGTCGTTTTGTTCAGCGCGAGGCCGATTTGCGGGAGGCCTCGGACGCGTGAGCCGGTCGAGAGGACGACGCCACGGGTGGCTTGGTAGCTCTCTTTTTTTCCGTCGGGGGACTCGACGGAGATCGTCGTGGGGGAGGTGAGGGTGCCCTGGCCCTTGATGGTCGTGATCTTGTTCTTCTTGAAGAGAAAGTCGACGCCCTTGGAGTTCTGGGTGCTGATGGCGCGCGACCGTTTCATCGCCGGGGCGAAGTCGAGGGTCACCCCACCGAGGGTGATGCCGTGCTCGGCGGCGTGGCCGAGATGCGTCGCCAGATGCGCGCTCTCCAGGAGTGACTTGGCAGGGATACAACCCCAGATGACGCAGGTGCCGCCGAGGGCTTCGCGCTCGATGACGCCGACCGTCAGGCCGAGTTGGGCGCAGCGGATGGCGCCGACGTAGCCGGCGGGGCCGCCGCCGAGGAACAGGACGTCGAAAGTGGGCATGGGTTAGTACGCGAGCAGGAGGGGGTTTTCGATGAGTTGGCGGAGCGTCTTGAGGAACTGGGCGCCGGTGGCGCCGTCGATGACGCGGTGGTCGCAGCTCAGCGTCACGCGGAGGCGTTGGCGGATTGCGACGGCGCCGTCGACGACGGTTGGTTTCGACTCGATGGCGCCGATGGCGAGGATCGCAGCTTCGGGCGGGTTGATGATCGCGGTGAATTGGTCGATGCCGAGCATGCCGAGGTTCGAGATCGAGAACGTGGAGCCGGAGTACTCGTGCGGGAGCAGTTTGCGGGCTCGGGCCCGGGCGGCCAGGTCGCGGGATTCGCGGGAGAGGTCGCGGAGGCTCTTGGTGTCGGCGTTGAACAGCACCGGGGTGATGAGTCCGTCTTCGATGGCCACGGCCATCCCAATATGGACTGGGGTGAAGTACCGAATGGCGTCGCCGAGCCAGTGGGCGTTCACCGCCGGGTGCTGGCGGAGTGCGGTGGCGACGGCTTTGATCACAATGTCGTTGAACGAGACTTTGTACTCGTCGCCGAGCGACGACATCGCCGAGCGCATCTCGGCGACGCGGGTGACGTCGTACTCGGCCGTCAGGTAGAACGTCGGGATTGGGCCGAGGGACTCGGCCAGTCGCCGGGCGATCGTGCGGCGGATCTGGGTCAGCGGCACATCGCGATAGGCCGCTGCCGTTGCCGTTGGCGTTGCCGCTGGTGGCGCCGCCGGCGCCTGCACGACGGCTTGTTCAATGTCGCGCTTGATAATGCGCCCGGCGGGGCCTGAGCCTGCCAGTGCTTGGAGGTCGAGGCCGCGTTCGGAGGCTAGGCGGCGGGCCAGCGGTGAGGTGCGGATCCGGCCGCCGTTGCCGCCTGCGGGCGTTGGCGGGGTCGACGCTACCGGCGTCGGCCCGCCCGCGGGCATCGGGGCGCGCGTCGATTCAACTGCAGCCCCCGCGGCAACCACCGCTGACGCGGCGGTTGCCGCGGGGGCTACTGTAGACCCAACTGCAGAAGACCCAACTGCAGAAGACCCAACTGCAGATACCAAGGCGCTGATGTCTTCGTCCGCCCCCGCGATCACGGCGAGGAGTTGGCCAACGGGCGCTGTCGAACCTTCGGGGAGGAGTTGGCGGCGCAAGACGCCGTCTGCTCGGGCGGCGAGCTCCATGACGGCCTTGTCGGTTTCGATCTCGGCGAGGAGGTCGCCGGTGGTGACCGGGTCGCCCTCGTTCTTGGCCCAGCGGACGAGGCGGCCCTCTTCCATGGTGGGGGAGAGGGCTTCCATGACGACTTTGGTCGCCATCGTCAGGCCTCGACGTACATGACGCGTTTCACGGCGGCGATGGTTTTGGCGACGTCGGGTTTGGCGGCGCGTTCCAGGTTTTTGGCGTACGGCATCGGGGTGTCGACCTGGTGGACGCGCACGACCGGGGCGTCCAGGTCGTCGAAGCATTCGCGCTGGATGAAGTCGACGATCTGGGCGCCGATGCCGGCGATCTCCCAGCCCTCTTCGACGACGACGGCGCGGTTGGTGCGGCGGACCGAGGCCGCGATCGACTCGACGTCCATCGGGCGCACCGTCCGCAAGTCGATCACATCGATCTCGATCCCTTCCTGCGCCAACTGCTCGGCGGCCTGGAGGGCCACGAGGACCATCTTGCCGTACGTGATGAGCGAGCAGTGATCGCCCGCCCGCTTGCGGTCGGCCACGCCCAGTGGGACGAGGACGTCGCCGTCGGGCACTTCGCCCTTGGTGTTGTAGAGCATCTCGCCCTCGAGCACGATCACCGGGTTGTCATCGCGGATCGCGCTCTTGAGGAGTCCCTTGGCGTCGGCGGGCGTGGCCGGGGTCACGACCTTGAGTCCCGGGATGTGAGCAAGCCACGACTCCCACGACTGGGAGTGCTGGGCCGCCAATTGGAGGGCGGCGCCGTTGGGGCCGCGGAAGACGATGGGGACGTTGTACTGCCCGCCCGACATGTATAGCATCTTGGCCGCGGCGTTGACGACCTGGTCGAGGGCGAGCAGGGCGAAGTTCCAGGTCATGAACTCGATGACTGGCCTGAGCCCCACCATGGCCGCGCCGACGCCGACGCCGGCGAATCCGAGCTCGGTGATCGGCGTGTCGACGACGCGCATCTCACCGAACTCCTGGAGCAGTCCCTTGGAGACCTTGTAGGCCCCCTGATAGACGGCGACTTCCTCGCCCATGAGGAAGACGCGGTCGTCGCGCTGCATCTCCTCACGGAGGGCCAGGTTCAGGGCATCGCGGTAGGTGCGGATCATGACGTCGTGTCCACGACCACATTCTCGGTCAGCGCTTCGATGGGCGGCTCGGGGCTGGCGTCCGCGAAGTTCCAGGCATCCTCGCAGACCGCCCGCACCTCGGCGTCGAGCGCGGCGACGCCCGCGTCGTCGATCTCGCCCCGCTCCTGCATCATCGAGCGGAGCACGGTGATGGGGTCGCGTTTCACATGCTCCTCGAGCTCGGCTTTGCTGCGATACGTTCCGCTGACGGCGTCCGACATCGAGTGGCCCATGAACCGGTAGGTGCGCGCCTCGATGAGCGTCGGGATCTGTTCCGTCCGGGCCCGCTCGACGGCCTCGCCGACGACCTGTCGGACGGCCAGCACATCCTGCCCATCGACGACCGCGCGCGGCATGTCGTAGGCGCGGGCCCGCTCGGCGATGTCATTGATCGCCGACGCGCGCTCGAGCGCGGTGCCCATGCCGTAGCGGTTGTTCTCGATGAGGTAGATGACGGGGAGCTTCCAGAGGCCAGCCATGTTGAGCGCTTCGTGGAAGGCGCCGTTGTTGACGGCGGCCTCGCCGAAGAAACAGAGGCAGACCTGGTCGCGGCCGCGGTACTTGATGGCGAAGGCCACGCCGGTGGCGAGGGGAATGTGGCCGCCGACGATCCCATGGCCACCCAAGAAGTTGTGCTCGCGGCTGAAGAGGTGCATCGAGCCACCTTTGCCGCGGGAGACGCCGTCGGCGCGACCAAAGAGCTCGGCCATCACGGCACGGGGCGGGACGCCGCGGGCGATGGCCTGGGCGTGGTCGCGATAGGTCGTGATGACGTAGTCGTCGTCGCGGAGGGCGGCGATGGCGCCCGTGCCCGTCGCTTCCTGACCGATGTACAGGTGGCAGAAGCCGCCGATCTTGCCGAGGGCATAGGCCTCGGCGCACCGCTCCTCGAATCGGCGCTGGAGGAGCATGGAGCGGAGGAGGCCAAGGTGGAGGGTGGTATCGACCGCACTCGGCTCGGCACGTTTCCGAGCCACTGCAGATGGTGGCGTCACACGCCCGCCGCTTGGACCTGCTCCCAGGCGTGGTAGCTGGACCGCACGAGCGGGCCGCTTTCCACGTGCCGGAATCCCTGCGCCAAGCCCACCTCGCGCAGGTGACGGAACTCGTCCGGCGTGTAGTACCGGTCGAGGGGGATGTGGTCCGCCGAGGGGCGGAGGTATTGGCCGAGGGTCAGGATGTCGACGCCGACCGATCGGAGGTCCGCCATGACGTCGATCACTTCCTCTATCGTCTCGCCCATGCCGAGGATGATCCCGCTCTTGGTCGGGACGTCGGGCGCCACGCGCTTGGCGAAGCGAAAGAGGTCGAGGACGCGCGGGTAGCGCCCGCCGGGGCGGGCGCGCTTGTAGAGGCGCGGCACGGTCTCGGTATTGTGGTTGTAGACATCGGGGCGAGCCGCGAGGACGGTCTGGATCGCCGCCTCATCGCCTTGAAAGTCGGGAACGAGGACCTCGATGGAGCAGTCCGGCAGACGCTCCCGGATCGAGCGCACGGTCTGTGCGAAAATCCCCGACCCAAAGTCCGGCAGGTCATCGCGGTCGACTGAGGTAATGACCGCGTGGCGCAAGCCGAGTCGCGCGACGGCGTCGGCGACGCGGTACGGCTCGTCGGGGTCGTAGACCGGCGGGCGGCCGTGGGCAACGGCGCAATAGGGGCAGTTGCGGGTGCAGACGTCGCCCAGGATCATGAACGTCGCCGTCCCGTGCTCCCAGCATTCGCCCACGTTGGGGCAGTGCGCTTCTTCGCACACCGTGTGTAAGTCGAGCTCGCGGAGCAAACCCTGGAGCCGAACGTAGTTCGACCCACCGGGTGCCCGGACCTTGAGCCATGACGGCTTACGTTCGGGTAATGGCTCAGTCCGGTGCCGACCGCGGATCTGATAGAGCGTGTCAGTCATGCGTTCCGAAATGTAGATCGGGCTGGTGACGGGTGAAAGGCCGCATAACCACTTTAAACGGCTTCACTGGTTACGGCGAATCGGTCTACGGTGAACGGAGAGAGGCTGAACGGGGACGGCTCGCCGACGGCCAGGGCTGCCACACAGTCGGCCGTCAGGGGGGCGAGCAGGACCCCGTTGCGGGAGTGGCCGCAGGCGTAGAGCAGGGACGGGTAATCGGGATCGTGGCCGATGATCGGGAGAAAGTCGGGGGTCACGGGTCTGAGTCCGGCCCAGACTGCGGCGGTCGAGGCGGTTGTCAGAGACGGGCACAGGGTGTTGGCCATAGCGCGGATCTCGGCGATCGCGTGATCTGTCGTAGACGCGTCGAACCCGCTGCGTTCCATCGTGGAGCCCGCCAGGGTGTGGGTGCCGCCTCGGGGGACCAGATAGCCTTGGGGACCGTACACCACGTGGGTGAGCGGCGCCGCGGCAAGCGAGAGCATCTGGCCGCGCATGGGGTGGATTGGGAGCGGGCGTGGGAGGCCCTCGATGAGGGAGGTCCAGGCACCGGCGGCCAAGAGGAGTTGGGGCGCCTTGCCCATGTCACAGGTCACGGCGTCGCGGTCCACGCGCAGGCTTCGCACTGGTCCCGTCACCCGGTGGACTCGTGGGCTGTGGGCGAGGGCGGCCTCGAGGGCGTCGAGGAGCTTGACGTTGTCCACCGCGCCATCGTGCGGGTAGAACCAGGCTTCCTCGGAGTCCCGTAGTGCGGGCTCCAACTTGGCGAGTTCCGGCTTGGTGAGGTGCTGAGGCGTAGAGCGGGGAGAGGGAGCGCCGATGACCAGAATCCCCGTCCTGTTCAGGGGGACGGTAATCCCCGTGCGGTCTTGGAGTGCGGCCAGGTACGAGGGGAAGCGGTCGCGGGCGGCGGTAGCAAACGTTTCGGCTTCACGGCTACCAAACTCCTCTATCGATGGGGCGAGCATGCCAGCCGCGGCCCATGAGGCTTGGCCCGGACGGTGCTCCGTAATGAGCAGCACGTCGAGTCCCCGGTCGCTGGCTGCCAGTGCGGAGGCTAGCCCGACGGCCCCACCACCGACGATGATTAGATCTGAAACTTGGTCCATCCTGGCCCCGTAGAGTACGTCGTCACCGTATCGGAGAATCGCACCATGCTCAGGACCATTTTCGCAGTTGGCTTCTTCGCGCTCGCCGGCATGTTTGCGCTCGGGTTCGCGTTCCACCTGTTTGGCGCGTTGCTCGGCTTGGCGTTTTTTCTGGTCGGCCTCGCGATCAAGGTCGCCATCGCCGGTGCGATCGTATACCTCATCATCCGGATCGTAAGCCCCGAGACGGCGCGACGGCTACGTCAGCGCTTCTCTGGCTCGGACGTCTGAGCCACAGCGGGCTCGACTGGAACAGGGCGCGGCCGCGAGCGGCCACGACCTCGCCCGCGGCCCCGTCGCACGCGCTCCCCTGCTGGAGCGGTGTCGGGCCCGCGATCCGGTGACGGCGA
Organism: Gemmatimonadaceae bacterium; assembly: GCA_035569435.1. Classification (GTDB taxonomy): domain Bacteria; phylum Gemmatimonadota; class Gemmatimonadetes; order Gemmatimonadales; family Gemmatimonadaceae; genus DASRDS01. Next base: position 10,678 of record DATMNB010000341.1, read on the forward strand.
GGGGCCGCGTCCCGGGCCACCAGGGCCGGACTCAGGCCCATTCGTTCCTGGCCCGGCATCGGGGCCGGTGTCGGGCGCCCGCGTGATCCTGGTCGCCGCCGTCCGAGCCGCGCCAGCGGCCAACCCGCGCGCGACTGGCCCAAATCGCAGGACGGCGATCGCTTCCGAAAGCGGCCGCACCCGACTGGCGCGCGTGCGCAGATCGTAGCGAGGCGCAAATTCGACGACCTCGATGCGCCGAGCCGCCGGCGCGGTCTTGAGGAGCAGCTCGGCGTTGGCGGCCCATCCGGTCGCGGTGACGAGCGGCGTGTCGCCCAGCCGCTTGCGGGTGTCGCGGAGCACGGAGATCCGGTAGAGCCGGAGGGTCGTGAATGGATCGCTCACACCCGGTACGGCGGCAAACGGCTTGAGCGCCCAGCGGGCGGCCCAGCGCGCGCGGCGCAGCGGGGTCGGGAGGGATGGGAGCGGCGGCTCGGCGACCACGATGTCGGCGCCGCCCTCGAAGCGCTTCACGAGCTCCGGGAGGTACTCGGGGCTATCGGTGAAGTCGCCTTGGAGGAGAATCGCGGCGTCGCGCCGGGCGTAGCGCGTACGTTGTGCGGCCCACTGACAGAGCGCGTCCACCGCGGCGCCATACCCACGGTGCGGCTGCCCACCGAGGACGGTGAGCGGGAGCACGTCGCGATAGGGCTTGAGCACCTCGGCCGTCGCATCGCTCGAGCCATCGTCGTAGACGGCGATCTCGTACTCTCGCGAGAACTCCTGGAACACCTTGCGGATGCGCCAGAGTAACAGCCCGACTGTCGCCGCTTCGTCGTACGCAGGGATGCAGATATACAGCACGCCTAATTCTAGTTGGCGCGCGGGAGGGCGTCGACGCCGGCCAGAATCGTCGCGGCCGTGATCGTGCCGCCCGGCGGTGGCGTGACGACCGTGGAGGGCCCACGGCCCTGCGGCGCGAAGCGCGGCAGTTTCGTGAGGTTGGGGAAGACGCCAACGACGGGGACGCCGAGGGCGGCCGAGAGGTGGAGGGGGCCGGAGTCGCAGCCCAGGTAGACGTCGGAGACCGAGAGCAGGGCAGTGGCGGCGCGGAGCGAGCCGTCGGTCAGGTCGGCGGCGCTCAGCCATCCGGGTTCGAGTGGGACGTCGCGATGCAATGTCGCGAGTTGGGCGGGCGTGCCGCTCCACACGACGGTGGAGCCGCGGTCGCGAAGGGCGCGGGCGGTGTCGACCCAGATGGGGATCGGGATGCCGACGGGCGCCAGGGTGACGAACGGGTTGATCGTGGCGACGGGTGCGGCGCCGACTCGTTGGCGCAGGGTGTGTCGGAGGGGTTCGAGCGACGAGGGGTCGAGGTAGGTGGCGAGCGTTGTAGGTCGGGCGTCGATCGGTTCCAGGAGTGAGCCCAGGTCATCGACGACGGGTCGGCCAAAGCGGTCGGCTGGTGGGAGGACGTGCGTCAGCAACAGTGGGTTGTAGTTGCGGCGCTGACCGATGCGGACGGGGATGCGCGTCGCGGCCACCGCCGCCGCGACGCGCCATTGTGGCGAGGCCACGAGCGCCGCGTCGAACCGTGCGCGTCGCACCGCGGCGACGGCGCGAAGAAAGGGCGACACATCACCCTTGGCGCTCCCGGGCGCCGCGTCCCAGAACGGGTCGGCGTGGGTCGACCAGTCGAGGTCGGGCATGAGCGGGGCGATGGGCGCCGTGTAGGCCTTGGACCAGAGGCCGATCATGGCATCGGGATAGCGAGCGCGAATGGCTGGTGGGAGCGACGACGCGAACACCAGGTCGCCCAGGTTGTCGAGGGCGACGATAAGGATGCGCGGGCGAACCGGGAGCCGTGGAGCGGGCATGCGGGCTAGAATACATGGCGATGCCCACACCCTCCAAGTCCTTGACCGTGCTGCATGTCGATACGGAGCGCGGTTGGCGTGGCGGGGAGCGACAGGCATTGTGGCTGGCGACAGCGCTGGCCGCGCGGGGGCACCGGTCGCTGGTGGCGGCGCGCACGGGTGAGGCGCTGGCGGAGCGTGCGGTTGCCGAGCGGCTACCGGTGATTCCGTGCGACCCGTGGGGGAGTGGCGAGCTCGATCTCGCGACCGCGGCGCGGCTCCGGTCGGCGATCGTGCGGCATGGCGTCGATGTCGTGCACGCGCATAGCGGGCACGCGGTGACGATCGGTGCCCTGGCCACGATGGCGACGCCGGCGCGGCTCGTCGTGACGCGGCGGGTGGATTTCCGGATACGCACGCGGTGGAAGTACGCGCGCGCGGCGGCGATCATCGCGATCTCGGAGGCCGTGGCGCGGGTGCTGGTCGACTGTGGCATCCCGCGGGACCGAATAACGGTGGTGCCGAGTGGGGTCGATCTCGCCCGGCCGGTGGAGCCCGCATCCAAGGAGACGGTGGCTGGCCTCGGCGTGCCGCCCGGCGCACCGATCGTGGTGCAGGTCGCGCAGCTCGTGGGGCACAAGGACCCGCTGACATTCGTGCGGGCGATGGCCGTGGTGCACGAGCGCGTGCCGGAGGCTCATGCGATCATGGCGGGTGATGGGGCGCTCGCCGGGGCGGTGCGTGACGCGGTGCGCGAGGCCGGGCTCGATGCCGTGGTGCATCTCGCCGGATACCGGGCGGATGCGGATCGGTTGATCGCCGCGGCGGACGTCGTGACGCTGAGCTCTCGGGAAGAGGGGATGGGGACGGTGCTTCTCGACGCCATGGCGTTTGGTGGCGCGATCGCGGCGACGGCGGCGGGGGGGATTCCGGAGGTTGTCGTCGACGGCGAGACGGGACTGCTCGCTCCGGTCAGAGACGGGGCGGCGCTCGGGATGGCTATTGCCCGGCTGCTGACGGATCGAGCCGAGGCGGATCGTCTGCGTGCGGGCGCCAGGCGGCGGGTGGCCGAATTCTCGGTCGAGGCGACGGCGGAGCGGACGTTGGCGGTTTACCGCGAGGTCCTGCGCGCTGTGCCCTGACCCGGGCTCACACCGTCCTTAGGGCATGCGCGTTCAGTGGATCCTGTTGGTGGGCGTGGTGGGATGTGTCGGTGGAGCGGTGGCGCCTCGGGCGCCGTTGCCGCCGGCAACAGCCGCGGCCTGGCGGGCGCCGACGGCGGACGAGCTGCGGCGGGATCTGACGGTCTTCGCGTCGGACTCGTTTCGCGGGCGGGAGACCGGGACGCCGGATGAACGGCGGGCGTCGGCGTTTCTCGTGGCGCGATTGGCGGCGCTCGGCGTGATGCCGGCGGGCGACAGCGGCTACGGCTACTACCAACGGGTGCCGCTCGTGCGGCAGACGCTCGGCCCGGGGACGCGGCTCGCGGTGGTCACGCCGCACGGCACGACGACGCTTGGCGCCGGCGCTGATCTCTTGCCGCTGCTGGATCTGGGGGCGAGTGTGGCGCCGCCCAAGCTGAGCGCCGAGGGCGCGTTGGTGTTTGTCGGGCACGGATCGGCCGAGGAGCTGGCGCGGGTGCCGGTGCGCGGGAAGGTCGCGGTCGTGGTCAACGACGCGCCGGAGTCGGCGATCAGCGCGCGGGTCCAGCGGATTCTGGCGCGGCAGCCGGCGGGCGTGGTTGTTCTGCTGGCCGGCACGTCGACGTCGCTGTTGGTAGAACTGGAGTCGGAGTTACGGCGCGGGCTCGCGCTCGCCGGCCCGTCGCCGCAGGTGGTGCCCGATGGGGAGCGGCCGGTGCCGATGATTCTCATCGGGCGTCCGCGCGCCGGCTCGCCGCTCGTGCCGCACGGGTGGCCGACGGACGACCACGCGCAGGCGCTCGCCGGGCGTCGATTCACGGGACATGTGGACCTCGTGCGCCAATCGGTCATGGCGTACAACGTCGTCGGGATCGTGCCCGGACATGATCCGGGGCTCAAGGGGGAGTACGTGGCGTTTGGCGCGCACTACGACCATCTCGGGGTCGTGGCGGCGGAGCATGGCGATTCGATTGCCAACGGCGCGGATGACGACGGGTCGGGATCGGTCGCGCTGTTGGCGTTGGCGCGGGCGTTCAAGGAGTCGCCGGCGCCGCGGCGGTCGGTGCTCCTGGTGTGGCACGTCGGGGAGGAGAAGGGGCTGCTCGGGTCGGCGTATTTCACGGATCATCCGACGGTGCCGATGGATTCGATCGTGGCGCAGGTGAACGCCGACATGATCGGGCGCAACAATCCTGATTCGCTCTACATCGTCGGGCCGATCGCGTCGCCCAACGGGCAGGGCCGGGCGCTCGGCGTGGTGGTGGACTCAGTGAACGCGGCGTTGGCGCGGCCGTTTGTGTTCAAGCGGGAGTGGGACTCGCCGACGCATCCGGAACAAATTTACTATCGGTCGGATCACTACAATTACGCGCGGCACGGCGTGCCGATCGTGTTTTTCACGAGCGGGCTGCACGCGGATTACCACCGAGTGACGGACGAGGTGGGCAAGATCGATTTTGCCAAGCTCGCGCATGTCGATCTGTTGTTGTTCGATCTCGGCGAGGCGCTCGCCGACCGGGGGAGTCGGCCCCGTTAACGGCGTCCTGTCAGCACGGCATAGCGAGTGCTAATAGCCCGTGTCTTGCCAGTTTCCTGTCAGTGATTCGGTCGTCGCTCTTTATATGTGAGCGGTGTACAAAGGAGACATGATGATACTGGCGAACATTCGACACATGTTGGGGCGCGGGGACGCGCAACTGGCGCTACGGCTCGTCGCCCGCGGATCGCAGGCGGAGTACGAGCGCGCCGAGGAAGTGTTGCGCGATCGGGGGCTGGATGGGCTGTTGGATGATCCACGGCTGCTCACCGCGCTGATCGAGGCCGGCCAAGGGGTCGTCGCGTCGTACGCGTTGTTCTCGTACGTCATCGTGCGGCACGCGATGCGGTCGGTTGGGGAAGAGGATCGCGTGCTGGCCGATTACGTCGCGTCGATTCTGTTGCATTTTGGGCTGCGGCAGCGCGCAACGCGGGTCGGGGACTCGGACGATGCGCAGTACGACACGCTGGCCGAGCTGCTCGGCGCGGCAGAGAGCGCGGATGCGCAGCGGGCCTTTCTCGTGAGGGCGCACCTCGGGAACTACGCGCTCTGGTTGAGCGGGATGTTTCCGGAGCACATCGCGGCGCGGCACTATCGGCGCGGCGCGCCGGACATCGATTACTACGAGGAGATGGGGCGGCGCGGATACGCGTTGGCCGCGGGGCATCGCCTGGCGTCGGAGCACGGGCTGGCGTCGGTGTACGAGGCCGCGGCGGAGCGGTTTCCGCTGCTCCGGATCGCGCTCAACCGGGTCAGTGACCGGTTTCTCTTTCCGACGCTCTCGTCGCCCGACCGTCTCATGCGGCAGGTGCGGGACGAGCACCGCTGGAATCTGGTCAGTTAGCGCGGGGACACCTACACTATAGGGGTGGCCGCACTCGAGCTGGACCAGCTGCAGGCCGCGCTCGGCTCGGCGTATCAGCTAGAGCGCGAGTTGGGTCGCGGCGGGATGGCGACGGTCTACCTCGCGCGCGACACGAAACACGGGCGCCGAGTGGCGCTCAAGGTGCTGCACGCCGATCTCGCGGCCACGTTGGGGCCCGAGCGGTTTCAGCGCGAGATTTCCACCGCTGCGCAACTGCAGCATCCGCACGTGCTCGGTGTTTACGACTCGGGCACGACCGCGACCGGACAGCTCTGGTTCACGATGCCCTACATCGAGGGCGAGTCGCTGCGCGACCGGCTCAAGCGCGAACGCCAGTTGCCGGTGGATGACGCCGTGCGGATCACGCGCGAGGTCGCGGACGGTCTCGATTACGCCCACGAGCTGGGGATTATTCATCGGGACATCAAGCCCGAGAATATTCTTCTGACGCGGCGTGGGGACGCGCTGCTCGCGGATTTCGGGATCGCGCGGGCGCTTGGTGGCGGTGACAACACGACGTTGACGGCGACGGGTGTGGCGCTCGGGACGCCGCAGTACATGAGTCCCGAGCAGGCGACGGGCGAGCGGACGATCGACGCGCGGAGCGATGTCTATACGCTGGGCGCCGTGTGCTACGAGATGCTCACTGGCGAGCCGCCGTTCGTCGGTGGGTCGGCGCAAGCGGTCATCGCCAAGATGCTGTCGAGCGAGGCGCCGTCCCCGCGGCTTCTACGAGCGGGCGTGACGCCTGCGGTCGATGCCGTGGTGCGCCGGGCGTTGGCGCCGTCGCCCGCGGATCGGTGGCCGACGGCACATGCGTTTAGCCAGGCTTTGCAGCAAGCCGCGGCGCCCGTGGCAGCGCCCGCGCCCCGCCGCGGGGTACCGGCAGGTGCGGTCCTCGGGCTCGGATTCCTCATCGGTGTGGGCGTGTTGTTCGCGTGGCGGTCGCGCGTCGGACGGGAGGGAGCCGCCACGGGTGGGCTGATCCGGCTCGCGGTGTTGCCGTTCGAGAATCTGGGGGACTCGGCCGACGGGTACTTTGCCGACGGCGTGACGGACGCGGTGCGGGCCAAGCTGACGGGCGTGCCGGGGTTGCAGGTGATCGGGTCGTCGAGCTCGGGGCAGTACCGTCGGACGACGAAGACGCCGCGGCAGATTGGGCAGGAGCTTGGCGTGCAGTACTTGCTGCTCGGCAAGGTGCGGTGGGACAAGCAGACGGGAAAGGAGAGCGAGGTCCAGGTCAGCCCCGAGCTCGTGGAGGCCGGGAACGCGGCGGAGAAGTGGGCGCAGCCGTTTGACGCGCCGTTGACGCATGTCTTTCAGGTGCAGGGTGACATCGCGGGGAAGGTGGCGCAGGCGCTGCAAGTCGCGTTGACGCCTGCCGCGGAGAAGGCGTTGGCGACGGGGCCGACGTCCAACCTCGACGCCTACGATTCGTACCTGCGGGGGCGGGCGTTCTACGATCAGGGCGGCGCGCCGCCGGCGCTGCACCGGTCGATCCTGGCCTTTAGCGACGCCGTTCAGCGGGATTCCACCTTCGCGCTCGCGTGGGCTGCGTTGGCCGCGTCCTACGGCAAGCTCCTATTCAACACAGGTGGTGAGCACCCCGGGCTCGCCGACTCGGCCGATCGAGCGAGCGCTCGGGCGTTGGCGCTAGCCCCCAACCTCGCCGAGGCCCATGCCGCGCGTGCCCAGTATTACGGTGTGGTGCGGCGCGATAACGCGCGGGCGGCCGACGAGGCACAGGCGGGGCTGGCCCATGGTCCAAATGCGCGACTGCTGGCGGTCCTGGCGGGCGCGGAGGAGAGTCTCGGGCAGTGGGATGCCGCGGCCCAGCACGCCGCGCAAGCCACGGCCGTCGACCCGCGCGAGCCGGCGACGCTTCTGCGAGTCGGGGACATTGCGCTCTGGCGCCGTCATCCGGCGGAGGCCAAGGCCGCCGTCGAGCGTGTGCTGGCGCTCAATCCCGCGGGGTTGGACGCTCTGGAGCGGCTGGCGATGACCTCGCTCCAGCTGGGCGACCTAGCGGGCGCGAGGGCGGCGCTCAGAGACCCACGATCGACGGCCGACGACGGGTCGAAGGCCGCGTATGTGGCCAATTACTGGGATCTTGGATGGGTGCTCGACAGCGCGATGGAGGCGCGGCTCCTGGCGGTGCGGCCGGACGCCTTTGACAACGACACGGCGGCGTGGGCCATGATTCTGGCGCAGCAGTATCGGTTCCGTGGGGACCGGGCGCGGATGTTGGCCTATGCGGATACCGGCCTTGTCATCGTGACGCGGCGAACCGCGGGGCGGCCGAGCAGCGAGGAATCGCGCATGTTCATGGCGCTGGGCCTGGCGTACATGGGTCGCGGGCCCGAGGCGATACGGATGGGAGAGGATGTCATACACCAGCCCCGCACGCCGGACGCGCGGAACGACCCGTATTTCGAGTTCCTCATGACGCGCGTCTACCTGGCGGCCGGCCGGCGCGACCGCGCGCTCGATATGCTCGAGCAGATCATGCGTGCGCCGTTTTACGTGACGCCGGCCTGGCTCAGGATCGATCCCAACTTTGCCGAGTTGCACGGGGATCCGCGGTTCGAGCGATTGGTGGCGGGGATGGTGGCGCCGGTCGCCTAGGCTCCGTTCTTCGCCGGTGGGGTGTCGAGGACGCCGGCGCGTTGGACGAGTTGGGCCGCGAGTACCGTGCGAATGACCTCGGCGATCTGGTGCGTCGTGGTGTCCGGAGCGCCGGTGCCGTTGGTGCCGGTGCCGCCGCTCGCGATGGTCACCAGCTTGGATTTGGCGAGTGCCTTCGCGATGACCGGCGCGACCTCTGGGAGCATCTCGATCTGGCGGTAGCGGAAGTAACTCTCGCCGCCACTGGCAATCGCCTCGTTGACCTTGCGGATGCTTTCAGCGGTCGCCTCGGCGATCGTGGTGATCCGAATCGCCTCGGCGCGCGCTGCCGCCTCGGCGGCGATGCGGACGCGTTCGGCGTCAGCTTTGGCTTGGGCCGTCTGCGTCGCATCGAGCTCGGCGCCGCGCTGTACGCCTAGCGCTTCCTGCTTCTTGGCGTCTGCCTGCGCGATGAGCGCCGCGTTGGCGGACTTGGTTTGTTCGAGCTCGCGTTGCTTGTCGGAGATGGCGCGTTCGGCATCGAGTTGGGCTTCTTTGGCGCGGCGGGCTTGTTGGGCGGAGACGATGTCGGCGTTCGCTTGCGCCTCGGCGGCGGATTGGCGGCGGCGGGCGTCGGCGACTTCGGACTGGACGACTTTGATGTTGAGAGAGTTGAAGATCAGGCCCAGATCGGTCAGTTCGCGTGAGCAGGCTTTGCGGATGATGACTGCCAACGGGTCGTCGGCATCGTCCTCAACGCCAGCGAGCGGCATAGCACCGGTGCGCGCGGACCGCGCCGAGAACAGCTGGTCGTGGGTCAACAGATTGAGCGCGCGGCGGCCGGAGCTCGACAAGAGGTCGGTCAGGGTGCTCAGTTGGTCGGTGTCGCGTTTGGAGAAGAAGCGGTTGGCGGCGGTTTTGATCATCTGATCGGTGTCGCCGACGGAGACGATGGCGCTGGCGAGGACGCGGACTTTGATCGGCCGGGGGGTGCCGCCGTCATCGACATCGGCGGTTTGGTCTGTGATGTCCAGGTCGATGTTAATGACTTTGCTCGAGATCGTCGTGCCCGTTGTAAAGAGGGGGACCTCTTTTGATTTTCCTGGGCCGCGGTAGATCACGGTCGAGCCTTGGAGCCAGCTCACCAAGCGGATCGTGCCGGCGGGGACGTCCTTGAGAAAGGAG